>NZ_JBVHHL010000001.1:0-292276 GCF_055561075.1 Streptomyces sp. NPDC022910
GGCTCCCAGTAGACGACTGGGTTGATAGGCCGGATCTGGAAGCCTGGTAACGGGTGGAGGTGACCGGTACTAATAGGCCGAGGGCTTGTCCTCAGGTGCTCGCGTCCACTGTGTTGGTTCTGAAACCACGAACAGCCCCGCTGTAGGTCACAGCGGCCGGGTTGAGAGTTTCATAGTGTTTCGGTGGTCATAGCGTGAGGGAAACGCCCGGTTACATTCCGAACCCGGAAGCTAAGCCTTACAGCGCCGATGGTACTGCAGGGGGGACCCTGTGGGAGAGTAGGACACCGCCGAACAAATCTTGAGGAACCCCGCACCGTATGGTGCGGGGTTTTCTGTGTTCAAGGGGATGTTCCCACCCCTCTGCACCGGGCCGTGAACCCTGCGGGTAAGGTCAGGGGGCATCGTTGGCTCATTTCCCGCAGGAGGCCCCCGGGTGGAGGTCCAGGAGACCCGCGTTCAGACGGACCGGGTCCTCACCATCCCGAACATCCTGAGTATGGCGCGGCTCGTCGGCGTGCCCATCTTCCTGTGGCTGATCCTCAGGCCCGAGTTCGGCGGGCCGAAGAGCGACGGCTGGGCGCTGCTCGTGCTCGTGCTGAGCGGCGTCAGTGACTATCTGGACGGAAAGCTAGCGCGGCGCTGGAACCAGATCAGCAGCCTCGGCCGGCTCCTCGATCCCGCGGCCGACCGACTCTACATCGCGTCGACGCTGGTCGGACTCACCTGGCGCGAGATCCTGCCTCTCTGGTTGACGGCCGTGCTCGTGGCGCGAGAACTGGTCCTGCTCGTGATGGTGGGCATCCTCAGGCGCCATGGCTATCCGCCACCCCAGGTGAACTTCCTTGGGAAGGCCGCCACCTTCAACTTGATGTACGCGTTCCCGCTCCTGCTTCTGAGTGACGGAAGCGGATGGATTGCGTCACTCGCTGCTATTTTCGGATGGGCCTTCGCCGGATGGGGTACAACCCTGTACTGGTGGGCAGGAGTCCTCTACGTGGTCCAGGTCCGCCGACTTGTGAGGGCGGACGCCATGGCCGATTGAGCCCGCCGATTGGCGGCCGTAGTGGCTCGATGGCCCGCGGGGGGAAACTGCGGGACAATCTAGACGGGTGAAGTCGGCTGGACCGTCGTCTCTTAGAGGAGGACGCTTCCGACATGAAGGCCGTCGTGATGGCCGGAGGCGAAGGCACACGCCTTCGTCCGATGACCTCGAGTATGCCCAAGCCACTCCTGCCGGTGGTCAACCGGCCAATTATGGAGCACGTGCTGCGGCTGCTCAAAAGGCATGGGCTCAACGAGACAGTCGTTACCGTGCAGTTCCTGGCCTCGCTGGTCAAGAACTACTTCGGTGACGGCGAGGAACTCGGGATGGAGCTCACGTATGCCAACGAGGAGAAGCCACTCGGTACCGCCGGGAGCGTCAAGAACGCCGAGGAAGCACTGAAGGACGACGCATTCCTTGTCATCTCCGGTGATGCCTTGACCGACTTCGACCTCACCGATCTGATCAATTTCCACAAGGAAAAGGGTGCGCTGGTCACCGTCTGTCTGACCCGTGTGCCCAATCCGCTGGAATTCGGCATCACCATCGTCGACGAAGAGGGAAAGGTCGAGCGCTTCCTCGAGAAGCCGACCTGGGGCCAGGTCTTCTCGGACACCGTGAACACCGGTATCTATGTCATGGAGCCCGAGGTCTTCGACTACGTCGAAGCCGATGTGCCCGTCGACTGGTCCGGCGATGTCTTCCCGCAGCTGATGAAGGAAGGCAAGCCGATCTACGGCTACATCGCCGAGGGCTACTGGGAGGACGTCGGCACCCACGAGAGCTATGTGAAGGCGCAGGCCGACGTCCTGGAGGGCAAGGTCGACGTCGAGATCGACGGCTTCGAGATCTCCCCGGGTGTATGGGTGGCGGAGGGGGCGGAGCTGCACGCCGACGCGGTGCTGCGCGGCCCGCTCTACATCGGTGACTACGCCAAGGTCGAGGCCGGTGCCGAAATCCGTGAGCACACGGTCGTCGGCTCGAACGTCGTCGTGAAGAGCGGAGCATTTCTTCACCGCGCCGTTGTCCACGACAACGTGTACATCGGTCCGCACAGCAATCTGCGCGGCTGCGTGATCGGAAAGAACACCGACATCATGCGCGCGGCCCGGATCGAGGACGGCGCGGTCATCGGCGACGAATGCCTCATCGGCGAGGAATCGATCGTTCAGGGCAACGTGCGTGTCTACCCGTTCAAGACGATCGAGGCCGGCGCCTTCGTCAACACCTCGGTCATCTGGGAGTCGCGCAGCCAGGCGCATCTCTTCGGAGCCCGTGGTGTGTCCGGGATCCTGAACGTGGAGATCACGCCCGAGCTGGCCGTGCGGCTGGCCGGCGCGTACGCCACCACGCTGAAGAAGGGGTCCACGGTCACCACCGCCCGCGACCACTCCCGGGGCGCGCGTGCGCTGAAGCGCGCGGTCATCTCGGCGCTCCAGGCCAGCGCCATCGACGTGCGCGACCTGGAGAACGTGCCGCTGCCCGTCGCCCGGCAGCAGACCGCGCGGGGCAGCGCCGGCGGGATCATGATCCGGACCTCGCCCGGCGTTCCGGACTCGGTCGACATCATGTTCTTCGACAGCCAGGGCGCCGACCTCTCGCAGGCGGGTCAGCGGAAGCTGGACCGGGTGTTCGCGCGGCAGGAGTACCGGCGGGCCTTTCCGGGTGAGATCGGTGACCTGTACTTCCCGTCCAGTGTCTTCGACTCGTACACAGGATCGCTGCTGCGGAGCGTCGACACCTCGGGGATAGCCGAGTCGGGGCTCAAGGTCGTCGTGGACGCCTCGAACGGCAGTGCCGGGCTGGTCCTGCCGAGCCTCCTCGGCAAGCTCGGCGTGGACTCGCTGACGATCAATCCGGGGCTCGACGAGTCCCGGCCGACGGAGAGCGCCGACGCGCGGCGTTCGGGGCTGATGCGGCTCGGTGAGATCGTCGCCTCGTCGCGGGCTGCCTTCGGTGTGCGGTTCGACCCGGTCGGCGAGCGGCTGTCGCTGGTCGACGAGAAGGGGCGGATCGTCGAGGACGATCGGGCGCTGCTCGTGATGCTCGACTTGGTGGCCGCGGAGCGCCGCAGCGGTAAGGTGGCCCTGCCGGTGACCACGACACGGATCGCTGAACAGGTGGCGGCGTACCACGGGACACAGGTCGAGTGGACCACCACCTCCCCCGACGACCTCACGCGCGTGGGCGGTGAGGAGTCGACCATCTTCGGCGGAGACGGGCGCGGTGGGTTCATCGTGCCGGAGTTCAGCAGCGTCTTCGACGGTACGGCCGCCTTCGTACGGCTCATCGGGCTGGTGGCGCGGACGCAACTCACCCTCAGCCAGATCGACGCGCGGATTCCGAGGGCGCACGTCCTCAGGCGCGATCTGGCGACACCCTGGGCCGTCAAGGGTCTCGTGATGCGCCGGGTCGTGGAGGCGGCAGGAGACCGATTCGTCGACACGACCGACGGGGTGCGGGTCGTGGAGACCGACGGGCGGTGGGTACTGGTGCTGCCCGACCCCGCCGAGGCCGTCACGCACCTGTGGGCGGAAGGGCCCGACGACGCCTCCGCGCAGGCCCTGCTCGACGAGTGGTCGGGGGTCGTGGACAGCGCCGGTCGGTAGAACCCACAACGCGCGCGCGTGCCGGACGGGCGCCCCCACGGGGGCCTGTCCGGCACGCCGGTGGGGCCATTCGGAGTATGCGTTCACGACGTGCGACTATGTGCGGCATGCCGCAGCCGCCCCCCGTTCGGAGCACGCCAGGGCGCCCCACGCGTCCGGACGCCTCCATGTCGTTGCTGACCAATGTCATGGATCACAGCCTCGACGACGGATACGCCGAGGCGGCCGCGCGGAAGGAGGCCGAGGGCGCCGGGGGTATGCCCGGGACGGTGCGGGCCAGGCTCGGTCTCGCGGTGGGACTCGTGCTCGCCGCCCTGGTGGTGACCGTGGGCGCCGCGCAGGCGCGCATAGCAGCCCCGACCGTCGCCAAGGAACGCCAGGAGCTCATCGACCGCATCCAGCGTGAGACCGCGGCCGCGGACAAGCTGGAGGGGACGGTCGACAAGCTGCGCGACGAGGTGAGCGCACGGCAGCGCGAAGCCCTCAAAAAGGACGGCGGCGGCGACGCCGACCTCGCCGGGATCCTGTCGGGTGCCGTCGCCGTGCACGGCCCGGGTGTGAAGCTCGTCGTGAACGACGCCAAGGAAGCCACCATGGGCAGCAACGGCGATCCGCGCGAGACCTCCGACTTCTCCGACACCGGCCGCGTCCGGGACCGCGACATGCAGCGCGTCGTCAACGGGTTGTGGGAGTCGGGCGCCGAAGCCATCGCCATCAACGGGCAGCGGCTGACGGCACTGTCGGCGATCAGGGCCGCGGGCAACGCGATACTGGTCGACAACAGACCGCTGGTACCGCCGTACACGGTGCTGGCGGTGGGGGACGGCGAGCGGTTCAGCACCAGGTTCCAGAACAGCGCCGACGGGTTGTACCTGCATGCGCTGCAGGAGAACTACGGGATCCGGACCGGCATTTCCGTCGAGGGTGACGTCCGGCTGCCCGCCGCACCGAGTGTGACCGTACGTACAGCACAACCGAGCACAGAGAAGGGCACATCGTGATCGCCGTACTGGGCCTCGTCGTCGGAGTCGTGGTCGGCCTGTTGGTCCGGCCGGAGGTTCCGGCGGTCGTCGAACCTTACCTTCCGATCGCCGTCGTGGCGGCGCTCGACGCCGTGTTCGGCGGCCTGCGGGCGATGCTCGACGGCATCTTCGACGACAAGGTCTTCGTGGTGTCGTTCCTGTCGAACGTGGTGGTGGCGGCGCTGATCGTCTTCCTGGGCGACAAGTTGGGCGTCGGCGCGCAGCTTTCCACCGGTGTGGTCGTCGTCCTCGGCATCCGCATCTTCTCGAACGCCGCGGCGATCCGTCGGCACGTGTTCCGGGCGTGAGGCCGATGAGCAACGAGGAAGAGACGCCCAGGGCACCGCAGACGTCCAAGCCGTCGCAGACGCCCGAGCCGTCGCAGAGTCCCGAGCACCGGTTGCGCAAGGAGCTGCCGCAGGAGGTCCCGGCGGCGGCCGAAGGCACGTCCGGGGCGTCGCAGGAGGACCCCGAGGCGGCGCTGACAGGCCGTCAGCGCCTGGCCAAGGGGCTGTGGCCGCCGCGAGTGACGCGGGCCCAACTCATCGTCGCGCTGCTGCTGTTCGGCCTCGGCTTCGGTCTGGCTGTCCAGGTCGCCTCCAACAGTGACGGCGGCAGCGCCCTGCGCGGCGCGCGCCAGGAGGATCTTGTGCGCATCCTGGATGAACTCGATGACCGTACGCAACGTCTTCAAGACGAGAAGCAGGGTCTCGAAGATCAGCGGTCGGAGCTCGAGAACAGCTCGAACCGGGCTGAGGAGGCCCGCAAGCAGACCGCCGAGAAGGAGAAACAACTCGGCATCCTTGCGGGCACGGTGGCGGCAGAGGGACCCGGCATCACGATGACCATCGGGGACACGAAGGGAACGGTCCAGGCGGACATGCTGCTCGACGCGATCCAGGAGCTGCGCGCGGCCGGCGCGGAGGCCATCCAGGTGAACGGAGTTCGGGTCGTCGCCAGCACGTATCTGTCGGACTTCGGGAAGAGCGTGAGCGTCGACGGGAACAAGATCACCCAGCCCTATCGTTTCAAGGTCATCGGCAAGCCGCAGGACCTCGAGCCGGCGCTCAACATTCCGGGAGGCGTGGTGCAGACCCTCGAGAAGGAGCAGGCCACGGTCACTGTGGAGCGTTCGACGAAGATCGTCGTGGATGCCTTGCGAGCGGCGAAGCAGCCTGACTACGCTCGGTCGTCCTCCCCGTGAACCGGGGGTGCATGGACGCCGTCCGGCAGGGGCATGAGGTTGCGGGGGGTCGGCGCACCGAATGGGTGGTGCGTGGTGGAAACTGTCAGGTGGATACGGACGTTGTGAGGATGTCCGGGTCGGCCGGTGTATGCAATCAGGGTTCGTCCTGCCCCACGGGCGGGTCTGTTTCGGTCAAGGGGAATCGCCCGTGAAGTTGTTTGCGAAGTTGTTCGGCAAGAGCGCGCGAGAGGGCCGCGACAGTGCGACTGCCCGTCATCGCGCACAGCCGGGAGAAGCGGAGGGCCAGCGCCCGCTGTTCCGGGACCAGGTCGCTGCTCCGGGTGGCGGCATTTCGGGAGGTCAGGGCGCGGCGTCTGTTGACCCTGGCGCGTCCGGCCCCATAGGTTTCGGGGACATGTCGGCTCTGGTGTGTACGAGGTGCGGTAACCGCAACGCGGAGAACAGCCGCTTCTGTTCCAACTGCGGTGCCCCGCTTCGCGCTGGGGCGGTTCCGGAGCGTGCGTCGGAGACGACCTCCACGATCTCGATCTCGGGTCTGGAGGCCTACGACGCGGAGGCCACCGGCCAGACGCCGATCCCGACGCTCTTTCCGGAGGCACAGGCGGCCGTCGACGCGCTGCCGCTCGGCTCGGCGCTGCTGGTGGTGCGCCGCGGCCCCAACTCGGGCAGTCGCTTCTTGTTGGACAGCGATCTGACCACGGCGGGGCGCCATCCGCAGAGCGACATCTTCCTGGATGATGTGACGGTCTCACGTCGGCACGTGGAGTTCCGCCGGAGCCCGGACGGCACATTCACGGTCGCCGACGTCGGCAGCCTCAACGGCACATACGTCAACCGCGAGCGCATCGACCAGGTCGCGCTCCACAACGGTGACGAGGTGCAGATCGGCAAGTACAGGCTGGTCTTCTACGCGAGTCAGCGGGGCATCTGACCCGCCAGGGAAGGGTCCATGCTTCACACACCGAGCGGCGGTGCCGACAGCGGCACCGCCGCCGCGGACAGCGGGCTGATGAGCATCGGCACCGTGCTGAACGTGCTGCGCGAGGAGTTCCCGGAAGTCACCATCTCCAAGATCCGGTTCCTGGAGGCCGAGGGGCTCATCGAACCGCAGCGCAGCCCTTCGGGGTACCGCAAGTTCAGCGCGGGCGACGTCGAGCGCCTCGGCCAGGTGCTGAGGATGCAGCGGGACCACTATCTGCCGTTGAAGGTCATCCGCGAGCATCTGGACGCCCTGGAGCGGGGCGAAGAGGTACGGCTGCCCTCCCTGGGCCGTCCGCGTGATGGGGGTGAGGGAGAGCCGCTCGGGGACATCCTGGGCGAGCCGGAGGCCGCCGCGGCCGTGCGGATCGGCCGTGACGAGCTGCTGACGGCCACGGGGATCAGCCCGGAGCAGCTCGAGGAGTGGGAGTCCTACGGTCTCGTCGCACCGCTGCCGGACGGCGTGTACGACGCCGAGACGGTCACCGTGGCCACTCTGGTGGCCGAACTGGGCAGGCACGGGATCGAGCCGCGCCATCTGCGGGTGATGAAGGCCGCCGCGGACCGCGAGGCGGGCCTGGTGGACCAGGTGCTGGCCCCGCTGCGGCGCCACCGCAATCCGCAGACCAGGGCACACGCCGAGGCGCGTACGAAGGAGCTGGCGGGGCTCGCGGTCAAGCTGCACGCCGCGCTGGTGCAGTCCGCGCTGGGCGTGCGGCTGCCCTGAGCCGGGTGTTCGCCGTCGGCGGATCGCTCGGCCGTTCTGTGCCCGACTACCCAAACGTCCCGGGCACGGCCTAGGGTTGCTGTGTGAACGAGCTCGATGTCGTAGGTGTCCGGGTCGAGATGCCCTCCAACCAACCGATCGTGCTCCTGCGTGAAGTGGGAGGCGACCGCTACCTCCCCATCTGGATCGGCCCCGGGGAGGCGACGGCTATCGCGTTCGCCCAGCAGGGCATGGCCCCCGCACGACCGCTGACCCACGACCTGTTCAAGGACGTGCTGGAGGCCGTCGGCCAGGAGCTCACGGAGGTACGCATCACGGATCTGCGTGAAGGCGTCTTCTACGCGGAGCTGGTCTTCGCCAGCGGTGTCGAGGTGAGCGCCCGCCCGTCCGACGCCATAGCGCTGGCGCTGCGCACCGGGACGCCGATCTACGGCAGTGACGGGGTGCTCGACGACGCGGGCATCGCGATCCCGGACGAGCAGGAGGACGAGGTCGAGAAGTTCCGCGAGTTCCTCGACCAGATCTCGCCCGAGGACTTCGGGACCAGCAGTCAGTGACGGTCCTCTTCGGGCCACGGGTGTGGTTCCTTACGGGGGGCGGGACCGGTCGGTTCCGGCGGTGCGGCATGTGCCGGCGGCCAGTGCGCCGTCTCGAAGCCCCCTGCCAGAGCATTCGGCTAGCCTTTCCCCACGGAAGGGCACGGGAAACCACTCCTAGGGTGATTATCACTCGGCGTGCCGAGTGTGGCGATCGTTGACGCACCCCTGGTGACTGCCTACCGTCGAGAAGGCAGGTCAAGGACGGAGGTCGGCGTGAGAATCAGCGGCGGCGGTACGGCGGGGGGTGCCCCCGGACGCAGTCTGGGGGAGGGCGGCCCGTACCCGCTTCACGGCAGCGCGGCCGGCTCCGCCCCTCAGCGGCCGACGGCCGTGCGGGGCGACGGAGGGGCGGCTTCCGAGCAGATCGGCTATCGCGGCCCCACGGCATGCGCCGCTGCGGGCATCACCTACCGCCAGTTGGACTACTGGGCCAGGACAGGTCTCGTCGAACCGAGCGTGCGCCCCGCCTACGGGTCGGGTACGCAGCGGCTGTACAGCTTCCGGGACGTCGTCGTCCTGAAGATCGTCAAGCGGTTCCTCGACACCGGTGTGTCGCTCCAGAACATCCGAACAGCGGTCCAGCACCTCCGGGAGCGCGGTTTCCGGGACCTGGAACGGATGACGCTGATGAGTGACGGCGCGACAGTGTACGAATGCACGTCACCGGACGAGGTCCACGCCCTGCTTCAGGGCGGACAGGGCATCTTCGGCATCGCCGTCGGCGTCGTGTGGCGGGACGTGGAGAGCGCGCTCTCGCAACTGCATGGTGAGCGCGTCGACACGGGCGAGACCCTCGTGGGTCACAACCCGGCGGACGAGCTGGCACGGCGACGCAACCGGGCCGTCTGAACCACGCCGCCGCGGTCGGGCCGCATTGTCAGTGGTGTAGGGCAGCATCGGAGATGTGAGAACCGCGCCCACGATCCTGCATCTCGACATGGATGCCTTCTACGCCTCGGCGGAGCAGGCATCCAAGCCGAGCCTGCGTGGGAAGGCCGTCGTCGTGGGCGGGCTCGGGCCGCGCGGGGTGGTGGCCACGGCCTCGTACGAGGCGCGGGTGTTCGGGGTCCACTCGGCGATGCCCATGGCCCAGGCACGTCGGCTCGCGCCGAACGCCGCGTATCTCGTGCCGCGCTTCGGGTTCTACCGGGAGATCAGTGAGCAGGTGATGGGGCTGCTGCGGGCCCTGTCGCCGCTGGTGGAGCCGTTGAGCCTGGACGAGGCGTTCGTGGATCTGGAGGCCGGGGGAGCCGCCTGGGACGAGGAATCGGCGCGGCTGACCGGGGTGAAGCTGCGCGCCGACATCCGGGCCGTCACAGGGCTCACGGGCTCGGTGGGCCTCGCCGCATCCAAGATGCTCGCCAAGATCGCCTCGGAGCAGGCAAAGCCGGACGGCCTGGTGCTGATACAGCCGGGCACCGAGCGCGCGTTGCTCGGTCCTCTGTCGGTGCGCACGCTCCCGGGCGTCGGGCCCGCCACCGGTGACCACCTGCGGCGGGCCGGGATCACCACGGTCGACGAGATCGCCGAGGCGGGCGAGGACGAGCTCGTGCGGCTGCTGGGCAAGGCTCATGGGCACGCGCTGTACGCCATGGCGCTCGCGCACGACGAGCGGCCTGTGGTGGCCGAGCGGGAGGCCAAGTCGGTGTCGGTCGAGGACACGTACGACGTCGACATCCACGACCGGGTCCGGGTCGGACTCGAGGTGCAGCGGCTCGCCGACCGGTGTGTGCGCCGGCTGCGGGACGCCGGGCTGTCGGGCCGCACCATCGTGCTGAAGGTCCGCAGATACGACTTCTCGACTCTGACCCGGTCCGAGACCCTGCGTGGACCCACGGACGACCCAGCGGTGGTGCGTGAGGCCGCCGCGAGGCTGCTGGAGTCCGTGGACACGACCGGTGGGGTGCGGCTGCTCGGCGTCGGCGTCAGCGGGCTCGCCGACTACACCCAGGAGGATCTGTTCGCCCAGGCGCACCTGGCCGCGGGGGAGGCCGGGACGGAGGAGCACGCGGAGGCGGAGGAGACGGCCGAACCCACCGAGGATCAGCCGGCGACGTCGTCCGAGCACGTCTGGCGTGCGGGCCACGACGTACGGCACGCCGAGTACGGGCACGGGTGGGTGCAGGGCAGCGGTCTCGGCAGGGTGACCGTACGGTTCGAGACGCCCGACTCGGAGCCGGGACGCGTCCGCACCTTCCGCGTCGACGACCCCCGGCTCGAGCCGGCGGATCCGCTGCCCCTGGTGCCGCGAAGACCGGAGGCCGCGGGGCCCCGGGCGGCGCCGTCCGGGGCCGGGGCATGACGGAGCGGCCGGGCGAAGGCCGTCGGACGCACCCAGAGGCAGAGGGGAGGTTCGCCCGACAGGCCGCCGTCCCGGACGGAGCCGTGATGGGGATTCGGCCGGGACAGGCGGTTCTCACGTCTCGTCGGACCCCGCGAGATGCCCGAAGTCGCGGTCCGGGGCGGGAGGTGGTGAGGCCACGTCGAGTCCGTAGTGGTGGTAGAGCTGCAGCTCCTGTTCGGGGGAGAGATGCCGGCCGACGCCGAAGTCGGGGGCGTCCTTGATCAGGGAGCGTTCGAAGGGGACGAACAGCGCGCCCTCGACCAGCTCACTGGGTTCCAGCGGGACGAACGCGTCCCGGCCGAACAGACCCGTTCGTATGGCCGCCCACTCGGGCACACCGGTGGCGTCGTCGAGGTAGACCTCGTCGATCGTGCCGATCTTGTTCCCATTGCGGTCGAACGCCTTGCGGCCGATCAGATTCCGCGGATCGATATCGGTCTTCACGGTGCCTCCAGCTGGTCGCAACTCGTTCATAAGCACTACAAAAGAGCACATTCAGGAGGGCGGCCACTCGAAGGTCCCCGGGTTGTCCCCGCTGGTAGTCTGGCAATCGGCTGCTGACCCCGTGCGGGAGAGTCCTCCGGAGTGACCCGGAGGCGCCGAAGGAGCAAACCCTCCCCGGAATCTCTCAGGCACACGTACCGCACGGACGAGGTCACTCTGGAAAGCAGGGCGGGTGTCGACGGCTTCCGCTCTCACCGACGGTGAAAACCGGAGCGCCTTCGGGCGGACCGGTGAAACTCTCAGGTTGTGATGACAGAGGGGGAGGCCGTCGGGGTACCCGCGCCGTGGTGCCCCTCGAAGGTCGCGCCAGACCAGGAGGCCTCCGCATGACCGCCCACCGCATTCCGCTCTTCGAGCTCGAACGGGGGACACCCTTCGAGCAGCGTCATATCGGGCCCGACCAGGAGGCGCGGGCCAAGATGCTCGCGCAGGTCGGCTACGGCTCGCTCGACGAGCTCACGGCCGCCGCCGTCCCCGATGTGATCAAGAACGCCGACGCGCTGGACCTGCCGGGCGCGCGCACCGAGGCCGAGGTACTGGCCGAGCTGCGCTCCCTTGCCGACCGCAACCAGGTCCTCGACTCCATGATCGGTCTCGGCTACTACGGGACCTTCACGCCGCCGGTGATCCTGCGGAACGTGATGGAGAACCCGGCCTGGTACACCGCGTACACGCCCTACCAGCCGGAGATCTCCCAGGGCCGGCTCGAGGCCCTGCTCAACTTCCAGACCATGGTCGCCGACCTCACCGGCCTGCCGACCTCCGGAGCCTCCCTGCTCGACGAGGGCACGGCCGCCGCCGAGGCCATGGCGCTGTCCCGGCGCATGGGCAAGAACAAGAAGGGCCTCTTCCTGGTCGACGCGGACGCGCTTCCGCAGACCATCGCCGTGATCCAGACCCGCGCGGAGCCCGCCGGTGTCGAGGTCGTCGTCGCCGACCTCAGCGACGGTATCCCGGCCGACGTCGCCGAGCGGGAGATCAACGGCGTACTGATCCAGTACCCGGGTGCCTCCGGTGCCGTACGCGACCTCAAGCCGGTCATCGAACAGGCCCACGGGCTGGGGGCGCTCGTCACGGTCGCCGCGGACCTGCTGGCGCTGACGCTGCTCACCTCGCCCGGCGAGCTGGGCGCCGACATCGCCGTCGGGACGACGCAGCGCTTCGGCGTGCCGATGGGCTTCGGCGGGCCGCACGCGGGATACATGGCGGTCCACGAGAAATTCGCCCGCAGTCTGCCCGGCAGGCTCGTGGGCGTCTCCCTCGACGCGGACGGGCACAAGGCGTACCGGCTCGCCCTGCAGACGCGGGAGCAGCACATTCGCCGCGAGAAGGCGACGAGCAACATCTGCACCGCCCAGGTGCTGCTCGCCGTGATGGCCGGGATGTACGCCGTCTACCACGGGCCCGAGGGCCTGCGGACCATCGCGCGGCGCACTCATCGGTACGCCGCGATTCTCGCCGCGGGTCTCACGGCGGGCGGGGTCGATGTCGTCCACGGCGACTTCTTCGACACGCTGACCGTGCGGGTGCCTGGCCGCGCCGACACGGTGGTCGCCTCCGCCCGCGAGCGCGGTGTGAACCTGCGCCTCGTGGACGCCGACCACGTGTCGATCTCGTGCGACGAGACGACCGGGCGCGCTCAGCTGGGCGCCGTCTGGACCGCGCTCGGGGTCGAGGGCGACGTCGAGGCGCTGGACGCGAGCACCGAGGACGCGCTCCCCGAGACGTTGCTGCGCACCGACGACTACCTCACGCACCCAGTCTTCCACCAGCACCGTTCCGAGACCGCGATGCTGCGCTACCTGCGTCGGCTGGCGGATCGGGACTACGCGCTCGACCGCGGCATGATCCCGCTGGGCTCGTGCACCATGAAGCTCAACGCGACCACCGAGATGGAGCCGGTCACCTGGCCCGAGTTCGGGCAGCTGCACCCCTTCGCGCCTGCCGAGCAGGCGCAGGGTTACCTCACGCTCATCCGTGAGCTGGAGGAGCGGCTCGCCGAGGTCACCGGCTATGACAAGGTCTCCCTCCAGCCCAACGCCGGTTCGCAGGGCGAGCTGGCCGGTCTGCTCGCCGTGCGCGGCTACCACCGCGCCAACGGCGACGACCAGCGCACCGTCTGCCTGATCCCGTCCTCGGCGCACGGCACCAACGCGGCCAGCGCAGTCATGGCCGGCATGAAGGTCGTCGTGGTGAGGACCGCGGAGGACGGCGAGATCGACATCGAGGACCTGCGGGCCAAGATCGAGCAGTACCGGGACGAGCTCGCGGTTCTGATGATCACGTACCCGTCCACGCACGGCGTGTTCGAGGAGCACGTCGCCGACATCTGCGCGGCCGTGCACGTGGCCGGCGGTCAGGTGTACGTCGACGGCGCCAACCTCAACGCCTTGGTGGGCCTCGCCAAGCCGGGTCACTTCGGCGGTGACGTCTCGCACCTCAACCTTCACAAGACGTTCTGCATCCCGCACGGGGGCGGTGGTCCGGGCGTCGGCCCGGTCGGCGTCCGCGCGCACCTGGCGCCGTACCTGCCCAACCACCCGCTGCAGCCCGCGGCCGGTCCCGAGACGGGTGTCGGCCCGATCTCGGCCGCTCCCTGGGGCTCCGCCGGCATCCTGCCGATCTCGTGGGCGTACGTCCGGCTCATGGGCGGCGAGGGCCTCAAGCGCGCCACACAGGTGGCCGTGCTGTCCGCGAACTACATCGCCAAGCGCCTGGAACCGCACTACCCGGTCCTCTACACCGGCCCCGGCGGCCTGGTCGCGCACGAGTGCATCATCGACCTGCGGCCGCTGACCAAGGCGACCGGAGTGAGCGTCGACGACGTCGCCAAGCGGCTGATCGACTACGGGTTCCACGCGCCGACGATGTCGTTCCCGGTGGCCGGCACGCTGATGATCGAGCCGACCGAGTCCGAGGACCTCGCCGAACTCGACCGGTTCTGTGAGGCGATGATCGCCATTCGCGCGGAGGTCGAGAAGGTCGGCTCGGGCGAGTGGCCCGCCGAGGACAACCCGCTGGGCAACGCTCCGCATACGGCCGCGGCACTGGGCGGGGAGTGGAAGCACGCCTACACGCGCGAGGAGGCCGTCTTCCCGGCCGGTGTCTCGGCCGCGGACAAGTACTGGCCGCCGGTGCGCCGCATCGACCAGGCCTTCGGTGACCGGAACCTGGTCTGTTCCTGCCCGCCGCTGGACGCTTACGACGAGTAATCGCCCTCGGACATGCGTAGGGGCCGGTTCGGAGTGTGCGTCTCCGGGCCGGCCCACGCTGCGGGGGCAGTGGGTGCCCCATTGTGCGCGGCTCAGGCGGCCGTCATCACCTGGTCGGTGCCCAGCGGGCGGTGCGGGGCGATGATCTGGCCGTCGGGCAGAAGCTCACCGGTGTCCTCGAAGAGCAGAATGCCGTTGCACATCAGGCTCCATCCCTGCTCCGGGTGGTGCGCCACGAGGCGGGCGGAGTCCCGGTCGGCGGATTCGGCTGTCGGGCACGGTGGCTGGTGCTGGCACATGGTGGATGGGATCTTTCGCTCTGTCGTGATGTGTGAGATGGCTGTTGTGTCTGTCCTGCGGCTCGTCGAGTCGTTCATGGCCGCCCCCCCGTTGGTGATGCATCGGTCTGGAACCCAGTGTTGCCCTACGGGCGTCAAACCGCAGGGATTTCGCAGCACCGCTTCTCACAGGTTCATGACGCATCACTCGCGCGGACGGTTCATTCCAACACGACCGTCCCTTCGGGTGGTTCATGATGGCCGGGAGGGGCTAGTCCGCGCGGCCCGCCAGTGCTTTGTCCCTCGTACGAGCGGGATGGGGCACGAACGAGCGACAGGTTCCCAAGGTGTTGACCACCCGGACATGCGCCGTGCCCCGCCGCCGGAGACGGCCGCGGGGCACGGCGCGAGAGCGTGGGTCATGCGAGCGTCGGCGAGCCGAGCAGCGGAGTCCGGGTGACCCGGAGGGTGAGCACCGGGAGGAGATCGGCGACACGGTGCGGGCGGTGCGCCGCGATGCCGGGCGGAGCCGGCGCGAGCGGCACCAGCAGGTCGGCCGCGGCCGGATGGCCGGTCGCCCCGTCGGCCGTGCAGTCGCCGTGCAGCCACAGCGTGAGCATGTAAAGCTCGGGCACGGACAGCAGCCGGGCCTGGTAGGGCTGTGTCATCGTCTCCGCCTGGCGCAGGGCATGCTCGGTGGAGGCGACGTACGGGCCCTCGAAGAAGTGCGAGAACGCCCAGCCGTCCGGAGTCAGCATGGTCTCGGCGGCCGCCACGGCGCGGTCGCCGCAGCGGATGAGGAAACGCCACCCGGCGAGCCGGGTGGCCGACGCGCCCGCCGGGGTGATGCGGTCCAGCACGTGTACCGGCAGGGGGAGTTCGGGTGTCGCGGGCCCCTGAGCTGTGCGCAGGGACGGGGTGGCAGCCTCGCGGACCGCGGTGGGGGAACCGAGTGCGGTGAGGACGGAGCGGAGGGCGGGCGCGGGAGCCGGGGGGACATGCAGCTGCATGGTGGGTCGCCTCTCATTCGACAGGCACGGTGGCGCGAGGGCGTGGCGGGGTGGGCGGACGGCGCTGTCAGCTCTCGGGGTCAGAGGGGCGGGAGGATGGTGCCCGGACGAAGGGCGGCGCTTTGACGACTGGGCTCAGGACCGCGAGTGCCAACTCTCTACCCCGTGCTGAAAGTTTATACGACGCGTGTTCATGCAGTGTTTCGTCTAGTCGTCGCGCGTATGACGAACAAGGGGATATTCGGCCGGTGATAAGTGGGATTCGTCCCGGTCCTGCACGGGCATCCCGGCGGCGACCTCGGAATACTTCTCCGTAACGGTCGGCCGATTCTCGTCGGCGTTTTTCACGACATGGTTGCTCGGCGAAACTGCGTATTGCCTCATGCCTCGTGAATGTGCCCGGAGGCGTCGGCCACCAGCCTAGCGTGCGACAGCGCCCCTGCGGGACGTTATCGATCGCCTTGCCGGGGCATCATCCACCGAGACCCGGGACAGCAGCGGCCGGATCGTCGGCCTGCCCATCTCAGGAGGGATGCTTCGATGGGAGAGAAGGTCGTGGCAGGGCAGTTCGACCTGTCCGATCGTCAGCGCTACCGAGGCAAGTTGAGGCAGTGCCTGGCGGGGCTGGCGCGGCTGCTGGAGGAGAAGCGGTTCGACAGGCCCAAGAACCTGATGGGTCTGGAGATCGAACTGAATCTCGTCGGATCCGACGGCATGCCGAGAATGATGAATGCGCAAGTACTGGAAAAGATTGCAAGTCGAGATTTCCAAACAGAACTCGCCATGTTCAATCTGGAAGTCAACATAGCTCCACATCGGCTGGGCGGCCGGGTACTCGACCAGCTCGCCGAAGAGCTGCGCACCTCGCTCGCCTACGCCGACCGGAAAGCGAGCGAGGTCGATGCCGGAATCGTCATGATCGGCATTCTGCCCACGCTCGACCGCGACGACCTGGTCTCCTCCAACCTCTCCGCCGTCGACCGCTACACCCTGCTCAACGACCAGATCGTGGCCGCTCGCGGTGAGGACTTCACGCTCGACATCGAAGGGGTGGAGCGGCTGGAGTGCACCTCGCGCTCGATCGCGCCCGAAGCCGCCTGCACGTCCGTCCAGTTGCACCTCCAAGTCACCCCGGCGCGCTTCGCGGACGTGTGGAACGCCGCGCAGGCCGTGGCGGCCGCGCAGGTCGCCGTGGGCGCCAACTCCCCGTTTCTGTTCGGGCGTGAGCTGTGGCGCGAGTCCCGGCCACCGCTGTTCCAGCAGTCCACCGACACCCGGCCGCCCGAACTGCAGGCGCAGGGGGTGCGACCGCGCACCTGGTTCGGGGAGCGCTGGATCACGTCGGCGTACGAGCTGTTCGAGGAGAACCTGCGCTACTTCCCGGCCCTGCTGCCGATCTGCGACGACGAGGACCCCCTGCGCACCCTCGACGAGGGGGGAACACCCAAGCTCGCCGAACTCGTCCTGCACAACGGCACGGTGTACCGGTGGAACCGGCCTGTCTACGGCATCGCCGACGGTGTCCCGCATCTTCGCGTGGAGAACCGGGTGCTGCCCGCCGGACCCACCGTCACCGACGTGATCGCCAACGCGGCCTTCTACTACGGCGTCGTCCGCGCCCTCGCCGAGGAGCCACGGCCGGTGTGGACGCGACTGCCGTTCGAGGCCGCCGCGGTCAACTTCGACACCGCCTGCAGGTACGGCATCGAGGCTCGCCTTCGGTGGCCACGGCGCGGGCGCTACGGCGGGATCACCGAGGTGGACGCCGTGGACCTCGTACGCGACGAACTGCTGCCGCTGGCCGAGGCGGGGCTCGACGCCTGGGGTGTCGAGCCCGCCGACCGGGACTTCTACCTCGGGGTGATCGAGGAGCGGTGCCGGCTGAGGGTCAATGGCGCGAGCTGGCAGGCCGCCACCTTCCATCGGGCCCTGGAACAGGGGCTCGACCGGGAGGCCGCGCTGGCCGCGACGACCCGGAGGTACTGCGAGCTGATGCATGCCGGCGAGCCGGTGCACACCTGGCCCGTCGGGTTACGCGAACCGGTGCTCCTGGGGTGAGCGACCGGACGTCCATGCCCGGCTGCCCGCCTGCACGACCGCCTTGGGGATCACGGAGTGGATCCGCGAGCGGTCCTTCACCTGGTGCCCCGAGCCGCCGGTCGCCCCGGCGATCTGCCGGGCCTCGTCCCGGGATGCCTCCGGGTGCATCGCGATCGCCCGTCGCGCCGGTCACGGTGCGGCGGCGCGCGGCTGGACGGGGGTCGATGGCGCCCGCCCCACGGTGATCGGGCAAGCTGGGACATCCAATGACGGGTGGTGCCCCTCCCCTGGTGCCCCTCCCTGCCGAGACCGTGCCGTGCAGCGGCCGTATAGGGAAGAACCGAGGGGGAGGTACGCCCCGTACGGCGTCCGTCCCCCAACGGCCTGTCACGCACGATCTTCGTAACTTCTTTCGAGACCCTGGCCGGGCGAAGATGGGCATGAGGCGGGATTGCTCAATGGGAGGCGGGAGTGCAGGTGGAGGCAGGGTCGGTGGCCGATTCTTTTCCGACGGAGCAGCCGACGCGACGGATTTTCCGGGACGAGACGCTGCTGGTTCTGGGGCTCTCGCTCGGTGCGAGCGGGGTGTCCGCGCTGATCAGCTTTGTGGGATCGGTCACCAAACCGGGAGGCCTCAAGGAGCAGGCGGCCACACTCAATGCCTCGGCCGCGCCCGGCCGTCCCTGGCTTGATCTTGCCTGGCAGCTCTTCGGGATCACGACGGCGCTGGTGCCGGTCGCGCTGGTCGCGCACTTCCTGCTGCGGGAGGGCGCGTCGCTGCGCACGCTGGGCTTCGACCGGACGCGGCCGTGGCCGGATCTGGGGCGCGGAGCGGGGATTGCCGCGGTCATCGGCTCCACGGGCATCGCCTTCTATCTGGTCGCCCGCGGTCTCGGTGCCAACCTCACCGTGGTGCCCGAGGCGCTGCCCGACGTGTGGTGGAAGTATCCCGTGCTGGTCCTCTCGGCGGTGCAGAACGCGGTCCTCGAGGAGGTCATCGTCGTCGGCTATCTGCTGCGCCGGCTCGGCCAGTTGGGCTGGACGCCCGGCACGGTCCTGGTGGCCAGCTCGGTGCTGCGCGGCTCGTACCACCTCTACCAGGGGATCGGCGGATTCCTCGGCAACATGGCGATGGGTGTGGTCTTCGTCTATCTGTACCGGCGGTGGGGGAGGGTCGGTCCCCTGGTGGTGGCCCACTCGCTGCTCGACATCGGGGCGTTCGTGGGATACGCGCTGCTGGCGGGCAAGGTGGGCTGGCTGCCGACGGCGTAGAGGTCGGAAAGCGTTCGGGAGGTCTGGGCAGGGGCGAACGAGGACGTCGTACGCCCCTGCCCTGCGTCAGGCGAGCAGTTCGCCCTCGATGACGGTGACCGCGCGGCCGGTGAGCAGGGTGCGGTCGCCGCGCAGTTCCGTGCGGACGCGGCCGGAGCGGGGCGACGCCTGCAGGCCGGTGAGGTCGGGGCGGCCGAGGCGCTCGGACCAGTAGGGGGCGAGCGCGGTGTGGGCGCTGCCGGTGACGGGGTCCTCGTCGATGCCGACGTTGGGGAAGAAGCAGCGCGAGACGAAGTCGTACCCGCGGGAGGGGTCTTCGGCTCGGGCGGTGGCGATGATGCCGCGTGCCGAGTGGCGGCCGAGCGCCTTGTGGTCGGGGGTGAGGCCGAGGACCGTCTTCTCGTCGGCGAGTTCGAGGACCAGGTCGCCGACGTTCGGGCCGGTGTCGAAGGCGGTGAGGGGCACCGCGCCGAGGGCCTCGGCCACGCCCTCCGGGATCTCGACGGGGGTGAGAGGGGCGGTGGGGAAGTCGAGGGTGATGGAGTCGTCCTCACGTGGCGTGGCGCTCAGCACGCCGCTGCGGGTGGCGAACCGTACGGGGCCGTCGTGGGCGCCCGTGGTGCGCAGCACGTGGGCGGTGGCCAGGGTGGCGTGGCCGCACATCACGACCTCGGTGGCGGGTGTGAACCAGCGCAGTGCCCAGTCGGCCTCGCCGCCCTCGGGCAGGCGGTGGGCGAACGCGGTCTCGGCGTGGTTGACCTCGCGGGCCACGTCCTGGAGCCAGACGTCGTCCGGGAAGGCGTCGAGGAGGAGGACGCCGGCCGGGTTGCCGGCGAAGGGGCGGTCGGTGAAGGCGTCGACGATTCGAATCCGCATGGCCCGACGGTAGAGGCCGGCGGGCGGCCCGGGCCAAGGCCAATTCGGGGTGTCTGGACTTGTGGGCGCGTGTGCTCCGCCCGTCGGCTTGGAGGAGCGAGCGGGTGGCACCGCGGAACGGCGCCGAAGGGCACCTCGCGCACGTGAGACTTTCAGCGAACGGTCTCACCAAAGGTCTGTCGTGAGCTGGTACTGGGTTCTGTGTGCCTCACACTCTGTACTCTCCGCCGGCTCGACCCCGTTCCCGTGTCCTGCGCCACACCGCCCCGACAGGGGGCCGCGGGTGAAGACCTCCGGTGCGGTGGGGCTGTCGACACGGCAACCTGATGGCCGACGTCGGCGATGAGCAGGTCTTCCAGATCGCAGAGGTCACCGGTGCCCGCGGCGACGAGGAACGCCCCTGGGAGGCGCTGGGTGCGCGGTGGTGCTCACCGGGCGGAGCGGCGCCGTGGTGAGGTGGGTGCGGGCACGGCGCCGGAGTTGCCTCGCGTAGGCCTCGCTCGGGTGGAAGGTCTCGGAGATCCGGGGACAGGGGTAGTCGAAATGCGCACGCAGGTGCCGCAGCCGGCGGGCCTCGCAAGGGAAGCCCAGCAGTGCCTGCATGACGGCCAGGCGCAGCAACTCCGAATGACTGAGCTTCGGCGGCCGTCCGGGCAGGCGGGCGATCCCCGCCCACTCGTCGTCGATCTTCACGTACAGTGCGGTCACGAGGGTGTTCAGTTCTGTCGTCACAAACGGATCTTGAACCCCCTCTCTTCATGCCCGCAGGCATTTGGACAGACTCGTCTAGGGGGCGCTTGGCCTGTCTCCTGCTGCGTGGCATCGTCCGTCGTTGTTTGGGTGACGCGACCAGGGCTACCCGCGGTAGAGAAACTCCCGAATAAGGCCACGCAAGGGGCACTGCGATGAGCACAGGGGAGTGCAAGCGTGCCCAGAGGGCGAAGCTACGCGACCACGACGACGCCTTCCGGACCGTTGGGCCTCGGCGTTCCCGGCCCCGCGGGCGAAGGGCGGGTGATCGACCAGACCCCAGGTAAAGGTGAGGACGCTTTCCGACAGCGAAGGAGCTCAGTCATGGCTTCCGGAACTCCGAATCCCCAGTGGCGTGACCACGATGACAAGGACAGGCAGCTCGACCGCTTCCGGGCGGCACCGGAGTCCGATGCGCTCACCACGGATCAGGGGGTACGGGTGGACGACACGGACAACGCGCTGCGCGTCGGGGAGCGCGGTCCCACCCTGCTGGAGGACTTTCACAACAGGGAGAAGCTCACCCACTTCGACCATGAACGCATACCGGAACGGGTGGTGCACGCGCGTGGCGCGGGCGCGTACGGCTACTTCGAGCCGTACGAGTCGCTGGCCGAGTACACCTGTGCGGACTTCCTCCAGGAGCCGGGGCGGCGCACCCCGGTGTTTGTACGTTTCTCCACCGTCCAGGGGCCGCGGGGTTCGGCGGACACCGTGCGGGACGTGCGTGGCTTCGCGACGAAGTTCTACACGCGCGAGGGCAACTACGACCTTGTGGGAAACAACTTCCCGGTGTTCTTCATCCAGGACGCCGTCAAGTTCCCTGACTTCGTGCACGCGGTGAAGATGGAGCCGCACAACGAAATCCCCACGGGCGCTTCGGCGCACGACACCTTCTGGGACTTCTGCTCGCTGCAACCGGAGTCGACCCACATGCTGATGTGGCTGATGTCCGACCGGGCCATTCCACGCAGTTTCCGGATGATGCAGGGCTTCGGTGTGCACACCTTCCGATTCGTCAGCGCGGCGGGGCGCGGGACTTTCGTCAAGTTCCACTGGAAGCCTGTGCTCGGTGTCAACTCCCTGGTGTGGGACGAGGCACAGATCGCCGCCGGCCGGGATCCCGACTTCAACCGTCGGGATCTGTGGGAGGCCATCGAGGCGGGCAACTACCCGGAGTACGAACTGGGCGTGCAGTTGGTGGCGGAGGAGGACGAAGACGCCTTCGATTTCGATCTCCTGGACGCGACCAAGATCATTCCTGAGGAGCAGGTTCCCGTACGGCCCATAGGGCGCATGGTTCTCGACCGCAATCCGCAGAATTTCTTCGCCGAGACCGAACAGGTCGCTTTCCACACAGCCAACGTGGTTCCCGGTATCGACTTCACCAACGACCCGTTGCTCCAAGGCCGCAACTTCTCCTATCTGGATACCCAGTTGATCAGGCTGGGCGGACCCAATTTCGCCCAATTGCCGGTCAACAGGCCCATCGCCGACGTCAACACCAACCACCGTGACGGCTACGGCCAACAAGTCATACAGCCGGGAAACAGCTACTTCCCGAACTCGCTGAGCGGCGGCTGTCCGGCGCACGCCGGTGCGGGTGACGCCAGTGGTGTATTCCGTCACTACCAGGAACGGGTGGCGGGCGAGAAGGTCCGGGTGCGCAGTGAGAGCTTCCGTGACCACTACAGCCAGGCCACGTTGTTCTGGAACAGCATGTCGGACTGGGAGAAGGCACATATCGTCGAGGCGTTCCGCTTCGAACTCGGCAAGGTCGCATCGGCCGAAGTACGCGAACGCATGGTGGCCAACCTGTCCAACGTCCACGGCGATCTGTGCGCCGCCGTGGCAGCGGGCCTCGGGCTGCCCACGCCGCAAGGCGCCTCCGCCGTCCCCTCGTCCTCATCCGCAGCGCTGAGCCAGGAAAACCTCCGTGGCAATGGCATCAGCACCCGTAAGGTCGCCGTGCTGGCGGCGGACGGCACCGACGTCGAGCCCGTCGAGGCGGTGCGCGGCAGGCTGACCGAGGAAGGCGCCGTGGCCGAGGTGCTCGCAGCCTCCGAGGGCAGCGTGCGTGGCGCCGACAGCGCGGTGCTGGAAGTGGACCGGGCCCTGCCGACGATGGGATCCGTACTCTACGATGCCCTGCTGGTTCCCGGCGGCAAGCAAGCTGTACAGACACTGCTGGACGACCCTGCTGCGGTGCGTTTCGTGGAGGAAAGCTACCGCCACGGCAAACCGATCGCTGTTCAAGGCGAAGGCGAACAGCTACTGGGCGCGGCCAGGCTCCCGGCTGAGGTGCTGAACGGTGCCGGGGCCGAGCAGGGCGTGATCAGCGGTAGCAGTGCCGATGACATCGGGGACGCCTTCGTGGCCGCGATCGGGCAACACCGCTTCATGCGGCGTCCCGGATTGCTCAATCCGGGAGCCGTCGACTGAATGCCCTGACGTATCCTGGTGGGTGCGGACCGCCACGGCAAATCGAGTGGACACGGTCACGGTGCCGTCGGCGAGAGTTGCCTCCCCCGAGCCTGGCACGAGCAGCGGGCCGTCCTCCGTCAGCACGACATAACATGGCTTACTGAGGCACGAGTGCCCTTGCCGCTTTTTCGGGTCGGCAAGTATCCCGACACCGCGAAACTGGCGCGCCACAGCCCGTGCACTCATCCGGAAGTGCCCGGGCCCCGCTCCCCCAATCCCATCCTCAGGGGAAGAGCGCGATGCCGAGGACCCAGCACGACGACTATCTACGCGCCGTACCCGATCCGGTGTCCGCAGTTCGGCATCATCGTGGCTGTCGGGCGCGATGAGGCCTTTCGGCGGATCGATGCTGTTCATCGCTTCCAGACTTCCGGACCTTTAGGGATGAGGCGGAAGATCCGCACTGAGGGCGGAGCTTCCAGCCATTTCGAGTCATGTACGTCGGAAGTAAACCCTGCAAATGGGGTGAAATTGCCCATCGCGAATCGACGTCAAACGCCCTCTCAGAGTGGCACGCGTTTCCCCGGGGCTGGCGCGGGTGATGAATCGGTCCAGGTCCTCGAGGGTTGGCATGCGCCCCATTCCGATATATCGTTGAAGCATCGCGACAGATCAACGATGGAATGGAGTGATGGCGATGCGTTCCCGTGTACAGGACTTCGGATACGAACGACACGGACACCAGGGCGGCCCCGGTCATCGCGCTCGGGGCGGTTTCGACGGCCGGCGCGGAGCCTTCGGGCCCTTCGGTCCCGGCGGGCCCGGTGGTCCCGGTGGTCCCGGCTTCGGCGGACCGGGCTTCTTCGGCCCGGGTGGCCCCTGGGGCGGGCGCGGGCGGGGCGGACCCAGGGGAAGGGCGCGGCGCGGCGACGTACGCGCGTCGATCCTGGCCCTCCTCAAGGACCGGCCCATGCACGGCTACGAGATGATCCAGGAGATCGCCGAGCGTAGCGGCGGGGCGTGGAAGCCCAGCCCGGGCTCGGTCTACCCCACCCTTCAGCTGCTGGAGGACGAGGGCCTGATCACCAGTGAGAGCGAGGGCGGCAAGAAGCTCTTCGAGCTCACCGAGGAGGGCCGCGCCGCTGCCGACGAGGGCCCCGAGGCCCCGTGGGAAGAGGCAACGCGCGGCGTCGACTGGGAAGCCCTGCACGAGATCCGGCAGGCGGGCTTCGGTCTGATGGAGGCGTTCAGCCAGGTCTGGAAGACCGGCAGCAAGGACCAGCGCGACAAGGCCCTGGCGGTCATCAACGAAGCCCGGAAGAAGCTGTACCTGATCCTCGCTGACGAGAGCTGACGGCAGGTGGAGGTGCGAGAGGCGCCCCGCGGAACACGTCCGCGGGGCGCCTTCGTGTCCGCGAGCCTCTCTCAGGACACCAGTGCCCCCAGTTCGCGGAGGGACTCGTTGAGCGCGGCCGTCGCCGAGTCCTTGAGCTTGCCCGCCATGAGGGAGACCGCCGCCCCGGTGAACTCTCCGTCGATGTGGACCAAGGTCGCCTCGCCGTCCGGCGTCAGCGTGTAGCGGGTGGCGACGTTCACGGACATGGGTCCCTTGCCACGGATGGTCGGAACGCGTCCGGGCTGCAACTCGTCGATCGTCCAGGTCACTTCGGCCGGGAAGCCCATGAGCTTCATGTTCTCCTCGAAGGTCCCGCCCACCTCCAGCGCTTCCGGGCCGCCCTTCGGGAAACCGGTGTGGGTCGCGTTCCACTCGCCGTACGCCGACCAGTCCGTGAGCTGGGCCCACACCTTCTCGGCAGGCGCCTCGATGCGTGCTTCCGCGCTGACTTCGGCCATGCGACCACCCCTTCGCGTCGGGTGCTGCGCCGAGCGCAGCTACGGTGTCGCGGAACGTAGCCGCGGGACCCGGAACATTCAATACTGATGAACCGTCAGAAATTGTGGAAGCGGTTCACGTAGGGGCGCCGGGCAAGACGGCGCGCGGTTGCCGGGGAGAACGGCGTGATGTCATCCGTAAGGAGGAGAACCCGTTCAGTCTTGCCCAACCTGTGTCGGACGCGAAAATGCTGCCCGCCGGGGATGTCCCGGGCCGCTGGGGCTGATGGGGTGGGAGACGTGCCACCCCATCAGCCCCAGCAACCGGCCGCGGAGCGCGGCGCTCACCACACGGAGCCCGATGTCAGACTCACCGCCGAGCTGGCAGCGGTGGTCTCGGGTGCGCGCAGGAGAGCGCTGCGGGACGGGGACCGGCAGATCGACACGGCTCATCTGCTGCACACGCTGCTGGAGTCCGACCCCGAGGTGCGCGCCGTCTTCGACGGTCCGCAGGTCGCGCGGCTGCTGGGCTATCTCGTCCAGCGTGCCATCGGCTACGGCCTGCGCTGGCAGGGCACCGTCGAGGACTCCGGTGCCGTACCGGCGCTGAACGAACCGGAGGGCTGGTCGCCCGCGGCGGCGAGTGCCCTGGGTACGGCGCACGGGCGCGCGACGCGGCGAGGCGACGTACGGGCCCGGGGGCTCGACCTGCTCGCGGCGATCGTCGCGGACCCCGAGTCGCGGGCCGTCGAGGTCCTCGGCCGCGCAGGTGTCGACGTACGGGCGCTGACAGTGCGGATCGAGGCGGCGACCGGAGTGGGGGAGTACGCGGGCGGAGGCCCAGGGGGAGGGGACGCCGGCCGCTGGGCCGGGGCCTGGTTCGACGGGGACCGGTGACGGTGCGCCGGACGGACGGGTCCAACCTCTGAGACAGGTGCGTTCGGGGGTGACGCTCATGTCCTCGCCTGTCATCATGTGCCGGTGCATACGTCTCAGGGGAGTCAAGGCAACCGTGGCAGGGGCGTCGGGCTGGGGCTCGCCCTGGTGTCAGCGGTCGCCTTCGGCGGATCGGGTGTCGCGGCCAAGCCGCTGATCGAGGCGGGGCTCGACCCGCTCCATGTGGTGTGGCTGCGGGTCACGGGCGCCGCGCTCGTGATGCTGCCGCTCGCCGTGCGCCACCGCGCGCTGTTGCGCCGCCGCCCCGCGCTGCTCGCCGGGTTCGGTCTGCTCGCCGTGGCCGGTGTCCAGGCCTGCTACTTCGCCGCGCTCTCCCGCATACCCGTCGGTGTCGCCCTGCTCATCGAGTACCTCGCGCCCGCGCTCGTGCTGGGCTGGGTGCGCTTCGTGCAGCGGCGGCCCGTGACCCGCGCCGCAGCGGTCGGTGTGGTGCTCGCGGTCGGCGGACTCGCCTGTGTCGTGGAGGTGTGGTCCGGCCTGAGCTTCGATGCCCTCGGCCTGGTGCTCGCGCTCGGCGCCGCTTGCTGCCAGGTCGGCTACTTCGTCCTGGCCGACCAAGGCAGTGAGGCCGGCGACGAGGCTCCTGAACCGCTCGGCGTCATCGCGTACGGGCTGCTCGTCGGCGCCGCCGTGCTGACCGTCGTCGCCCGACCCTGGGGCATGGACTGGTCCGTCCTCGCGGGTAGCGCACGCATGAACGGCACACCCGTACCGGCCGTCGTGCTGCTGACCTGGATCGTCCTGGTCGCCACGGTCGTCGCGTACGTGACCGGCGTGCTGTCCGTGCGCCGGCTCTCGCCCCAGGTGGCGGGCATCGTGGCATGTCTCGAAGCGGTCATTGCGACCGTTCTGGCCTGGGTGCTGCTGGGCGAGCACCTGTCGGCGCCGCAGATCGTCGGCGGCGTGGTCGTCGTGGTCGGCGCGTTCGCGGCCCAGTCGTCGGCGCCCGCGAAGGTCTCCGCCGAGCCGGTGGCGAGCGGTGGCGCCGAAAGGGAGTTGTCGGTCCGCGGAACGGCCGCATAAGGTGTCGATCATGCATTCGGACGCACTCGTTCTTCCGCCCCCCGCCGCCTGAGGCGGGCCCTCCGGAAACACGCCCGGCGGGTCGCCGGGCGGAACGGTGCCGCCCGCAGATGAAGTCCACGGACCCCGACGCTCCGGGGTCCCTGCCCGAACTTCTGCAATCTGCGGAGACAACTCATGTCGAATGCTGCCTCCGGCCTGCCCGTCGGGCGAGGCCTCCTCTATCTGATCGTCGCCGGTGCCGCCTGGGGCACCGCGGGCGCGGCCGCCTCCCTGGTCTACCGGGCCAGTGACACGGGGCCTGTGGCACTGTCCTTCTGGCGCTGCGCGGCCGGACTCGTCCTGCTGGCCGCCGTCCGGCACCTGCGCCCGCGCACTCGGACGGCGGGGTCCGAACCGCTCGGCCGCAGGGCGCTGCGCGCGACTGCCACCGGTCTTGGGCTCGCTGTCTTCCAGACCGCCTACTTCGGTGCCGTCTCCGCCACCGGACTGGCCGTGGCGACCGTCGTCACCCTCGGTGCCGGACCCGTGCTCATCGCGCTCGGGGCCCGTCTCACGATGGGTGAGCGGCTCGGGCGCGGCGGTGCGACCGCCGTCGTCGGGGCGCTCGCCGGGCTCGGGGTGCTCGTGCTCGGCAGTGGCGGTGCGACCGTGCGTCCGTCGGGCGTGCTGCTCGCCGTCGTGTCGGCGGCCGGCTACTCCGGCATGACGCTGCTCACCCGGTGGTGGGGCCGTGACGGCGAGGCCGACGTGTCCGGTACGACCGTGTCGGCGTTCGCAGTCACCAGTCTGTGTCTGCTGCCGTTCGCGCTGGTCGAGGGACTGGTGCCGCACACCTCGCAACCGCTGGCTCTCGTAGGGCTGGTGGCGTACATCGCGGCGGTTCCCACGGCGCTGGCCTACGCCCTCTACTTCGCGGGCGCGGCCGTCGTACGCTCCGCAACGGTCTCCGTGATCATGCTGCTCGAGCCGGTCAGCGCGGCGGTGCTCGCCGTCGCCCTGCTCGGCGAGCGGCTCACGGCGGCGACTGTTGTCGGTACCGCGCTGATGCTCGGCTCGGTCGCGGGGCTCGCTCTGGCGGAGGCACGCGGGGCGCGGGTACCGGAGGACGCGGCCGTCCTCGTGTGACAGGGCGGGTGCGGGGTGCCTCACCGGACCCCGCACCCCGCTTCACGCCTCGCGCCTGCGCAGCAGGTGCTCACGCGCGACCGCGTCGCGCGGACCGCCTCGCCCCGCCAGTCCGGCGGCGATGCGGTCCTGGACCTCTTCCGGTTTCCGGCCCGCGTACTTGAACTTCGCGCGGACACCCGTCACTTCGAGCCGCAGGCCGCGGATGCCGGACAGCATGCGGCCGTACGGTTCCTCACCCGCCGCGGCCCGGGCGGAGCCGCCTTCCGGCTGGAAGTGGCCCATCTGGCGGTTCAGCAGGTCCGCCTTCTCGGCCGGATCGTCCACGACATGGGCCGTGCAGCGGAGCTGGACCGCCGCGTAGAAGCTCGTGGGCACGCCGTGCTCGGACGGGCCGTCCGGTGCCGCCTGCCAGGGGCCGGGCACATACACATAGTCGTCGACCACGCTCAGCAGCACCTCCGGGTGCGCCTCCAGCGCGGGCCACAGCGGGTTCGGACGCGCCAGATGGCCCAGGGCCTCGCCGCGTTCCGCGTCGTACGCGAAGTGCAGTGGCTGGACGTACGGCGGTTCGCCCGGCCGGCCGTTGACGGCGAGCTGCCCGAAGTCATGGACGGCGAGCCAGTGTTGCCACTCGGCGTCGTCGTGGGGAGCGTCCCAGGGGTGGATCAGCATCACAGCACCGCCAGATAGCCCGGCAGCTCGGTGCCGGGCGCCAGGGCCGGGTCGGCGAGCGGGGCGCCGTACTCCTTGCGGACCGGGATCACGCCGGCCCAGTGGGGGAGCGAGAGGTCCTCGGGCTCGTCGTTCACGCCGCCGGTGCGCAGCTTGGCGGAGACCTCGTCCAGGTCCAGACGGATCACGGCGGTGGCGGCCAGTTCCTTCTTGTTGGCGGGCCGGGAGTCGGCGGCGCGGCCCGGCACGACGTGGTCGACCAGTGCGTCGAGGGCCGTCAGCTTCTCCTCGGGGTCGGTGACCTGGTGGGCCATACCATGCACCACCACGGAGCGGTAGTTGATCGAGTGGTGGAAGGCGGAGCGGGCCAGGACCAGACCGTCGACGTGCGTCACCGTCAGGCAGACCGCGAGTCCCGGGTCGGCCTCGTCCGTCATCCGCAGCGGGCGCGAGCCCGTGGAGCCGTGGACGTAGAGCCGCTCGCCGACCCGGCCGTACAGCGTGGGCAGCACGACAGGGGAGCCGTCGCGGACGAAGCCCAGGTGGCAGACGTACCCCTCGTCGAGTATCGCGTGCACCAGTTCCTTGTCGTAGGACGCCTTGTGCGCGGCACGCGTGGGGATCGTGCGGTCGGTCGGCGTGTAGGCGTCGGTGGGCCGCGACTTCGGCTGCTGGGTCCCCTGCATGCCCTCTCCATTGCACTAGTGCATAATCTGCTTTGTGCTAGGAGATTATCCGATCCAGGGGCGACGTGCAGCAGAGATTGCGGCGAGCGTCGAGCGTGCCGTGGGGACAGGAGAGCTGGAACCCGGTCGACTGCTGCCGCCCATGCGGGAGTTGGCCGTCGAGCTGGGGGTGAATCCCAACACCGTCGCGGCCGCGTACCGCATCCTGCGCGAGCGCGGGGTCATCGAGACCGCCGGGCGCCGGGGCAGCCGGGTGCGGCCCGCGCCGGCCACCACGGGTCGGGACCACATGCGTGTCGAGGTACCCGAGGGCGTACGCGATGTGTCGAGTGGAAACCCGGACCAGGTCCTGCTGCCCCCTCTGGCGCCGGCGTTCGCGGCGGCCGCCACGCAGGGCGACCGGGAGCCGGTGCTCTATGGGGACGTCGCCGTGGAACCGGAACTGGCGCGCATCGCACGGACCGACCTGGACGCGGACGGGGTGCCGGAAGGGCCGCTCGCCGTGGTCTCCGGATCGCTCGACGCCGTCGAGCGTGTCCTTGCGGCCCACCTCAAGCCAGGGGACACCGTCGCCGTCGAGGATCCCGGGTGGGACAGGACCCTCGACCTCGTTCCCGCGCTCGGGCTGCGCACCGTACCGGTCGGCGTCGACGACGAAGGGCCGCTCCCCGACCACGTTCGCGGTGCCCTGGAGGCCGGGGCGCGTGCGCTGATCGTGACGGACCGGGCGCAGAACCCGACCGGTGCCGCGGTGAGTGCCACACGCGCGCGTGCCCTGCGATCCGTGCTGCGCGCGTACCCCGAGACATTGCTGATCGAGGACGACCACGGTCACGGGATCGTCGACGTGCCCCTTCATCCCCTGGCCGGGGTCACGCGGCACTGGGCGTTCGTGCGCTCGGTCGCCAAGGCGTACGGACCCGATCTGCGGCTCGCCGTGCTCACCGGGGACACCGTCACCGTCGACCGGGTCCGCGGGCGGCAGCGGCTGGGGCCGGGTTGGGTCAGCCGGGTCCTGCAGCGGGCCGTGGTGCGGCTGTGGGCCGACGGCGCGGTGGACGCGCGGACGGTGGCGGCGGAGTACGGCAAGCGCCGCGACGCGCTGATCGCCGCCCTCGCGGAGCGCGGTGTCGAGGCCCATGGGCGCAGTGGGATGAATGTGTGGGTTCCAGTACCGGACGAGACGGGCGCGGTCGCGCGACTGCTGCACGCCGGCTGGGCCGTCGCTCCGGGCGCCCGCTTCCGGATGAGCGCGCCGCCCGGCATCAGGGTCACCGTCTCGACGCTGACCGCGGAGGAGGCCGGGCCCCTGGCGGACGCGGTCGCCGCCGCCCTGCGCCCTGCGCCCGCTGCCCGGAGCTACGTCTGAGGGCTTGCAGGGAAGCAACACCTTGGTTCCGTGCAAGCCCATAGAGCCCCGGGCCCGGCCCCGTCCGGAGCTACGTCCGGTCCTGGGGGGACGCCTTCGGCCTGGTCTGCGTCAGTGCCGCGCCCGCCAGTACGATCACCGCCCCGACCGGGGTCGACCAGGTCAGCGACTCGCCCAGGATCGCGACGCCCGCCGCGGTGGCGATGACCGGGATGAAGTACGTGACCATCTGCGCGGTCGTCGGGCCGACCTCGGCGACCAGGCCGTACTGGATGAGCACGGCGAGCCCGGTGCCCAGGGCGCCCAGCGCTGCGACCGCGAGCAGCGGGACGACCGGGAGGTGGCTCGGCATGTTGGTGAACAGTGGGGTGACCAGGGCCAGTTGGATGGTGGCCAGCAGTAGCTGTGCGCCGGTCAGTGACAGATGGGAGTGGCCGACGCCCGCCAGGGTGCGACGTACGTAGATCCAGCCGATGGGGTAGCTGAGCGAGGCCAGCAGGGCCATCGCCGTGCCCGCCACGTCCAGGCCGTGGAAGCCCTGCCAGGCCCCGAGCACCGTCAGCACGCCGAGGAAGCCGATACCGAGCCCCGCGACCCGGCGCCGCGTCGGCCGGTCCTCAACGAGCGCGACCAGGGACAGTGCCATGCCCCACAGGGGCGAGGTCGCATTGCAGATGCCCGCCAGGGTGGACGGGACCGTGAGCTCCGAGTAGGCGAAGAGCGAGAACGGCAGCGCGTTGAGGAGGAACGCCGCGACGGTGAGATGGCCCCAGGTGCGGGTGCCGCGCGGGAGACGTTCGCACTTGACGGTCATCACGGCCGCCAGTACAGCCGTGCCGAACACCAGGCGGCCGAGAGTGACCTGGAACGGGGCGTACGCCTCCGTGCCGACCTTGATGAACAGGAAGCTGAAGCCCCAGATCAGCGAGAGAACGCCGAAACGGATCCGCCAGTCGAGGGCGGGCCGACGGTGCGGGACGACGGTGGTCGCGGCAGGGGTCCGTTGGGCGGCGGCGGTGCTCATGGCCGTAACGATGACGCAGACGATCTCGTAGCACAATCGAGATTTCGCACCCGATACCTCGTAGCATTTCTTATATGTTGAACCTGGACCGCCTGCGCACCCTCGACGCCCTCGCCCGGCACGGCTCGGTCAGTGGGGCGGCGGAGGGGCTGCACGTGACGACCTCGGCCGTCTCCCAGCAGATGGCCAAGCTCGAACGGGAGGTGGGGCAGCAGCTCCTGGCGAAGAAGGGGCGGGGGGTGCGGCTCACGGACGCCGGACGACTGCTCGCCGATCATGCGGCGCGCATCCTGTCGCAGGTCGAGCTGGCCGAGGCCGACCTTGAGGCGCAGCGCGGGCAGGTGGCCGGCGAACTGCGCCTGTCGGCCTTTCCGACCGCCGCACGCGGTCTCTTCCCGACCGCGCTGGCCGCGCTGCGCACCGAGCACCCCGCGCTGCGGCTGCGCTCGTGCGAGCTGGAACCCGAGGCCGGCGTCGCGGGCGTGGTGCGCGGCGACCTCGATCTCGCGGTGGTCCTGGACTGGTACAACAAGCCGATGCCGCTGCCCGAGGGCCTGGTGAAGGCTGCGATCCTCGACGATCCGGCGGATGTGGCGATGCCCGTGGGGCACCGGCTGGCGGACCGGGCGGAGGTGGACCTCGGGGAGTTCGCCGACGACGAGTGGATCACCTGGGGCGAGGGCGAGTTCTGCCACGAGTGGCTGATGTTCACCCTGCGCTCCAAGGGCGTCGAGCCGCGCATCGGTCACCGTGCCGCCGAGACGCACACGCAGCTGGGGCTGGTCGCCGCCGGGCTCGGCGTGTGCATCGCACCGCTCCTCGGGCGTGATCCGATGCCGCCCCGTGTCGTCACCGTGCCGCTGCGGCAGCGCGTGCGACGGCACGTCTACGTGGTATGGCGGGCCGACGCAGACCGCCGCCCGTCGATCCGGGCGGCGGTGGAGGCGCTGTGGGCGGCGGGGCAGGCCGTGGCGGACGGGTGAACCGCAACGGAAACCCGAACGGGCCGGTTACAGCGCCCCGAGCTTGCGGAAGTCCCAGGAGACGATCTTCCGCGGCGTCAGCCTGATCCACGCGTGGCGGCCGTCGTAGGGCATCTCCTCAAGACCGAAGTTCTTGCGCGCGAACAGGGTCTCCGGCGCGTCCAGCTCGGCGCACAGCTCCCCGGTGCGGGGGATCTCGCCCACGAACTCCGCGGTGCCGGACAGCTCGGCCCCCCGCAGTTGCCCGTAGTCCTCGCCCGTGTCGACCACGACGGCGATCCGCGGATCGCGGCTCAGATCGGCCCAGCGCTTGCTGCGCACGACGGAGTACAGCCACAGTGAGGTGCCGTCCCAGGCGAACCAGAGGGCGCTCACGTGCGGGGCGCCGTCGGCCGACACGGTCGCCACCCGGCAGGTGCGCTGGGTGGCGAGGAAATCGTCCAGCTCACCGGGCGTCATCATGATCTTCCGACCCCGGCGCTGCGTGTCGGTCATCCGGTCCCCCTCTTCTTCTCCCACGTCGTGCCAGAGAGATCCTCTGACATCACGTCAGAAAAGAATGAAGTGTCTTCCGTCCACCCGCAATGGTCGTTACTCTCGCCGCCTCCGACCGTCGACGACAAGGGGAACAATGCCGTCGCACGAACCGCTCACAGAACTCCTCGACCCCGCGACCACGGTGCTGCTCACCGTCGAGTGCCAGCAGGGCGTCGTCGGCCCGGACAGCGCGCTGCCCGAACTCGCCAAGGAGGCACGCTCCTCGGGTGCGCTCGCCAACGTGGCCCGGCTGGTCGCCGCCGCGCACGAGGGCGGGGTGCAGGTGATCCACGCGATCGCCGAGCGCCGCCCGGACGGACGGGGCGCGAGCCACAACGCCCGCCTCTTCCGCGCGGCCCAGCGGCTCCCGGTGCAGCAGCTGACCGGCACCACGGCGGTGCGCGTCGCGGCGCCCATCGAGGTGACGGAAGAGGACTTCGTCGTACGCCGGCTGCACGGCCTGTCGCCCATCGCGGGCACCGAGGTCGACGCGCTGCTGCGCAACCTGGGCTGTCGCACCCTCATCGTCACCGGCGTCTCGGCCAACGTGGCGATCCCCAACGCGGTGTTCGACGCGGTCAACCGGGGCTACACCGCCGTCGTGCCCGCGGACGCCATCGCCGGGGTGCCCTCCGACTACACCCCCGCGATGATCCGCAACACCCTCGCGCTGGTCGCCACGGTCGCGACCACGGACGAGGTGCTGGCCGCCCTCAAGCCACCGCGCCGGGCGGCGCGGGCGTGAGGGCACCGGGTCAGTAGTCCGGAGGCCAAGCCCCACCCTGTTGGCCTGTAAATCGAAGGCGGATCGGGGTTCTCGACCTTGGACGCGATCTATTTACGAATCAGGCGAGCTTGATCTCGTCCCCGGACACGGTGATGTTCGCGGCGGCCAGCGGCTGGGTCGCGGGCCCCTTCTTCACACTGCCGTCGGTCGCGGAGAACTGGCTGTTGTGGCAGGGGCACGTGATCACGCCGTCCGAGATGTCCTTCACGGCGCAGCCCGCGTGGGTGCACTTGGACGAGAACGCCTTGAACGTGCCCGCCGACGGCTGGGTCACCACCACGCCCTGGTCGGCGAAGACCTTGCCGCCGCCCTCGGGGATGTCGGAGGTCTTCGCCAGCGCCGTGCCGCCGGAGCTGCCCTCGGCGGTGCTGCCCCCACCGGTGCTGCCGCTGCCGGCGGTGCTGGTGTCCTGTGTGCTGGAGGAGCCCGAGGACGAGTTGTCGTTCGAGCCCCCGCATGCCGTCAGCGCGACGGCGAGCCCCGTCGCGCCGACTGCCGCCACGACGGTGCGGCGGGCCGGTGCCGGGACGGGGTGGAGCGATTCGCTGGTCATGCTGACGTTCCCTTCCACGGATGCTTCGTACCTCTGGACAGTGGTACGGCCTGTGAGCAGTAGCTGTTCAGATGCTGTCGAGATCTTGACCGCTTCGAGATCAGGCGGGCGTAAGACACGGCTGTCGTTCCGCTGTCAGAGGGACCCGGAAGGCGAAAGCCCGCCTCCGGCGGCCACCGAGACGCCAGTGGCCCGGGGATGCTCAACCGCGGGCCGCCGCTGCCCGGTCTGTGTGCAAACGCGGGCCGAGGCCGGTCCGTGACCGTGTTCGGTGGGGTTCCCCGGGGATTCAAGCGACGGCTGCCGCCGGTCTGTCTGCGCGCCGCGGTTGATCACCAAGGTGGCCCGTTGATGCGCGAGTCCGCTCACGGGGCCCTGTTGACGGCTGCAGAGGATCAAGACACCCATGTGGAGATCAGTTTCTGGAGCCCGGCCGCGACCCGGCGTCCGCTCGCGCCGATTGCTCGTCGGCGTGCTGGCGCTGGGCGGCGTGCCGGCCGGTCTGCTGCCCGGCACGGCAGTGGCCGGGAGCAGCACCATCGACCCCTTTCACGCCGTGGACCAGTTCATCGGCACCCGGCTGGACGCCTCTCAGAACAAGGGCAACAGCCCTCGACCCGGCCAAGCGCGTCGCCTCCGTCGTTCTGCCACAGGGCACCGACCGGGGCATCATGCACGTCTTCGACGTCGCGCTGACCGATCGTCCGCACGGCTGACCCTCCCCGGGGGCGGAGTGTCGCCTGGTGTCCCATGTGGTCCGTCCACCCCGCTCGACAGGTGGGGTGGACGGACGGTGTGGCGCGGCCGCAGACGCCCGTCGGCTCAGCTCGTCGGCCGTGCCACGTAGCCGATCAGCTTGGCCATGTTGGCGACGTAGGCCGCCGAGCTGATGCCCAGCGGGGCCTCCCGCGGCTGGTAGGGCGGTTCGGCCGGCGGATCCTGCGGGTTGTACGGCGAGGTGTCCCGGAGATCGCCGACATGCTTGCTCATGTACGCCTTTCCGTCGTACGGCTCCCGCGTGCCGGGCCCCAGGTAGGGGTTGGTCACAGCCTCCAGCGGGGTCAGCCAGTGGTCCCGGTCGCCGAGTCCGGCGACCAGGGAGGCCGCCTCGGCATCCGACACCACCGGCAGCGGGAGAGGTGCGTCGCGCAGCAGGTCGGAGAGCTGGATGTCGCGCAGGGAGAAGTAGCGCGGCAGGGGGATCGGCTCACCACTGGTGAGCGGGGACCGGGCGCGCAACTCGGCCACCTCGGTCGGTGTCATGGAAACCAGTTGCTCGTATCCGGCGCGGAGTCCCGCCACGTCGACGGAGCGGCCCGCGGAGTAGTGGCTCAGGGTGTCGCGGTGGTCGTAGTCGTGGTAGTAGGCGCCGTTGCGGATGTTGGATCCGAAGCGATGCACGAAGCGGGCACGGTTGGTGCCCAGTTCGACGAAGGTCGGGTGGGTGCGCCCGGCCAGCAGCGGGTTCTCGGAAATCTGGCGCTGCGTCAGCCGACAGCTGTCCAGCCAGTCCAGTGCTTCCGGGATCCGGCTGAGGTACCTCCGGTCGCCGGTCAGCCGGAAGTAGTGGAACAGCTGCTGGATGTTGGTCTGAGTGGTGTGCGTGGTGAGCGCGCGCGGTTCGTACGACCGGGCGCCGGCGGGTGCTCCGGCGGGACGGCCGTACTTGGCGCGGGACAGATGCTGGAGTCCCCAGCCGGCCTGCGGCCCGGGCTGCTGCATCCGGCGCAGGCATTCCATGGCTCGCCGGACAGGATCGATCAGGTCGCGCCGGTCCAGCGCGGAGATGCACATCAGCAGGAACTTGATGTTCTCGCCGAGCACATCGTCGTTGAAGGTGACGTGCTGGGTGTAGTCGCCGTCCTCCATCCCGTGCGTCACGTCGCCGGGGAGCCATGGCGGCCGCCGCGCGGGCCACGGCATCCGGCTGACCGAGCCGTGATACGCGGGGTGGCGCTGCGGCCAGCCGCCGTCGGCGACACCGTTGCTGAACTGGGCGCTCAGCACGAAACCGATCGCGAGGTCCAGGGCCCGCTCGAACCGCCGATCGCGGCGCTCCACGTACAGTCGCAGGATCAGTTGGGAGGCGGCAGAGGTGCCCGCGTCGTCGAAGGTGGCGTTTCCGTAGTAGTGCTGGAACTCCTCCAGCCGCCAGCCGTTCGCGCCGATGGTCTCGTACCAGTCCCTGAGGGACTTCTCGCCGGCGAAGTCGTGGATGTAGTTCCATCCGCCGACCGGTAGTTGGGCGTCCACGAGGGCGAGCCCGGTGTGCTCCGCGGCCCGGTAGAACACCTCGTCACCGGTGGCGTGGTAGGCGTCGAGCATGCTGTGCCCGACGGATGGGGTACCGGGCGGCTGAACCCAGCACATGGTGCGCTTGGCCTGCATCTCGCCCCACGTCACCGAGAGGTCGGGCAGATAGTTCCAGACATAGCCGCCCCGATAGGAGACGGTGCCGTCCATATAGGCGGCGGCTCCGCTCATGGCGCGGATCGTCTCGGTCCGCTGATCGGCGCTGGTCCGGGCCGTGCCGGGAGACCATGCCGCGGCCGGTCCCGGGTGGGTCACGGCGGGCGTGGCAAGCAACGGGCTGACGGCGAGTCGACTGAACGTGCGGCGGCTCAAGTTCTTCACGACGAAGTGCCTTCCTCACGTATGCGTAGTCCGGAAGGTGGGCGCGGCTCCGGCGGCACAGCGGTTGCACTCCGTTGTCCTGTTCTCGCCGCCCGGTCGCCCGGTCCATCGACATGAACACGGGCGCTTCATGCCTGGGTGGACGGTAATGAGTTCGCCATGGTCGGACAAGTATGTGGACATGAGTTTGATACCGGAACCATAACGCCCAAGGCCTGCCCTGTTCCGCAGTACGGTTCGATCCGCCAGGCCACCTATAGCTCACCCAATACGCCTGTGACGGACGGGGATTGACAGAACACTGTCGAGGAAGGAAAGTTTCAGGCCGCGAGGGTCGGAATGAAAACTTCTTTCGGAGGTTCCATGGAGCAGGTGGAACGGCCCGCTGAGCTCAGCGGGCCCGGTCGGGGTCCGCTCAGCCGGCGCCGGTTCGGAGCGGGAGTCCTGTCCTTCGGCGGGGCGCTGGTGGTCGCGCCCCTGGGGACCGGGTCGGCGGTGGCGGACGGCGGAGGCCGCGCGACGGCCGTGCTGCCGGGACCGGCAGCGGGCCACGGACCGACTCTGCGGCGCGGCCCCGCCATGCGGACCGGGCTGCTGCCGGAGCACTTGGACGAGGTCACTGCCGTCGCCGAGCGGTACCTCGGACCGTCACCCACACATCCGTACTGGTCCAGCGCCGTCGTGCTCGCCGGGCGTGGGGGAACGGTCGCCCTGGAGAGGGCGGTCGGCAAGGCCGTGCGGTACCAGGACTACGACTCCGCCACCGACACCGGCATCGAGTTCCCGCCCGACCGGCAGATCGACGCCACATCCGACACGGTCTACGACCTGGCCTCGCTGTCGAAGCTGTTCACCTCGCTCGTCGCCCTGCAGCTCATCGAGCGCGGCCGCATCGAACTGGAGGCACCCGCCGCGCGGTACGTGCCGGAGTACGCGGGCGGTGGAAAACAGGACATCACCATACGGCAGTTGCTCACCCACACGTCGGGACTGCAGGCCGACATCGCCTTCTACAAGCTGGGCAGCCGACAGGAGATGCTGCAGGCCCTGTGGGACGAGAAGCCGGTCAACGAGCCCGGGACCGTCTACCTGTACTCCGACCTCAGCATGATCTCCTTGCAGCAGGTCCTCGAGCGGGTCACCGGCAAGCCGCTCGACGCGCTGGTCGCGGAAGGGGTGACCGGGCCGCTCGGCATGACGGCCACCCGCTACAACCCGCCCGTCTCCTGGAAGCCGCGCATCGCGGCCACCGAGGTCGCCCGGCTGCCCTGGTCGGGGCTGGACCGGGGTCTGGTGTGGGGCGAGGTGCACGACGAGAACGCCTACGCCTTCGACGGCGTGGCCGGGCACGCCGGTGTCTTCTCCCGGGCCTGGGACATGGCTGTCCTCGCGCGAACCCTGCTCAACGGCGGCACGTACGGCGGCGTGCGCGTCCTTCGCGAGGAATCGGTGGAGTTGATGTTCTCCGACTTCAACACGGCCTTTCCCGGCGACAACCACGGCCTCGGCTTCGAGCTCTACCAGCACTGGTACATGGGTGCGATGGCCTCGCCGCGCACAGCGGGGCACACGGGCTTCACCGGGACCAGCATCGTCCTCGACCCCACGACGGACTCCTTCCTCGTCATCATGGGCAACTCCGTTCATCCGGTGCGCACCTGGCGGTCGGGTTCGGCGCCCAGGGTGGCCGCCGGAGACCGGTTCGCGCGGGCGGTTCCGGTGCGCCCCGCCCACGGCGAGAAGGCGTGGTTCGGCGGTATGGCGAGCGCGAGCACTGCCACGCTGACCCTGCCCGCGCTCGACACCTCTGCCGGGGCGCGGCTCGCGTGCGACCTGTGGTGGGACACCGAGCCGGGCTTCGACGCGTTGCGTGCCGAGACGTCCAGCGACGGCGGCGCGACCTGGCAGCCGCTGCCGTTCACCACCCGGGCGCCGGGCGGCGCGGGACCCGTGACCCACGACGACGGTGCCGTGTCCGGCTACAACGGCCGCGTCTGGCACACGCTCGACGCCACGCTCCCCGTCGGGCCGTCCCTGCTGTTGCGCTGGCGGTACACCACGGACACGCGGTACGTGGGGCGCGGGGTGTACGTCGGGGCGCTGGAGGTGCGGTCTGGGAGCACACTGCTGTATTCCGACGCCCGTCCCGGCGACAACTCGCGTGTGAATTCCGCGGGTTGGACACGAGAGCGGGACTGAGACGGGTGTCGGGACCGGTCTCAGCCATGTGATCGACGGTGCGTGTGAAGCCTGCTGCTCCAACTCCCCGGATCCTCCCCAAGGGGGAAGCCCGACCCGGGGCGAGCCAGGGATCTGGGCCGGTCCTTGGATCGGTGGCCCAATTGACCGGATAGCCTGGGAAAATGCTTAAGGAAGTAACAGCGACCCGCTACGTCACGCCGCTGCGTGAGGGCGGGTCGCTGCCGGGGCTCGTCGAGGCCGACGACCTCGGGACGTACGTCATGAAGTTCACCGGCGCCGGACAGGGGCGCAAGACGCTCGTCGCGGAGGTCGTCTGCGGTGAACTCGCCCGCCGGCTGGGACTGCGGGTGCCCGGCCTCGTGACCATCGGCCTCGACCCGGTGCTGGGCCTCGGCGAACCCGACCAGGAGGTGCAGGAGCTGCTCAAGGCGAGCGGCGGACGCAATCTCGGCATGGACTTCCTCAGCCGGGCCATCGGCTTCGACCCGCTCGCCTTCGGTATCGGCGCCGAGGAGGCGGGCCGCGTCGTCTGGTTCGACGCGCTCGTGAACAACGTCGACCGCTCCTGGCGCAACCCCAACCTCCTGATGTGGCACGGCGACCTGTGGCTCATCGACCACGGTGCCACCATGATCTGGCACCACAACTGGCCCGGTGCCGAGGCCTCCGCCGCCCGGCCCTACGACGCCTCCGACCACGCGCTGGCCCCTTTCGCTCCGGATGTGGCCGGCGCAGCCGCCGAACTGGCCCCGCTGGTGACCGAAGACCTGCTGGCCGAGGTGACCGGCCAGGTCCCGGACGAGTGGTTGACCGGCGAGCCCGGCTTCGACACCGCGGACGAGCTGCGCCGGGCGTACGCGCGAGCGCTGCTGGGGCGCGCCACCGACATCCACGAACGCATCCGGGGCATCGAGGCCCCTCGGGGGGACAAGTGAGCGAGCGGGACGTCTTCGAGTACGCGTTGCTGCGGATCGTGCCGCGGGTGGAGCGGGGCGAGTGCATAAACGCGGGCGTGTTGGTGTACTGCCGCGCGAAGTCGTTCGTCGCCGCCCGGACGCATCTGGACGAGGGAAGACTGCTGGCGCTGGACCCCGGTGCGGACGTGGCAGGCGTGCGCGCCGCACTCGGCGCCGTCGAGGGCGTGTGCGCGGGCGGCGCGGCCGCCGGGCAGGCGGCACACGACGACGCCGGGCGGCGTTTCCGCTGGCTGATCGCGCCCCGCTCGACGGTCGTCCAGCCCGGGCCCGTGCACACCGGGCTGACCGCGGATCCGGCGGCCGAGGCGGAGCGGTTGCTCGACCTTCTGGTGAGGTAATGGATCACACGCACCGAGTGTGCCGTTGACACCGGGTGCCAGGGCTTCTAGCGTCACGTCTGCTGAAGGTACTAAGCGGTCGCTCACCTGAGGGGCGTACCGTGGGAGCCGCAGACTTTCCGAAGGTGTTCCAGGCTTTCCAAGGGCGAGGAGAACCAGCAATGTCCACCACTGAGCAGCGGGTCGCCGTCGTGACCGGCGGTGCGCGCGGCATCGGCGCCGCCACCGCCGTACGACTGGCCGCCGAGGGCCGTGCCGTCGCAGTGATCGACCTCGACGAGGCCGCGTGCAAGGACACCGTGGAGAAGATCGGCGCCGCCGGCGGCAAGGCCATCGCCGTCGGCTGTGACGTCTCGGACGAGGCGCAGGTCGAGGCGGCCATTGCGCGCATCACCGAGGAACTGGGCGCGCCGACGATCCTCGTCAACAACGCGGGTGTGCTCCGCGACAACCTGCTGTTCAAGATGAGCGTCTCGGACTGGGACACCGTCATGAACGTGCACCTGCGCGGTGCGTTCCTGATGTCGCGCGCGGTCCAGAAGCACATGGTGGACGCGGGCTTCGGCCGTATCGTCAACCTCTCCTCGTCCTCCGCCCTCGGCAATCGCGGCCAGGTGAACTACTCCGCCGCCAAGGCCGGTCTGCAGGGCTTCACCAAGACCCTGGCCAAGGAGCTCGGCAAGTTCGGCATCACCGCGAACGCCGTCGCCCCCGGCTTCATCGCCACCGAGATGACCAAGGCGACCGCCGACCGGGTCGGCATGGGCTTCGAGGACTTCAAGGCCGCGGCCGCCACCCAGATCCCCGTACAGCGCGTCGGCGAGCCCGACGACATCGCCAACGCGATCGCCTTCTTCACGGGCGACGCGGCCGGATTCGTCTCCGGTCAGGTGCTGTACGTCGCCGGCGGACCGCTCGACTAGGGCCAGGGGACACGGACACATGACTGCACTGCCCGAACTCTCCGGCAAGGTCGCCCTCGTCACGGGCGCGAGCCGCGGCATCGGCTACGGCGTCGCCGAGGCGCTCATCGCCCGCGGCGACCGGGTCTGCATCACCGGACGCAACGAGGACGCCCTCAAGGAGGCCGTCGAGAAACTCGGCGCCGACCGTGTCATCGGCGTCGCCGGCAAGGCCCACGACGAAAACCACCAGGCCCTCGCCGTGGAACGCACCATGGAGGTCTTCGGCAGGGTCGACTTCCTGGTCAACAACGCCGGCACGAATCCGGTGTTCGGCCCGATCGCCGACCTCGACCTGAACGTGGCGCGCAAGGTGTTCGAGACGAACGTCGTCTCGGCGCTCGGTTTCGCCCAGCGGACCTGGCACGCCTGGCAGAAGGACAACGGCGGCGCGATCGTCAACATCGCCTCGGTGGCCGGCCTCTCCGCCTCGCCGTTCATCGGCGCGTACGGCATCAGCAAGGCCGCCATGATCAACCTGACCCTTCAGCTCGCGCACGAGTTCGCACCCCTGGTGCGGGTCAACGCGATCGCGCCGGCCGTCGTGAAGACCAAGTTCGCCCAGGCCCTGTACGAGGGCCGGGAGGCGGAGGCCGCCGCGGCCTACCCGCTCGGCCGGCTCGGCGTGCCCTCGGACATCGGCGGCGCCGCCGCGTTCCTCACGTCGGACCAGTCCGACTGGATCACCGGCCAGACGCTCGTCGTCGACGGCGGCATCTTCCTGAACGCCGGGGTCGGATGAGCTGAGCACCGGACACGGGCGCCGCCTGGACAGAACGGCGCCCGTGTCGAGGTCCACAAGACTCACAGACGGATGACAACGTCGTCATATACGCGCTGATCAAGTGCCCTGCGCGAAGCAGGCTCAGTCGGCCGGGCGCTGCGGTAGGGTCTGCCGCCGTCCCCTGGTACGGCAGATCGAGGAGTGCGCGCGTGTTCAACCGGAACCGTTGTCTGCGTCGGCTGGCGGCGATCACGTCCATATCCCTGGTGGCCGGCTGCGGTGCGCTCTCCTCGGGGTCCTCCGACGACAAGGGGCCGATCGTCGTCGGCACCACCAGCTCTCCGAGCACACTGGATCCGGCCGCCTCCTGGGACAGCTCCTGGGAACTGTTCCGCAACGTCTACCAGACCCTGCTGAACTACCCCGACGGCGCGACCGAGCCGGGGCCGGACGCAGCGGAAAGCTGCGGGTTCACCGACGCCGGGAACCTGGCGTACCGCTGTGTCCTGCGTGAGGGCCTGACGTTCTCCAACGGGGACAAGCTCGACGCCCGTGCCGTGAAGTACTCGATCGACCGGATCAAGCGCATCAACGTGTCCGGCGGCCCGGCGGGGCTGCTGGGCAGCCTCGAGCGGGTCGAGGTGAAGGGCGACCGCGAGGTCGTCTTCCACCTCGGCGAGCCGGACGCCACCTTCCCCTTCGTTCTGGCCACCCCCGCCATGTCCATCGTCGACCCGGCCGACTACTCCGCCACGCAGGTGCGCAAGGACGGCAAGGTCACCGGGTCCGGGCCGTACACGCTGCAGTCCTACCAGGAGGGCAAGGAGGCCCGGCTCGCCGGGAACAGCCGCTACAAGGGCTACGCCCAGCGGAAGAACGACGCGGTCACCATCCGCTACTTCCAGAACTCCTCCAGCATGGTGGACGCCCTCAAGAGCCGGAAGATCGATGTCACCTACCGCGGTCTCGGCGCCTCCGACATCGTCTCCCTCCAGGGCCGCGGGTCCGACAACGGTATCCAGCTCGTGGAGAACGCGGGCATCGAGATCAGTTACCTGGTGTTCAACCCGAAGGACCCGTGGGCCAGGAAGCCCGCCGTCCGCAGAGCCGTGGCCCAGGTCGTGGACCGTGCCGCGATCGCCCACAACGCCTACAAGGACACCGTCGAACCGCTCTACTCCATGATCCCGGCGGGTCTGACCGGACACACCACGGGCTTCTTCGACGACTTCGGGGACCCCAGCACCTCCAAGGCCCGCAAGATCCTCTTGGCGGCGGGCATCACCCAGCGCGTCCCGCTGACCTTCTGGTACACCACCGACCGCTACGGCTCCGAGACCGCCCCCGAGTTCCAGGAGCTCAAGCGCCAGCTCGAGGACTCCGGTCTCTTCCAGGTGACGCTCAGGAGCCGTCCCTGGAAGACGTACGTGGAGGGCTACCAGAAGGGGGAGTACCCGGTGTTCGGGCGAGGCTGGTTCCCCGACTTCCCGGACCCCGACAACTACATCGCCCCCTTCGTGGGCCGGCAGAACGCGCTCGGCACGCCCTACCCGTCGCCGGAGATCACCGACGTGCTGCTGCCGCAGTCGCGGCGCGAGAGCGACCGCGCCAACGTGGTCAAGGAGTTCGAGCAGGCCCAGCAGATCCTGGTGAACGACGCCCGGCTGCTTCCCCTGTGGCAGGGCAAGCAGTTCGTCGCGGCGAGCGGGGAGATCTCCGGCGGCGAGCGGGCGCTGGACCCGTCGACGATCATGATGATGTGGGAGCTGTACCGCAAGACCAGCTGGTAGCCCGGCCCAGGGGCCGGGTCCGGGAGCCCGTTGTCAGTGGTCGCCTGTAGGTTCTGAGGCCTGGAAGTGACCGCACATCGGAGGAAGTTGACGTGACCGACATCGCCATGCTGCCGGAGTCCTGGCGGGGCGTTCTGGGCGACGAACTGCAGCAGCCCTACTTCAAGGAACTCGTGGAGTTCGTCGAGGAGGAGCGCGCCAAGGGTCCCGTCTACCCTCCGCGTGAGGAGGTCTTCGCCGCCCTCGACGCCACGCCGTACGAGAAGGTGAAGGTCCTCGTCCTCGGCCAGGACCCGTACCACGGCGAGGGCCAGGGACACGGCCTGTGCTTCTCCGTGCGGCCGGGCGTGAAGACTCCGCCCTCGCTGCGGAACATCTACAAGGAACTGCGGGAGGAGCTGGGCACACCGATCCCGGACAACGGCTATCTGATGCCGTGGGCCGAGCAGGGCGTGCTGCTGCTGAACGCGGTGCTGACCGTGCGCGCCGGCGAGGCGAACTCGCACAAGGGCAGGGGCTGGGAGAAGTTCACGGACGCGGTGATCCGTGCCGTGGCCGGCCGACCGGATCCGGCGGTGTTCGTGCTGTGGGGCAACTACGCGCAGAAGAAACTGCCGCTGATCGACGAGACGCGGCATGTCGTCGTCAAGGGCGCGCACCCCTCGCCGCTGTCCGCGAAGAAGTTCTTCGGCTCGCGTCCGTTCACTCAGATCAACGAGGCGGTGGCCCGGCAGGGGCACGAGCCGATCGACTGGACCATCCCGAACCTGGGATGAAACCCGTGCGGGTCCGGACCCGCCCTCCGTCGCCGTTTCCATGATGCGTCACCGTGTTGGCCCAGCGCCCGTACGGAGCCGCCTGACCGCGATTGCCGGTGGCGGCGGTTAGCGTCGTGGATGGGGGAGCATGACGAGCGCGGAGGACGCGGTGGCGAAGCGACACGAGCAGGCGGCGCCGGACGCCGTCATGACCCGGATCGGACAGGTCGTCATGCTGCACCACGGCGGCGACCGCGAGGAGGCCCGGGACCGCTTTCTGCGTCTGTGGGCCGAGATCGGCGAGGACGGCGACCCGCTGCATCGCTGCACACTGGCGCACTACATGGCGGACACGCAGGACGACCCTTCGGACGAGCTCGCCTGGGACCTGAGAGCGCTGTCGGCCGCCGAGGAACTCACCGACGAGCGCCTCGCCGGCCACGCGGGGGCGCTCGCGGTACGCGCGTTCTACCCGTCGCTCCATCTGAACCTGGCCTCCGACTACGTGAAGCTCGGCCGCTCCGAGGCGGCCCGTGTCCATCTGGGCCGGGCCCGTGGCGCGGTCGGCGCCCTCGGCGAGGACGGTTACGGCGACGGCATCAGGGCCGGGATCTCACGTCTGGAGCGGCGGCTCGCGGAGGAGTGGCCGTGGGGCGGCACACCGGAGCCCGGCCCCCTGGACGGCCCGGGCGGGGAGACGCTGGGCCCCCAGAGACAGCGTCCCTGAGGGGGAAGGCTGTCGGGTCAGGCCGGGCAACGGGAGCTCCGGGGCTCATCGCCCGTAGGTGCTTCCGCAGATGTCCGCCTCGGGGCTGCCCGGCTTCCATCCTCCGTACCTGCGGCCGAGCGCGCACACGTCCGCGTTTTTCGGGAACACCTCGGAGACGGCCGGCGGTACCTCCACGCGCGCGCCGGGACGGGTCCGCTTCGGGTGCCGGCCCGCGGGCGGGCGGTGCGGGACGGCCGACAACGCCGCGCCGGGGTCCGGCCGGGGCGCGCGGCCCGGGGGCACGATGGACGGCGAGGAACGGGCGGAGGGGCGGACCATCTCCAGCGCCTCCCGTGCCGGAGCCTGGACGTCGTGGGGCTCCGCGCTCCCGTCGGGGCGCGGAGCCGACGGAAGCGAGGGTGCGGGCGGCGGGCCGGAAACGGGCGGTCGCTGGACGGTCACACACCCGGTGAGGGCCGAGACGGCCACGGTGACCAGGAGCGCTGCGGTCGTCGTCGTTCGATGCACCCGGGCAACTCTGCTGGGTCGGGACCACTTTGGGGAGCGGACAGGCGCAGGATGCCCCGCACGGGTGATCTCCGGCCCCGTCCGGGGGGGCGCGGACCCGCCCTGGGTGACGTCAGTCCCCGGTGGCCCCGTCGATCCGTTCGCGGATCAGGTCGGCGTGGCCGTTGTGGCGCGCGTACTCCTCGATCATGTGCGTGTAGATCCAGCGCAGGCTGAAGGGCTCTTCGGTGAACCTGCTCCGGCCTTTGGAGAGGTCGTCCAGGCCGAAGCCGGCCGCGTGGCGCCGGGCGGTCTTGATCTCGGCCTGCCAGGTGGCGTAGGCCTCTGCCCAGGTGTCGGCCTCGGTCAGGTGGAACTCGCCGTCCCGGTCCTCGTCGCTGAAGTAGATCGGCCCCGGGTCGTCACCTTGGAGGACCTTGCGGAACCAGCCGCGCTCCACCTCCGCCATGTGCCGTACGAGCCCCATCAGGGAGAGCTCGGACGGTGCCGCCGAGGCCGTCCTGAGCTGGGCGTCGGTAAGACCCTCGCACTTCCAGGCGAGTGTGCGGCGGTGGTAGTCGAGCCAGCCTTCCAGCATGGTGCGTTCGTCGGCGTTCTGGGCGGGTTCACGGCGCTCAAGGGTCATGCCGGCATCCTGTCCCAGCCGCCCACACCGCCTCCAGACATTTTCCGCGGCGGCCCGTCAGCGGAGCATGCCGTCGAGCAGTTCGCGCAGGCCGGTGCGCACGTCGTCCAGGGTGGGCACGCCCGCGGTGAAGGACCCGGCCACGCACGAGAACATCAGCCCGTCCAGCCAGGCCACCAGTGACAGCGCGTGGCGCGCGGGCTCCGTCGAACCCATGGCCGTGACGAGGGCGGTGAGCTGGTCCCGGAAACGGGCGCCCGCCGCGTCGAAGTGCCGCCGCAGTTCGGGCCGACGCGTGGCCTCCAGGGCCAGCTCGTAGCGGGCGAGGGTCAGCGCGCGGTTGCGGGTCAGGGAGCGGTGGGTGGCCAGGGCCAGGCCGTCCACCAGGTGGCCGAGTCCGCTCCCGGGGCCGGGCATCTCGTGCACCGCGAGCACCCGTGCCTCCCGGTCGGCGAGGCGTCGTACCGCGAGCTCCAGGAGCGCCAGGCGGCTCCGCGCGAGGTTCGAGGTCGAGCCCTGGGGCAGCCCCGCCGCCTCGTCTACCGCCCGGTGCGTCAGCCCGCGCATACCGCGCTCGGCGAGCAGGGCGAGCGCGGTGTCGGCGACGAGATCGGCGCGCGGGGCGCCCGTGGTGCGTGCGGACATGAAGGTCAACCTACCCGTGCGACTACATCCGTAGTACCGTCGGCTCATCGCGTCACTACATATGTAGTGGTTGCTGGGTTGATCGCCGACGCTCTCAGGAGGAGCCATGGCACAGTCGTCGCGCGCCGTCGTCATCGGCGGCGGCATCGGAGGCCTCACCGCGGCCGTGGCGCTCCACCAGCGCGGGCTGCGGGTCACCGTGCTCGAGCGGGCCCGCTCCCTCGAGCCGGTCGGCGCGGCGATCGCGCTCTCCCCGAACGCCCTGCGCGCTCTGGACGCGATCGGCATCGGCGACGAGATCCGTGACCTGGCCGCATGGCAGGGCGACGGGGGGCTGCGCATCCCGCGCGGGCGCTGGCTCTCCCGCACCAGCGCCGCCGCCGCGGCCGCGCGCTTCGGGGGCCCGCTCGTCCTGCTGCACCGGGCCACCCTCATCAACAGCCTGGCCGCCCGCATCCCGTCGGGTGCGATCCGTACGACCGCCGCCGCGAGGCTCGCCGACCCGGGCGACGCCGAACGCCCGGCCCGCGTGACCACCTCGGGCGGTGAGTTGGAGGCCGACCTGGTCGTGGCCGCCGACGGCGTTGGCTCCGGCGTACGCCGGACGCTGTTTCCCGACCACCCAGGACCCGTCTACTCCGGATTCACCACCTGGCGGGTCGTGATCCCGCTGCCCGGCGTGGAGTTCGCCTCCCACGAGACGTGGAGCCGTGGCTGTATCTGGGGCACGCATCCACTCAAGGACGGCCGGGTCTACGCGTACGCCGCGGCCGTCGTGCCCGCCGGGCGATGCGCGCCGGACGACGAGAAGGCCGAACTGATACGGCGCTTCGGCGACTGGCACGACCCGATTCCCGCCGTCCTCGCCGCCGCCCGCCCCGAGGACGTCCTGCGCCACGACGTCCATCACATCGCCGAGCCGCTGCCCGCCTTCCACCGCGGCCGGGTCGCCCTGCTCGGCGACGCCGCGCACGCCATGCCGCCGACGCTCGGCCAGGGTGGCAACCAGGCCATCGAGGACGCGATCGTGCTCGCCCACCATGTCGACGACCCGGCCGCCTACACGGCGGCCCGGCTGCCCCGTACGACGGCGATCACCCGCCAGGCAGTGAGGGTCGCCCGCCTCAACATGATGAGCAGCCCGGTCGGGATCGCCGTCCGCAACGCCGCGATCGCCGCGCTGTCGAAGGCGGCCCCCACACTGCTGCTGCGCGACTTCGACGACATCGCCGGCTGGCGGCCCCCGGTGGAGGACCCTCCGTTCGAGCGAATCCGGGAGTGGGGGAGGCCGTATGCTTCCGACGAGGCACCCGTCGACAATCCCTAGGAGACGTCCCCGTGAAGGTCGGCTGCATCGGACTCGGCGACATCGCGCAGAAGGCCTATCTGCCGGTGCTCGCGCTGCAGCCGGGGCTCGAACTGCATCTCCAGACCCGGACCCCCGCGACGCTGCACCGCATCGCCGACAGCCTGCATCTTCCGCGGGAGCAGCGGCACGTCGGTCTGGACGCGCTGCTCGCCCAGGACCTCGACGCGGCGTTCGTGCACGCGCCGACCGGCGCCCACGCCGAGATCGTCGCCCGGCTGCTCGAGGCGGGCGTACCGACGTACGTCGACAAGCCCCTCGCCTACGAACTCGCCGACTCCGAACGGCTGGTGCGGCTCGCGGAGGAGCGGAACGTCACGCTGGCGGTCGGCTTCAACCGGCGCTACGCACCCGGGTACGTGCAGTGCGCCGACCATCCGCGCGAGCTGATCCTGATGCAGAAGAACCGCGTCGGACTGCCCGAGGAACCGCGCACGATGATCCTCGACGACTTCATCCACGTCGTCGACACCCTGCGGTTCCTGGTGCCGGGTCCGGTCGACGACGTGACGGTACGGGCCCGGGTCGAGAACGGGCTGCTGCACCATGTGGTGCTCCAGCTGTCCGGGGACGGATTCACCGCGCTCGGCGTGATGAACCGGCTGAGCGGGTCGGCCGAGGAGATCCTGGAGGTCTCCGGACAGGACACCAAGCGACAGGTGTTCAACCTCGCCGAGATCGTCGACCACAAGGGCCAGCCGACCGTGCGGCGGCGCGGGGACTGGGTGCCGGTGGCCCGGCAGCGCGGCATCGAGCAGGCCGCGCTGGCCTTCCTCGACGCCGTCCGCGCGGGCAAGTTCCTCAGTGCCCGTGACGCACTGGCGACTCACGAACTGTGTGAGCGGGTGGTGGCTGCGGTGCAGGAGCCCCCCGTCGCACTCTGAGCGCCCGGAGGCCCTCCGCCGCGCACAGCCCGGCCAGGACCAGCAGGGCCCCGTGCACGGGCCAGTCGCCGAAGCGCACGTACGGGGTGACGCCGTGCGCGAGCGGGACGTCGTACACCGCTGACGCGCTCCGGTCGGTGCCGAGCCAGGAGCCGACGGGCTCGCCGCTCGGGCCGTAGACGGCGGAGACCCCGGTCAGCGTGGCGTGCACCATCGGGCGGCCCGTCTCCGCGGCGCGCAGCGCGGCCAGCGAGGCGTGCTGCTCCGGCGCCCAGCTGTGCTGGAACGTGGACGTGGCGGACTGGGCGAGCAGCACTTCAGCGCCGTCCTCCGCGAGATGGCGGCTCATGTCCGGGAACGCGGACTCGAAGCAGACCATCGGCCCTACGCGCAGCCCGTGCCCGACGTTCATGACCACCTGCTCGGCGCCGCGCCTGCGGTCCTCGGCGGCCGCCTTGCCGACGGAGGTGGCCCAGCCGAGCACGGACCGCGCCGGTATGTACTCGCCGAAGGGGACGAGCCGCATCTTGTCGTAGCGGTCGCCGGTCGGGCCGTCCGGACCGACGAGGACGGAACTCTTGTATATGCCGGGGTGGTCGGCGCGGCGGGCGTCGACGTTGACGAGGATGTCGGCCTTCACCAGCCGGGACAGCTGCGCGATCCGATCGGCCAGATCGGGCCGCTGCGCGAGGTCGAATCCGACACTGCTCTCGCCCCAGACCACCAGGTCCACGTGCTGCCCGGCGAGCTCACGGGTCAGCCGTTCCTCGCGGTCGAACCGCTTCATGCCGCTGCCCGTGCCGTCGACGATCCCGGGCTGGACGACGGCGATCCGTACCCGTCCGTCGAGGTCCGGTCGCGGCGACCAGACCCAGGCGGCCGACGTCGCGGCCGCCGTGGCGACGAGCCCGGCCACGGCCGGAACGCGAGACTCGCGCACCGAGACGAGTACGGCGACGGCGACGTTGACGCCCACCACCAGGAAGCTCAGCAGCCACACCCCGCCGATCGAGGCGAGCCGCAGCGCGGGTGCCACCTGCCACTGGCTCGACCCGAGCAGCCCCCAGGGGCCGCCGAGCCCCTGCCAGGAGCGCACGAGCTCGACCATCAGCCAGCCGGACGGCAGCACGACGAGGGCGGCGCCCACCCGTCTCGGCCTGGGCATCCCGCCCAGGAAACGCCGCACCAGCCACCCCCAGGGCGCCCACAGAGCGCCGAGCAGCGCGGCTATGACGAACGTGAACACGTTCAGGCTCGGGATCAGCCAGTGGTGCACGGCCACCATGAAGCCGAAGCCGCCGAGCCAGCCGTCATAGAGGGCCCGTCTGCCGGTCGGCGCGGAGCGGGCGAGAAGAATCCACGGGACCAGGGAGACGTACGCGAACCACCACCAGGACGGCGCCGGGAAGGCGAGCACCGGCAGCGAACCCGCAAGTGCGGCAGCGGTGCCGCGCCTCCAGCGGGAGGCGAGCCAGTCGCTGGAGATCGTCATTCGGCGCCTCCCTCCCTGGTGCACGTCTCCAGTGTGCGCGCCGCGGAAGATCTACGACAGGGGGCGTGGAGGCGTGCGGGGAGGGGCTCGCTCAGATACCGGCGTCCTCCTAGTGCGGGTGCGGGTGCGGGTGCGGTGTGCGGCGCCATTTCTCCTGGACGACAACTTCTCGCAGCCGCCAGCCCTCGTCGGTGCGCAGGAACGCGAACGCGTACCGGCCACCGCAGACGAAGTCGGGCTCGGACGGGCCGCCGTCCTGTCCGGCGAACCGCATGGGATTGACGTAGTCCGCCTGGACCCGGGCGGTGTCCCCGACGTCCTGGTCCAGCACGCCGAACCGCACCCGCCGGTTCACGATCAGGTGCTGGCGCATGGCGAACAGCCGCATGCTCCCCGCCAGCCAGTCGGCGACCTGCTCGGCGTCGCCCTCGACGCCGCCGGCCGAACGGTAGTCGGCGCGCCCGTCCACGGTGAACAGCCCTCGGTACGTTTCCCAGTCACCGTCGTCCACGGCCACTGCGTACTCGGTGACGAGGCCGTCGACTGCCAGCCGGTCCATCATGGTGGCGAGCTGCACACGCTGGGTCATCGGCTCAGTTTTGGGGACGGAGGACGCGGAGCCAAGGGGTGTGCGGGCAGTTTCGTGCTCTGTCCGCTTCGTGCTCTGTCCGCGATACCGGAAACGTCGGCCCGATTCCGGCGGGCCGGCGTTCCGGACGGTTCCGGGAGCGTGCCGTCACCAGTCGTCGTGGTGGCGGCTGATCACTCGGATGCTGCCCACCACGGCGTCGTCGAAGAACCCTCCTCCGAAGGACCCTCCCCCGGGGAAGCCACCGTCGGAGAACGCGCCTCCGTAGTCGTTGCTGGTCGCGACGCCGAAGGTGCTGCCGTAGGGGCCGACGGTGGCGACCGGGGCGCCGTTGTTGCAGTTGAATCCGCGATAGACCTCGACGACTTTGTTGCTGTCGTTGTCGATGCTGAAGCTGTTGGAGCCCAGCCCGCTGGCGGCGACCATGCAGCCGTCCGCCAGGGCCGGGAAGGATCGCTCGTTGAAGTAGATCCTTCCCACCCGCTTGTCGCCGTGGTCGCCGTGGTCGCCGTGGTCGCCGTGGTCGCCGTAGTCGCCGTAGTCGCCGTAGTCGCCGTGGTCTCCATGGTCCGCGTTCTGCTTTCCGCGCTGGTTGTCGTCACCGCGGGGAGCGGTCGCGGGGACAGCGACCCTCTGGAGAGGCGGGGCCGCCTTGTGAGCGGGCGGAGCTGCTTTGTGAGCGGCCGGAGCCGCCCGCTTGACGGACGCGGCGGCATGGGTGGATTCGGTGGCGGACGCGTAGGTCATGCCGGTGGTGACAAGGACCGCCGCGCCCATTGCGGCGGCGCTCACGGCGATGGTGCGCGTGGACATGTCAGTTCTTTCTGTCGCAGAGACGCCGGCCGGGCAGCCGATCTGCGATGAACGTACTGATAGCCACTTTTACTTGCCTGTCGGATATGTCCGATGGGTGATGCCGCAGGACCGGTCGGGTGCAAACGCGGTGCCGACGGCGTGTCGCCGCACATCTGACGTGCCTGTCGTCCTGTCAGAAAGCGTGACGGGAACGAATTCGGCCGCAATGCGCCGCCGTTGCCCGCTCGTGGATCGTGGAGTGATCCACTTCACGTGCGCTCGGCAGAGGGAGACGCCCATGACGCGTGCCGTCACCGTGGTACGGGCGGCAGCCGGGCGGATCGGTGCTGCGACGTGCGTCCGGCTCGAGGTCGAGAGGCACTACGTGGCGCTCGCGGACGTAGGGGACGAGGCGGCTGCGGCGGACCGCGTCCGCCGGCGGTCCGCAGGCGCGCGGTGCGTCACCGTGTGGCCGGACGCCTCTGACCAGACTGACGTCGAGCCGCTCTTCGAGGTGGCCTCCGGGGAGCTGGGACCGGTGACGGGCCTGGTGAACAACGCCGGGGTGACGGGCCGGCCGGGCCGGCTCGTGGGCACGGACACCGACGATCTGCGCCGGGTCGTGGAGGTCAACCTCTCGGGGACGCCGCTGAGTTCACGCCGTGCCCCCGGACGGCATCCGCGGCGACACGGTGGCCCCGGGGTGATCGACACCGAGATCCATGCGTGCGTGGTGGGGAGGACTGTCCGCCGGAGGACCTGGAGCGGCGCGAACGGGCTCAAGGGGATCGCCCCTTGGGGCCGGTGACACGGCAACCGGATGTGGTGCACGCCCAGGGGTTGTGTGTCCTGGAGGTGGACACCAGCGGTGAGGATCCGGGTCAGCGGGCCCGCCGCATGGAGGAGTTACTGGCCGGGGCGCCCGCGGTCGGCCACCTTCCGGTGGCGGTGGCTCCGGGCGCGTCAACACGTGTTCAGGCCGCCTCGATGACCTCGCCGCGTATCGCCGCCGCCCACTCCGCGACCAACAGCTCGTACTCCGCACGCTCCTGAGCCGACAGGGAACCGCCCGCACGCAGCCACAGCGCGCGGATCCGCTCGTTCAAATCGGCGGCAGACCGTGCGGAACCAGGGCTCATGGACTCGGGGGGCATGCGGACAAGCCTAGGGGCAAGGACTGACAGCGCGCTACCGCGCGGCTACGCGCACGGTATGCGGTTGGTCACGGTCCCTGCCACGGACGGGAGTTGGAGACTTACGCCGCCGACTCCGGTGCGGTGGCCGGGTCGCCGCCGAGCCCGATCCCTGGGGCCCCGGGCCATTCCGACGCGCGGCGTCAGCCCGCGGACTCGGCCGCGTGCGGGCTGAGCGCACCCGTCGCGACCAGCGCGATGATGGCGATGCCGAGCGCGATGCGGTACCAGACGAACGGCATGAAGCTCTTGTTCGAGATGAACTTCATGAACCAGGCGATGACCGCGTAGCCCGACACGAACGCGATCACCGTCGCGAACAAGGTGGGCCCCCAGCTGACATGTCCCGTCTCCGCGGCGTCCTTGAGTTCGAACGCCCCCGAGGCGAGCACGGCCGGAACGGCGAGCAGGAAGGAGTAGCGGGCTGCCGCCTCGCGCCTGTAGCCGAGGAACAGACCGCCGCTGATCGTGGCCCCGGAGCGCGAGACGCCGGGGATGAGGGCCATCGCCTGGCAGACGCCGTAGACCAGGCCGTCCTTGGTGTTCAGGTCCTGGAGCGTCTTGCGCTGCTTCGGCGCGCGGTGCCGGCCACCCGTCTCGTCGCGCGCCGCGAGCCGGTCGGCGACACCGATGATCACGCCGACGACGATCAGCATGGTCGCCGTGACCCGCAGATCGCGGAACGGCCCCTCGATCTGGTCCTTCAGGGTCACACCGAGCACGCCGATGGGTATCGAGCCGATGATCACCAGCCAGCCCATCTGTGCGTCGTGGTCCTGCCGCATCCTCTTGTCGAACAGAGAGCGGAACCACGCCGAGACGATGTTCGCGATGTCCTTGCGGAAATAGATCAGCACCGCGGACTCCGTGCCGATCTGGGTGATCGCCGTGAAGGCCGCCCCCGGGTCCTCCCAGCCCGCGAAGGCCGCGGTCAGCCGCAGGTGGGCGCTGGAGGAGACGGGGAGGAACTCGGTCAGCCCCTGGACGAGTCCGAGGATGAGGGATTCAAGCCAAGACATGAAGTGATGGGGTCCAAGCGCTGATCGTGGAAAGGGTGACACGCACACCGGCCGCGGCTGATGTGGCGCAGCCGGCGATCAAGTGTGTCGGCGGCAGCGTAGCGCCCCGGGATGACGGTGCCGTCACCGGGGCTTTACCAACGCTTGGGGTGCCCCGTAGGCGCCGCCCGTGCCCGAGTCCAGGTCCACATGGGGAACGGTCACGTCCGTGGTGTTGACCGGCCCCTCGAGCGCCGCTTACTTTGCCATGGAGGGAAAGCGCTTGCTGCCGCCGGGTCCTCCGGAGTCACCACGCGTTGGCCAACGTCTGACGTCACGTCCGATGGAGCGCTGATCACGTTCATGCCCACAGACCGCAACGCGTCCGTAGCCGACAACGCCACCAGCCCCGATACCGCCTTGGCTCAGAGCCCGAGGGGAGCTGCGGACCCGACCGTGCATCCGGACCGGAAGTCGAACCCGCGTTCGGACCGCCGGGCATCCCGATTCGCCGGCCGTCGCGTCAGGGCCGCCCTCATCGGCACGGGCGCCATTGCCCGTGACTCCCACCTGCCCGCGCTCGCCCGGCTCGCCGAGGAGGGCGAGATCGAGATCGTCGCCGCCGTCGACATCGACGCCGACGCGGTCAAGCGGCTGTGCGTGGAGGGCGGCATCCCCCACCCGTACACCGACCTCGACCGCATGCTCGAGGAACAGCGGCCCGACCTGGTCAGCATCTGCACGCCGCCCACCCTGCACCGGGAGCAGACCGTCGCCGCACTTCGGGCCGGAGCCTGGGTGTGGTGCGAGAAGCCGCCGGTGCCGACGCTGGCCGACTTCGACGCCGTCGAGGCGGAGGAGGGCACCGACGGCGGCCCGTACGCGGCGATCGTCTTTCAGCACCGCTTCGGCTCCGGTGCCCGGCACGTCAGGCGGCTGCTCGCCGAGCGGGCCATGGGCCGCCCGCTGGTGGCGCACTGCCAGACCACCTGGTACCGCAGCGCTGCCTACTACGCCGTGCCCTGGCGCGGCCGCTGGCGGACCGAGGGCGGCGGTCCCGCCATGGGGCACGGCATCCACCAGATGGACCTCCTGCTCGACCTGCTCGGACCGTGGAGCGAGGTGCGGGCGATGGCCGGGCGCCTGGTGCACGATGTGGAGACGGAGGACGTCTCGACGGCGCTCGTGCGGTTCGAGAACGGTGCGCTCGCCACGATCGTGAACAGCGTGCTCAGCCCCGACGAGGTCAGTCGTATCCGCATCGACTGCGAGCGCGCCACCGTGGAACTGACGCATCTGTACGGCCACAGCAACGACAACTGGCGCATCACGCCCGCTCCCGACGCACCCGAGGAGGAGGTCGTGGCCTGGCGCGACTTCGGTGCGGACGTGCCGAGCTCGCACCGGGAGCAGTTGCGCGAGCTGGTCGCGAGCATGCGTGCCGGCCGGCGGCCGCGCAGCAGCGGCCCGGACGGGCGCACCAGCCTGGAACTGATCACCGCGCTGTACAAGTCCGCGTTCACCGACACGACCGTCCGCTCCGGGGACATCGGCCCCGGCGACCCGTACTACACGGCCCTGCACGGAGGCGCGCCCGGCTGGGCGCCCGTGGTGACCGAGGCGTCCGCCGCGGCGCCGAGCGAGGAGCTGTCCGCATGACCGGGACCTTGCGCATCGTGCACGCGCACGGCGATCGCATCACGCTCACCGAACCGGCCACCGGCGTCGAACTGTTCAGTTACATGTACGGCCCCGAGGCGGCCTGGGAAGCCCCCAAGCCGTATCTGCACCCGGTCCGGACGCTCGCCGGTGACGTCGTCACCGACTACCGGCCGAGCGACCACCGCTGGCACAAGGGCCTGCAGCTGACCGCCTCGCACCTGTCCGGGCAGAACCTGTGGGGCGGCAACACCTATGTGCACGGCGAGGGATATCTCGCACTGCCGGCGCGCGTCGGCTCGATGGCGCACGTCGCCTTCGACGAGGTCGACGCGGTCGGCGGCCGGGCGGTCGTCGCCGAGCGGCTCACCTGGCATCCGTACACCGGCGAGGTGTGGGCCGACGAGGAGCGCCGCATCGAGGTGCACGATGTCGACCTCGCCTCGCGGTCCTGGGCGCTGACCTGGACCTCCGCGATCACCAACCGCCGTGACGAGCCGCTGCTGTTCGGCAGCCCGACCACGGCCGGACGGGAGATGGCCGGCTACACGGGACTGTTCTGGCGCGGACCGCGCGCCTTCCGGGGCGGACGGGTCATCGGGCCCGACTCCGAGGGGCCCGGGCTGATGGGGCGGCAGGCGCCCTGGCTCGCGTACTCGGGGGAGCACGACGGGACCGACGGGCACGCCACCCTCGTCTTCGCGCACGCCCCGGAGAACGATCACCTGGGCGAGCGAGGCACGCACCCCGCCCACTGGTTCGTCCGCAATGAGCCCTTCGCGGCCGTCGCCCCGTCCTGGGCCTTCTACGACAAGCTGGAGCTGGCCCCGGGTGAGACGCTCCGACGCCGCTACCGGGTTGTGGTGGCGGACGGGGCGTGGGAGCGTGAGGAGGTCGCCAAGTACCTCGAGGAGCACCCGTGGTGAGCGCCGGGGAGTTCACCGGGCTGCCGGGCGCCGTAGCCGTCTCGCACCTGTCCGTCTACGACTGGCCCGCGGCCGACGGTGTGTGCGGTGGGACTCCCCATCTGCATCTGGCCTGCTCGGAGGCGTATGTCGTCACCGGCGGGCGCGGCACGGTGCAGACACTGACGACTTCCGGGTACGAGGTCACGCCCCTCGTGCCCGGCACGGTCGCCTGGTTCATGCCCGGCACCGTCCACCGGCTGGTCAACGAGGACGACCTGCGCATCACCGTCCTCATGCAGAACAGCGGGTTGCCGGAGGCGGGCGACGCCGTCCTCACCCTGCCTCCCGAGTACCTGACCGATCCGCAGACGTATGCCGCCGCGACCGCGATCCCGGCCGACGCGCCCGAGGAGGAGCAGGAGCGGATCGCCCGGGCCCGCCGCGATCTGGCCCTGGAGGGCTACTGGGCACTGCGCGACGCAGGGGGACCGGAGGCGCTGGCCGCCTTCCATCGGGCCGCCGCCGCGCTCGTGGGGCCGCGCCTGGCCGAGTGGCGCGAGCGGTGGCGGCGCGGGGCCCGGACCGCTGCCGCGGCCACGGGCGAGCAGCTCGGCCGCCTGGAGCGCGGTGACGTCTTCTACCTCGCCGACGCGGTCGTACAGGCCGAGCAGCCTTCCGTGTACGGGAAGTTCGGGATGTGCGGGCGGCTGAACGTGTACAAGGGAACGGCGTAGGCAGGCTCAGGGGGACGGAGCAGGAAGACCTATGCGGCGGCCGGTCCGGACACCGTCCAGCCCGGTGCCTGGGGGTGCGGTGTCAGGTCCCCGTGGCGGACTTCCTCGCGGCAGACGGAGCAGGTGACGACCGGGACGAGCTCGTTGCCGCAGCTGTGTTCGATCACCATGGGGCGACCGTCGTCCTTCCGGAGGTGACGGTCGCCCCAGGCCATGAGGGTCATCAGGACCGACTCCAGCTCCAGGCCCGCTGTCGTGGGCCGGTACTCGAACCGCTGCGGTCGCTCGCTGTACATCTTCTTCGTCAGGATTCCCGCGTCCACCAGACGCTTCAGCCGCGCGGCCAGGATGTCGCGCGGGGCACCGATGTTGCGCACGAGCTGGTCGAAGCGTCCGTTGCCGAGGCACACCTCACGCAGGACGAGCAGGGAGTACTTCTCGCCGACGAGGGTCAGCGTGTCGGCGATCGAACAGGGGCGCGGGTCTTTGGGGGCGGCCATGGGCCCAGTCTAGGTGAGGGTTTGCTTTTCCAACTCTCGGCGTTATGGTGGATCCAGATTTCCTACTCACCAGTAACGCCACACCGGCACCCGCCGGGGAAGGAGGCCCGCAGCATGCGCGACGCCGTGATCGTCGAAGCGGTACGCACCCCGGTGGGCAAGGGCAAGCCGAACGGCGCCCTCGCCCATGTCCACCCCGTCGAGCTCCTCGCACACACGTTGCGCACCCTCGTCGACCGCTCCGGCATCGACCCGGCGCTCATCGACGACGTCATCGGCGGCACCGTCGACCAGGTCGGCGAGCAGGCCATGAACACCACCCGGTACGCCGTCCTGTCGGCGGGCTTCCCGGAGACGGTGCCCGCGACCACCGTGGACCGTCAGTGCGGCTCCTCCCAGCAGGCCGTGCACTTCGCCGCGCAGGGTGTGCTCTCGGGCGCGTACGACATCGTCGTGGCCTGCGGAGTGGAGTCCATGAGCCGTGTGCCGATGTGGTCGAACGTGCCCGCCGGCAAGGACCCCTTCGGTCCCGGAGTCGCCGATCGCTACCCGGACGGTCTGGTCCCGCAGGGTGTCAGTGCCGAACTGATCGCCGCCAAGTGGTCGATCACCCGCGAGCAGATGGACGCCTTCGCCGTTTCCTCGCACCGCAAGGCCGCAGCGGCCTGGGACGCCGGCCTGTTCGACGCCGAGACGGCCCCCTTGGAGGACCTCACGCGCGACGAGTGCATCCGGCCGTCCAGCACTCCCGAGGTCCTCGCCGGGCTCAAGCCCGCCTACTACGACCCCGGGTTCGCCGAGCGCTTCCCGCAGATCGAGTGGAACGTCACCCCCGGCAACGCGAGCCCCATCAACGACGGCGCCTCGGCCGTGCTGATCACCTCCAGCGAGACCGCGGCCCGCCTCGGCCTGCGCCCGCTGGCCCGGCTGCACAGCTTCGCCGTGACCGGCTCCGACCCCCTGCTGATGCTCACCGGTGTCGTCCCCGCCACCGAAAAGGTCCTGCGCAAGGCGGGGTTGGCCCTCGACGACATCGACCTCTTCGAGGTGAACGAGGCTTTCTCCAGCGTCGTACTGGCCTGGCAGCAGGAAACCGGCGCCGACCTCGCCAAGGTCAACGTCCACGGCGGGGCCATCGCCATCGGCCACCCGTTGGGCGCGAGCGGCACGCGTCTGACGACCACCCTCGTGCACGCACTCCGCGCACGGGGAGCCCGCTACGGCCTGCAGACGATGTGCGAGGCGGGCGGCCTCGCCAACGCGATGATCCTGGAAGCGGTCTGATCGCTCAGCGGGCGCGCAGGTGGTGGCGCTTGCGCCAGGCCACGACCGCACCGACCAGCGTCGGCACCGCGATCGAGCCCACCGCGATCAGGAAGACCGGCGAGGTCGGCGTGGAGGCGCGCGCCCCGGCGACGACGTAGGCGGCGGTGTTCGGGATGGACCCGAGCGCCGTCGCGAGCAGGAAGGGCGCCCAGCGCATCCGGGAGACGGCCGCGCAGTAGTTGACCCCCCAGAACGGCAATCCCGGGAACAGCCGGGCCGCCATCATCGAGCGGAAGCCGTGCCGGCTGAGCTGCCCGTCCGCGGCCTTCAGCCAGCGGCCGCGCAGCAGCGGGCGCAGCGCGTCCTGCCCGAGCGCCCGGCCGAGACCGAAGGCGATCCCGGCTCCGAGCACCGTGCCCCCGAGAGCGGTGCCCGTGCCCAGCTGCGAGCCGAACAGCGCGCCCGCCGCCAGATTGAGCAGCGGGCGCGGCACGAACGCGACCGTGCACAGCCCGTACGCCACCGCGAAGACGACGGCCGCCGCGGCACCCCCGAGCTGCGGCGGCCAGCCGTGCGTCAGCAGCTTCTGCGGCTCGAACAGCAGCACGCAGGACACGGCCGCGGCGAGCAGCGCAAGGAGCAGGGACAGGCGCGACCAGGGCGAGAGCAGTACTCGCGTGCAGCGGGCGGTGAAACCGAGCGGATCGAGCGGTACGACGACGGCCGCCGCCGGAGCGGCGGTGAACTCCGTGTCGGCCCGGGGAGAGGCCGTGGCGGTGCCGCCAGAGCGGGTGGTGGCATCGAGCATTCGGCGACAGTAACCGACCGATGTCTGTGATCGCCGTATGGTTCGTCTCACCGGCGTCACAGGTTCGGGAAGTCTTCATCCCGCTTTCGTCCCGCCGAACTCGCCCCGCGCGAAAACCATTCGACGTGGGCGGGTGAGTGGACGAAGATCTACGGCATGTTCCGGTACGCCTTCGTCCTCGCAGCATCCGCCGCCGCGGATGCCCCGAAGGCTGCCGTCCCGATCCTCGTGGCCGCAGTCGACGGCGCCCGAAGCTGACCCTTCCCGGATCGTCCGGCGGACCCCGCAGGGGGAGGGTCGGCAAGTCCTTGGGGTCCCCGTCCCGGCCGGTCTCCCGACGCCGGGGCCATCACCTCGCACCACCGAAGAGGCTTTGAGGTACAGCCATGCCCAAGACGGCGTACGTGCGCACCAAACCGCACCTGAACATCGGCACCATGGGGCACGTCGACCACGGCAAGACCACGCTGACCGCCGCCATCACCAAGGTCCTCGCCGACCGCGGCACCGGCAGCAGCACTCGTTACGTACCGTTCGACCGGATCGACCGGGCCCCGGAGGAGGCGGAGCGTGGCATCACCATCAACATCGCGCACGTCGAGTACGAGACCGACACCCGGCACTACGCGCATGTGGACATGCCGGGCCACGCCGACTACGTCAAGAACATGGTCACCGGGGCCGCACAGCTCGACGGGGCGATCCTCGTCGTCTCCGCGCTCGACGGGATCATGCCGCAGACCGCCGAACACGTGCTGCTCGCCCGGCAGGTGGGCGTCGACCACATCGTCGTCGCCCTGAACAAGGCCGACGCCGTCGACGACGGCGAGGACGCCGAGCTCATCGACCTCGTCGAGCTGGAGGTCCGCGACCTGCTCACCGCGCAGGGCTATCCCGGCGACTCCGTACCGGTGGTACGCGTCTCCGGACTCAGGGCCCTGGAGGGCGACCCCCGTTGGACCGCGGCGATCGACGCGCTGCTCGACGCGGTGGACACCTACGTGCCCATGCCCGAGCGGTACGTGGACGCGCCGTTCCTGCTGCCGGTGGAGAACGTGCTCACCATCACGGGCCGCGGCACGGTCGTCACGGGCGCCGTCGAGCGCGGCACGGTCCGCGTGGGCGACCGGGTCGAGGTGCTCGGCGCCGGTCTGGAGACGGTGGTCACCGGTCTCGAGACCTTCGGCAAGCCCATGGAGGAGGCGCAGGCCGGTGACAACGTGGCGCTGCTGCTGCGCGGAGTGCCGCGCGACGCGGTGCGCCGCGGGCACATCGTCGCGGCGCCCGGCAGCGTCGTGCCGAGCCGCCGCTTCTCCGCGCGGGTGTACGTCCTGTCGACGCGGGAGGGCGGCCGTACGACCCCGGTGTCGACGGGGTACCGGCCGCAGTTCTACATCCGCACCGCGGACGTGGTCGGCGACGTCGACCTAGGAGAGACGGCCGTCGCCCGGCCCGGTGACACGGTCACCATGACGGTGGAGCTGGGCCGCGAGGTCCCGCTGGAGCCCGGCCTCGGCTTCGCGATCCGCGAGGGCGGCCGGACGGTCGGCGCGGGCACGGTGACAGCCGTGGGATGAGGAGCCGGTTGCTCCGGGTGGGGAACTGCGGGCCGTCCTGGGCCGCAGTTCCCCACGCCCCTTGAGGGGCGCTTAGGCGTCCGGCGTCCATCCCTACCGGCACAATGGAGTGGTGACCGAGCCGATACCCGTGACCCGTGCCGTGGATCACGGGAACGCCAAGCTGATGCCCGACGTCGACCGTGATCGGGCCTGGCTGCTGACGGTCGACGGGGCGCCGCAGTCGTACGTCGACCTGGACGCGCCGACGCATCTGGAGTTCGAGTACGCGCGACGGCTCGGCCATGTGCTCGACACGGTGACGGAGCCGGGGCGGCCCCTTGAGGTGCTGCACCTCGGCGGGGGCGCGCTCACCCTGCCGCGCTATGTCGCCGCCACCCGGCCGGGCTCACGGCAGGACGTGGTCGAGGCCGACCGGGGCCTGCTGTCCCTCGTCGTGGAGCACCTGCCGTTGCCCGACGAGGCGGATATCGCGCTGCACACGGCCGACGCCCGTGCCTGGCTGGAGGCCGCACCGCCGGCCATGGCCGACGTCGTGATCGCGGATGTCTTCGGCGGCTCCCGCGTTCCCGCCCACCTCACGACGGTGGCGTACGCACGCGCCGCCGAGCGGGTGCTCCGCACGGACGGCGTCTACCTGGCGAATCTCGCCGATGCGGCGCCCTTCACCTTCCTCCGATCCCAACTCGCCACGTTCGCCGAGGTGTTCGAGGAACTCGCGCTCGTCGCCGAGCCGAGCGTGCTACGCGGTCGCCGCTTCGGCAACGCCGTACTCATCGCCGCCCACCAGCCGCTCGATGTGGCCCCCCTCGCCCGCCGCACCGCCGCGGACGCGTTCCCGGCCCGCGTCGAACACGGCGCCGCGCTGCGGGACTTCATGGGCGACGCCGAGCCCGTGCACGACGAGAACGCGGTCCCGTCACCCGAACCGCCCGACGGAGCCTTCACCATCGGCTGATCGCAGTCCCCGGCCCGCGGGGGTGCCACGGTCGCCGTGGCACCCCGTGCGCGGTTTCAGGACGCCGTCGGATCGCCGTGCAGCCGAACCGTGCTGAGGATCTTCATGATGGTCGCCTTGGGGACCTCCTCCTGAACGCCCTTGGCGCCGAAGAAGTTCCAGGACACGAAGTCACCGGCGGAGTTCTTGAAGCCGAACGTGAGTGCCTTGCCATCGCTCGCGCACTTGCCCTTCGCGGGCGTGTTCGTCGACTGGGCCCAGGCGATGCTTCCCTTGACCCCTGCGCTGGTCGTGTAGGGCTGGGCCTTCTTGTCGAAGCTGACGCTCTTCTTGTCCGGCTGCGTGTAGCCGCCGTACACCCACCAGGCCACCGTGTTGACGGCGACCTCGTCGGTGTTCTTGGCGCCGCCCGCACCTTTGGTGCCCGTAGCGCCCAGCGACGTGTCCTCGGTCCTGCCGTCCTTGTCGTCGTCGGACGTGCACCACTTCGACTTGTACTCGGCTGTGCCCGACATGTAGGCGATCGGCTTGCCGGTCTTCTCGTCCTCGAAGGCGAGGCCGGTGGTCGGGGGCCTCACCTCCCAGTCAGCCGGCACGTCGAAGGCTATGCCCCACTTGGGGTTGACGACGACTTTCCAGCCGGCGACGGTCGGCTTCTCGGTCTCCGTGCTTCGCGGGTTGTCGGACGCGGACGCCGAGGCCGTCGCGCTCTGCCCGGAACTCGCCGACGCCTTGGCCTTGCCTCCGCCGGAGTCGTCGTCCTTGTTGCCGCCCAGGACCAGGAACCCGGTGACACCGGCCGCCACGACCACGGCCGTGGCCGCACCGATCGCGACTGCCCTCGTGCGGTTCCCGCCGCCCCCGCCGCTCGGCGGCTGCGGCGCCCCCACGGGCGAGGGCGCCCCCCACTGTGGCCGGCCGGGTTGCTGGTAGGGATTCGGCTGCTGATAGCCCGGCTGCTGGTACGGGTTCGGCTGCTGGTACCCCGGCTGCTGGTAGGGGTTCTGGTTCTGCGGGTTCTGCTCGCCCCCGGGCGGCTGCTGTCCTGGCCACATGCGCAGCAACCCTAGTGCTGTCTGTGACACGTTTCGGTCACTGCCCATCGTCAGACCCGTACCGGAAGCCCGGAGTTCAGGACCCCGATGTGCCCTTGGAGAGCCGTAGGGCCCCGGCGATCTTCAGTACGGTCGCGTCCGGTACCTCGTCGGATAGGTCCTGGGCGCCGAAGACCGACCGGGAGCCGGGATCCCCTCGGGCGTTCCTGAAGGCAAAGGTCCACGCCTGGCCGTCCGTTGCGCACTTTTTCGATTTCTCCACACCTGCGGACCGGGCGCTGCCCACACTGCCCTTGATGCCGGAATCGGCCGTGAACGGCTCCACGCACCCGACTTCACCTTTGCCCTGACGATCGGCTCCGGAGCCTGGCCAGAGGTGGCTACCCGTGGGTAACCTCTCGGTATGAGCGCAGACCAGATGTCGATCGGCGAGATGCTCGCCGCCACGGTGCCGATGGCCAGGACCCTGAACCTGGAGTTCCTGGAGACCACGCCGGAGAAGGCCGTGGTGGCCCTGCCGGACCAGGGCGACTTCCACAACCACGTCGGCGGGCCGCACGCCGGCGCGATGTTCACGCTTGGCGAGTCGGCGAGCGGTGCGATCGTGCTGGCCGCGTTCGGGGAGCAGCTGTCGCGGGCCGTGCCGCTCGCCGTCAGCGCCGAGATCGCCTACAGGAAGCTCGCGATGGGCCCGGTCACCGCGACCGCCACGCTCGGCCGCCCCGCGGCCGAGGTCGTCGCCGAACTGGACGCCGGCCGACGACCCGAGTTCCCCGTCTCCATCGCCATCCGGCGCGGGGACGGCGCCATCACCGGAGAGATGACGGTCGTGTGGACCCTGCGCCCCAACGGCTGACGACACCGTGCCGAACGCCGAAGGGCCCCGGCCCGGGAGACGTCCCGGACAGGGGCCCTTCGGCGGGCCGCCGTCGCGTTGGACGGCAGTGAGGGTGCGTCGCACCTCGCTCCGCTCGCCGGCCCGCACCTCGCCCCCGTGCGCGGACATTCCGGCCGATCGCCATGGTCGGCACCGAGGCACCGAGGCACCGGCCGGTACGGCCACGGCGTCAGCGTCGGCCCGCTCCCACCAGCGAGCGGACCTCGAACTCCTCGTACGCGGCGGCTGTGTCTTCGTCGGGCCTCCGCACGCTGCCCAGCCAGCCCAGGAGAAAGCCGACGGGGATCGAGACGAGCCCGGGGTTCTGCAACGGGAACCAGGCGAAGTCGGTGTCCGGGTAGACCGAGGTGGGCGTGCCGGAGACCACGGGGGAGAAGACCACGAGGAGCACGGAGCAGACCAGACCGCCGTACAGGCTGAGCAGCGCACCGTGCGCGGTGAAGCGGCGCCAGAACAGGCTGTAGACGAGGGCCGGCAGGATGGCGGACGCGGCGATGGCGAAGGCGAGGAACGCCAGGCTCGCCGTGCTGATCTCCCACGGCAGCAGGGCGAGCAGCATGCCCAGGACGCCGATGACCGCCGCGGCCAGCCGTGCCACGCCCAGTTCCTCGGCCTGTGTTGCCCGGCCCTTGCGGATGACCTCCCCGTACAGGTCATGGGCGAGCGAGGACGCTGCGGCCAGGGTGAGGCCGGCCGCGACCGCGAGCAGCGTCACGAAGGCCAGGCAGGAGATCAGTGCGGTGAGCACGCCGCCGCCGACGGACTGGGCGAGCAGCAGAACGGCGGCGTCGCCCTTGGGGTCGATCTTCGTGATGGCCTGCCGGCCCACGATCGCGGTCGCGCCCAGGCCGAGGATGCCCGCGGCCAGGCAGACGAAGCCGACGAGGCCCATGGCCCAGACGACGGAGGTGCGCAGCACACGGTTGGTGCGAGGGGCGAGCAGCCGCATCACCACGTGGGGGAGTGCGGCCAGTCCGAGCACGATGGCCAGTTCCAGACTGAAGAAGTCGAGCTTGCTCGTGGTGCCGGCCCCGTAGCGCAGTCCGGACTCCAGGAAGCGCCGCCCGACGCCGCTGTTGTGCTCCGCGGCCGACAGCAGCGCGTTGGCGTTCCAGTGGAAGTGGGTCAGCACGACGACCGCCGTGATCGCCACGCCGGACACCAGCATCACGGCCTTGACGACCTGGATGAAGGTTGCCCCGGGCATGCCGCCGAGCGCGGCGTAGACCACGACGATGGTGCCGATGACGACGACGCACAGGGTGCGGGTGGCCTGGCTGGGCTCGCCGACGAACTGGGTCAGCAGGGCGACGCTCCCGATGAGTTGCGCCACGAGGTAGAGGGTGCAGATGACCAGGGTGCAGACGGCGAGGGCGAGGCGCACCGGCCGTTGGAGGCGGGGCAGACGCAGTACCAGGGTGTCTCCGAGGGTGAACCTGCCCGTGTTGTGCAGGGGTTCGGCGATCACGAGCAGCACCGTCATCCAGGCGACCGTCGTCCCGCCCAGGTAGAGCAGGCCGTCGTAGCCCGTGAGGGCGACGAGGCCGGTACTGCCCAGCAGGGTTGCGGCCGACACGTAGTCGCCGCACATCGCCAGACCGTTGCGCAGCGGGGACATGTTGCGGTTGCCGAGGTAGAACTCGCTGATCTCGTCGCGCTGAGGGGCCGTGAGCAGCGCCGTGAACAGCGTGACCACGACAACGGACAGGAAGAGGAGGAAGGTCAACTGCAGGCTGAACCGGTCCGCGACGCTTGCCGAGATCGTCACCATGCGCGCGGCCGCCTCTCCTGCGGGGCGCGGGACCTGCCCGGTCCCATGCGGTCCAGCTCGGCACGGAGCCCGCGTGCCACCGGGTCGATGCGCCGGCGCATGTGCACCGTGTGGCGCCATACCGCCAGGGCCATGACGGCGAACTGGGCGAGCCCGAGTGCGAGGCCGAGGGTGAGGTGGCCGGCCAGGGGGCGGTTCATGACGCCGGAAGCGAAACTCGACAGCAGCACGTACAGCAGAAATCCGCCCACCACGAGTGTCACCGCGGTAGCCCCGAAGGAACGGAAGGCGCCGCGCATCGACTGGAATTCGGGATGTCCGTGTATGGACCGAGGTCTCGTGTAATCGGCTGCGGCGGCGGAGGAGTGCCAGTCGGCGTGCTGCGGTGGAAATCCGTTCATGACGCACCTTCTTTGCTGCCTTGTGCCGCGCTCCCGGCGGCGCCGGTCCCCGGGGTCGGCTTCGGAGCAGGTCAGAGAGATGAGCCCGTGGTCAGGTTCTCCCGTGGAATGGCTCATCGAGAACTTCCGGGTGCCGAAGCCGGGCTTTGTGTGCGGGCTTTGTGTGCGGGCTTTGTGGGGGATTCGTGATGCCCCCGGCGTCGGGATTTCCGGAAGGCCGGGGCGGCCCTGTCTGAGGGGTGGCAACGGGGTCGGATGCGGAGTATTGCAGCGCGGCCATTCAACTATCAACCGCCCGCGGGGAGGCGATATGTGAACAGGATCGTTTCCGCTTTTCGAGTGGCTTGAATGCACGCCGCACCTGTTTCCTCCGGGTCGTATGGGAGCGGGCCCAGGGGGTCCGTGCGGCGGTGGGAGCGGCGGGGCGGATCGGTGCTCAGCGGCGCGAACGGGGCGAGGGCGCGTGTGCGCGTTCTCGCGCTTCGACTGAACGGCGATCCGCTCACGCCCGCGCGGTACCCGCGGGTCATGGGTCGGGGTTCGCGGCTCGACGGCCTTCCGGCCGGACGCGGTGCGGTCCACTCGCGCGAGTGCGCCGACCGCGCGGACGCCTCCGTGGTCGGCTGAGCAGGTAGGCTTCCCGGGGGTCCGCCCGAGCGGGCGCGCCCCCAGGAAGACGCGGACGCGAATCGGGGAGGCACCGGCTGTGCACGTCCAGGAATGGCTCGACACGGTACCCGCGGCCGCCGTCTACGCGGTGGTGGCCCTGGTCATCGGCCTGGAGAGCCTCGGCATCCCGCTGCCGGGCGAGATCGTCCTGGTGTCGGCCGCGCTGCTGTCCTCCCAGCACGGCGGCATCAACCCGGTGGTCCTGGGCGCCTGCGCGAGTCTCGGCGCCGTGATCGGCGACTCCATCGGCTACGCGATCGGGCGCAAGGGCGGACGGCCGCTGCTGGCCTGGCTCGGGAGGAAGTTCCCCAGGCACTTCAGCGAGGGCCATGTCGCGACCGCCGAGCGTTCCTTCGAGAAGTGGGGCATGTGGGCCGTCTTCTTCGGCCGCTTCGTCGCTCTGCTGCGGATCTTCGCCGGCCCGCTCGCCGGTGTGCTGCGGATGCCGTACTGGAAGTTCCTGATCGCCAACTTCCTGGGCGGCGTGATCTGGGCGGGCGGCACCACCGCGGTCATCTACTACGTCGGCGTGGTCGCCGAGTCCTGGCTGAAGAAGTTCTCGTGGCTGGGTCTGGTGGCGGCGGTGGTGATCGGCCTTGCCTCGATGCTGATCCTCAAGCGGAAGGCGAAGAAGGCGACAGCGGAGAGGGAGGCGGTCGAACCGGAAACGGTCCCGGCCGCCGAGTGAGCCTCAGGGCTTCTCGTGCACCTCGCAATGCGCCCGCGCCAGATCCGCGTACATCGTGCCGTTCAGCGTGACGACCTCGCGCTCCTCGGCGGTCAGCTCCCGCTTGACCTTCGCGGGCACGCCCGCCACCAGTGAACCCGGGGGCACCCGCATGCCCTGCGGCACCAGCGCTTGAGCGGCGACCAGGGAACCCGCGCCGATCACCGCTCCGTTGAGGACCGTGGCGCCCATGCCGACCAGGCAGTCGTCCTCGACGGTGGCGCCGTGGACCACGGCGTTGTGCCCGATGGAGACGCGCTCGCCGACAGTCACCGGGAAGCCCGGGTCGGCATGCAGGGTGCAGTTGTCCTGCACGTTGCTGCTCGCGCCGATGGTGATCCGCTCGACGTCGCCGCGCAGTACCGCGCCGTACCAGACGCTGGCGCCCGCGTGCAGCGTCACGTCCCCGATCACCACGGACGTGGGAGCGACGAACGCTTCCTCGTCCACCTCGGGATCCCTGTCGCCGATCCCCGCGATCAGCGCCTTGTGCGTCATTGCCTCTCCTCGTGGTCGTTACACCGGCACCGTACGCCATCGGTGGGGCGAAGATCACAGCCGTGCCGGCTCATGGGCGCACCCCGCGCTGAGTACGGTGTGCGGGTGCCCAGAAACAGGAACACGTTCTCATCGTGGCGTCGCGGCCTCGCCCAGCGAGCCGTCCATGCGGGCTGGGCCTGGGTGCAGCGCACAGGGTCCGTGACCGCGGAGCACCCCGGACACTTCCGCTTCGGAGCGATGGGAACGGGTACCAGGCTCGCCTTCCCGCTCGGCACGGTCTTCGGCGAACCCTGGATCCATCTCGGCGCGCACTGCATCATCGGCGAGCAGGTCACGCTGACCGCCGGGCTGATGCCCGACCTCGATCTCGGACCCGACCCGATCCTGCGCGTCGGTGACGGCGTCGTCCTGGGCCGTGGCAGCCACGTCATCGCCGACACCACGGTCTCCATCGGCAGCGACTGCTACTTCGGGCCGTACGTCTATGTGACGTCGACGAACCACTCGTACGACGATCCGCACGAACCCATCGGCAGGCAGTGGCCGCGGATGGAACCGGTGGAGATCGGCCCGGGGTGCTGGATCGGGACGGGCGCAGTGATCCTGCCGGGCGCGCGGATCGGGCGGAACGTGGTGGTCGCGGCCGGGGCGGTCGTACGGGGAGAGGTGCCGGACCACTCGGTGGTGGCCGGGGCCCCGGCACGGGTGGTGCGGCGCTGGACGCCCGATGCCGGCTGGCAGCCGCCGCTCAGAACGCCGGCGCCGGTGCCGATACCGGACGGGGTCACGCCGGAGCAGCTGCTGGCGCTGTCGGAGCTGGACGAGGAGGACGTCGCCCGGCTCGCGCAGCTGGACGCCGAATCCTGACTCAGCCCGTGGCGAGCAGTACCGTACCCACCAGGGCGAGGCCCGCGCCCGCAGCCTGTATGGCGCGCAGCCGCTCGCTGAGGAAGCCGCGCGCGGCGAGCGCCGTGACCACCGGGTAGAGGGAGGCGAGCACGGCGGCCACCGTGACCGGGCCGTGCTGCGCGGCGATCGCGTAGGTGCCGTTGGCGGCCACGTCGGCGAGTCCGACGAAGCCGAGCGTGGGCAGGGAACGCCAGGGGAAGCCCTCGCCCGGGAGCGCCGTGGCACCCCGCCGCACGGAGACGTACAGGGCGGCGCCGCCCGCGACGACGTTGGTCACGCGTTGCACGAAGAGCGCCAGGAAGAGCCCGGTGACCGTGGTGGACGCCTCGGCGACCAGGGCGAAGACGGTGCCGAAGCCGAGCGCCGCGACCAGCGTGAGCAGGATCGCCCGCCGCTGGACCGGCGCGGCCTTGAGCTGGGGCCCGCCCGCGAGCACGACCCCGAAGACGGCGACGGCGATCCCCGCGGCCTGCAGCAGCCCCGGACGCTCGCCGAGGAAGATCCCGACGCCGACGGGGACCGCCACGCTGAGGGTGGCGAGCGGAGAGACCACGCCCATCGGGCCCAGGGCGAGCGCCTGGTAGAAGGAGAGCAGGGCGATCGGCCCTATCAGCCCCGCGGCGAGCGCGAACCACAGGCGCGGTCCCGCCTCGCTCCAGCCGCCGGTGGCGACCACGAGCGCGCCGAGCACCACCGCGGCGATGCCCTGTGAGACGACGACCACCGTCAGTGCGGGCATCCGTCGGGTCAGCAGCCCGCCACCGAAGTCGGCCAGTCCCCACAGGAGGCTGGTGGACAGGGCGAAGAATGCTGTCATGGACCGCCTCGCAGTACAGTTCAGTGAACAATCAGGTGCACCACACCATAGTTCATTTTCTTAAACTCTGTCATACACAATATTGGACGGAATGTGTCGGACCTCGACCTGCTGACCCAGTCCCTGGCGCGCAACGTCAAGCGCTGGCGCACCGAGCGGGGCTTCACGCTGGACGCGCTCGCCGCCCGTGCCGGAGTCAGCCGCGGCATGCTCATCCAGATCGAGCAGGCCCGCACCAACCCGAGCATCGGGACGGTGGTCAAGATCGGCGACGCGCTCGGCGTCAGCATCAGCACGCTGCTCGACTACGAGCAGGGCCCCAAGGTCCGCATCGTCCCCGCCGAGCAGGCTGTACGCCTCTGGCATACCGATGCGGGCAGCTACAACCGGCTCCTCGCGGGTACCGAGGCGCCCGGCCCGCTGGAGATGTGGGACTGGCGGCTGATGCCGGGGGACCGCAGCGCCTCCGATCCGCATCCCGCAGGAACGGTGGAACTCGTCCACGTCACCGCCGGGGAGCTGACGCTCACCGTCGACGGCGTCGAGTACCGCGTGCCCACCGGTGCCAGCGCCTCCTTCGAGGCCAACACCCCGCACACATACGGCAACGACGGAGATGTGCCGATGGAGATGGTGATGGCGATCTCGGTGCCGCCCGTGCGCTGAGACGCGGGTCCGGCGGCAGGCATACGCCTGTTAACGTGCGGCCATGCGCGCACCCATCGGAGACTTCGACAACGCCAGGCCCGCCCCCGACTGCCTCGAGGAGCTGACCCGCCCGGTCGCGGACGCCGTACGCCACTGGAGCGGCAGCGTGCCCGCCGACCAGATCGTCTACGTCGACACGAATCCCGAGTGGGCCGACACCTCGGTCTTCCTGGAGCACTACGGCAAGGAGCTGCTCGACCGGTCCGCCAACTGCGTGGTGGTCGCGGGCAAGCGGGGTGGCGAGACGACGCTGGCCGCCTGTGTGGTCCTCTCCGCCACCCGGGCCGACGTGAACGGCGTGGTCCGTCGTCAACTCGGCGCCCGCAAGGCGTCGTTCGCGTCGATGGAGGTGGCGACGGGGGAGACCGGCATGGAGTACGGCGGCATCACACCGATCGGACTGCCCGGCGCCTGGCCGGTGTTGGTGGACCCGGCGGTCGTCGACCTGCCGTACGTGCTGGTCGGCAGTGGCCGTCGCCGGGGCAAGCTGCTGGTGCCGGGGAAGGCGTTCGCGGAGCTGACGAACGCGGTGGTGCTGGAGGGGCTGGGGGTCTGACGGCCGTGCCGGGTCGGGCCCCCTGATGTGACGGCCCGTGCGGCAGGCGTGGACCTGTCGCATCGGGAGCTGGTGTGTCAGGCCACGGTGCGGGCGTGGTGGGCCAGCGCGCGATGTGGGTCCGATGCGCCCGGTGCGGGGGCCGGGTCGGCATGGACCAGGGCCGCGGTGAGCTTCGGGACCGCGTGCAGCAGGGCGTGTTCCGCCGCGACCGCGATGTCGTGCGCCTGGCGCACGCTGACCTCGCCGTCGACGACGACCGCCACCTCGGCGCGAAGACGGTGCCCGATCCAGCGCAGCCGCAGTTCACCCACCTCGCGCACGCCCGGCACCGCGCGGAGCGCCTGCTCGGCCCGGTCCACCAGCGCCGGATCCACGGCGTCCAGCACCCGCCGGAACACCTCGCGCGCCGCGTCCCGCAGCACCAGGACGATCGCGGCCGTGATGGCCAGCCCCACGAGCGGGTCGGCGAGCTGCAGGCCGAGCGCCGCGCCGCCCGCGCCGACGAGCACCGCGAGCGAGGTGAATCCGTCCGTGCGCGCGTGCAGTCCGTCGGCGACCAGCGCGGCCGAACCGATCGCGCGGCCCACCCGGATGCGGTGACGGGCCACCCACTCGTTGCCCGCGAAACCGATGACGGCCGCGACGGCGACGGCGGGGATGTGCTGCACGGGACGCGGGTTCAGCAGCCGTTCGACCGCCGCCCAGGCGGCGAATGCGGCCGAGGCCGCGATGGTCAGCACGATCACGATTCCGGCGAGGTCCTCCGCACGGCCGTATCCGTAGGTGAAACGGCGCGTGGCCGCACGCCGGCCCAGGAGGAAGGCGACGCCGAGCGGCACGGCGGTCAAGGCGTCGGCGGCGTTGTGCACGGTGTCGCTGAGCAACGCGACCGACCCGGAGACCACGACCACGGCCGCCTGCGCCAGCGCCGTCCCGCCGAGCACGGCCAGCGAGACCCACAGCGCGCGCATGCCACGCGCGGAGGACTCCAGCGCGGGGTCGAGCTTGTCGGCGGTCTCGTGGGAGTGGGGCGTGAGGAGGTGGCGGAGGCGGGCGAGGGGGCCGGGACCGTGGCGGTGCGGATGAGGGTGGTCGTGGCCGTGATGGTGGTGCGGGCGCGCGGGGTCGTGGCCATGACCGTGCACGTGTGCCCCACCGTGTTCGTGTCCCGCATGCTCCTGTCCCATTGAAAGGCCCCTTTCCGCCGCGCGGCAGTGGACGTGTTCGCCCCCACGGGCCATTATGTGCGTATGAGCGCACGCATGCACCTATCACCTGCACATGGTGCGCAGCCGCGCACGGGCGGCGCGGCGGACGGTCATCCCCGCGTCCCCGGTGAGGAGCAGTTCGCCCTTGCCGCCGAGCTGCTCGCACTGCTCGGCGACCGGACCCGGCTCACCCTGCTGCACGCCCTGGCCGGTGGAGAGGCCGACGTCTCCACGCTCACGGAGACGTGCGGCGCGGCCCGGCCCGCGGTCAGCCAGCACCTGGCGCGGCTGCGGCTGGCAGGGTTGGTGGACACGCGCAAGGTGGGCCGTCGCGTGATCCACTCGCTGCGTGACGGCCATCTGCGCCGGGTCGTGGACGAGGCGCTCAGCCTGGCCGACCATCGGCTCACCAACCGCCCGGCAGACGACTGACGGTCTGGCCGTACGAGCGCGGCGCGCACCCCTGAGCACGCGGAACGGGACGACGAGGCGCTGAGCCAGGAGGAGGTGCGCGAGGCCGTGGCGTCGACGCACGTCTGGGCCCAGCGCCCGCGGAGTCCGTTCACTGGTTGCTGTCGTCCTCGCCCGCCTCCAGCAGGTTCGCCGCAGCGCCCACGATGCTGGGGTCGGGCCTGCCGACCACCTCTGCGTCCTTGTCGGTGTAACCGAAGCGGGCCAGGACGCTGCGCATGGCCTCGACGCGCGCCCGCTTCTTGTCGTTGCTCTTCACCACGGTCCACGGCGCGAAGTCGGTGTCCGTCTCGCGGAACATGGCGACCTTGGCGGCGGTGTAGTCGTCCCAGCGATCCAGGGAAGCCAGGTCCATCGGGCTCAGCTTCCACTGCCGTACGGGGTCGACCTGGCGGATCGTGAAACGAGTGCGCTGCTCGCTCTGCGAGACGGAGAACCAGAACTTCACCAGGTCCACGCCGTCGTCCACCAGCATCCGCTCGAACAGCGGCGCCTGGCGCATGAAGCGGCGGTACTCGTCGTCCGTGCAGAAGCCCATCACGCGCTCGACACCGGCCCGGTTGTACCAGGACCTGTCGAACATGACGATCTCCCCCGCGGTCGGGAGGTGTTCGACATACCGCTGGAAGTACCATTGCCCGCGCTCGCGCTCGGTCGGCTTCTCCAGCGCCACCACCCGGGCGCCGCGCGGGTTGAGATGCTCGGTGAAACGCTTGATCGTGCCGCCCTTGCCGGCCGCGTCCCGGCCCTCGAAGACGATCACGAGCCGCCTGCCGCTCTCCTTGATCCAGCTCTGCAGCTTCAGCAGCTCTATCTGCTGGAGCCGCTTGTGCCACTCGTACTCCTTGCGCTCCATCCGCTGGTCGTACGGGTAGTTCTCCCGCCAGGTCTCCACCGGCCTGCCGTCGGGCCTGAGCAGCACCGGGTCGTCGTGGTCGGTGTAGTCGACCCGCAGGCCGTCCGTCACCAGAGGTGTCATCCCCTCGTCCTTCCCCGCGCGTCTCAGTGGAACTGCGGCACGATCAGATAGATCCCGTACGCGACCACGGCAGCACAGGCCAGAAAACAGAGCCCGGCCTGGGCGATGCCGAGGGCGTGGGTGCCGCCGTCCCGCTCACGGGCGGCCTCGACCTGTGCGAGGCCGAGGACGCCGAGCGCGAAGACGACGACGACCCCGACGGTAACTCCGATGCTGACCCCGGTGACCTCGCCGAGGGCGGTCCAGTCAAGGTGCATGGCTCGAACTCTTCCTGGCTCAGGCGGCGGTGCCGACACTCGTGGGGGAGATGCTGCGAATGGTGACCTTGTGGCTGTCGTTCACGTTGTTCGCGTGGACCGGATTGCGGCGCGAGGCGACCACGATGAACGCCGCGACGGCGGCGGCGACGAGGGCGATCACCACGGTGCCGGCGTTCCCGCCGTGTTTCACCACGCTCGCGGACACGCCGCCGACCAGTGCCGCAGCCGGGAGCGTGACCAGCCAGGCGATCACCATGCGGCCCGCGGTGCCCCAGCGCACCTCGGCGAGCCGTCGTCCTAGACCCGCGCCGAGGATGCCGCCGGAGCAGACCTGCGTGGTGGACAGGGCGAAACCGAGGTGGGCGGAGGTCAGGATGACGGTGGTGGACGCGGCCTCGGCGGCGAAGCCCTGCGGCGACTGGATGTCCGTCAGGCCCTTGCCCATCGTGCGGATGATCCGCCAGCCGCCCAGGTAGGTGCCCAGACCGATGGCCAGACCGGCCGACGCGATCACCCACGCCGGCGGACCCGCGTCGTGTCCGAGCGCTCCGGCCGAGATCAGCGTGAGAGTGATCACGCCCATGGTCTTCTGCGCGTCGTTGGTGCCGTGGGCCAGGGAGACCAGTGAGGCCGAGGCGATCTGGCCGAGGCGGAAGCCCCTGGTCACGGACTCCTTGCGGGCCCGGGCGGTGATCCGGTACGCGAGGTAGGTGGCCAGCAGGGCGGCGACGCCGGCCACGACGGGGGAGGCGACGGCCGGGATCAGTACCTTCTCGACAACCTTGTCAAAATGCACGCCGTGGCTGCCCGCACCCACCCACACGGCCCCCACCAGACCGCCGAACAGCGCGTGCGACGAACTCGACGGCAGTCCGAGGAGCCAGGTCAGCAGGTTCCACAGGATCGCGCCCACCAGCCCGGCGAAGATCATCTCCGGGGTCACCAGGGTGTCGTCCACGATGCCGCCCGAGATGGTCTTCGCGACCTCGGTGGACAGGAAGGCGCCGACGACGTTCAGCACGCCGCTGATCAGGACCGCGGTCCTCGGTTTGAGGGCGCCGGTGGCGATGGAGGTCGCCATCGCGTTCGCGGTGTCATGGAATCCGTTCGTGAAGTCGAAGGCCAGCGCCGTGACGATGACGACGGCCACGAGGAACGTGATGTGGTCCATTCCCCGATCTAAGCAACCCAAGGCGTACTGACGGCGAATCACACGCGAAGCCGGGCCGTGTGTCTGGTGGGCGAACGGGCACCGAAAGCACGGCCGGACAGGGGTCTGGCGGCGCGCCGACGGGGTAGGCGACCGCTTCCGGGTGGGCGAAGGCCGTCCCGGTGGGGCGCGGACACGGCTGTGGGCCAGGACGGCGGGTCCTGGCCCACAGCCGTGTCACGGACCGGACCGTCGACGGGCCCGGATCCCGGGAGATCAGGCGGCGGCGGGGGCGGCCTGAGAGAGCTGGTCGATGACCTTGGTCAGACCCTCGATGACCTCGCTGTCGTCCGCCGGGTGGGTCTCGGCGAAGCGGGTAACGGAGCCGGGGATGGACAGCTTGGCCTCCTCGACGACCGTGCCGCCGGCGATGCCCACTGCCTTGCGGGCCTCGTCCTGCGCCCACACGCCGCCGTACTGGCCGAACGCGGTGCCGACGACGGCGACCGGCTTACCGGACAGGGCGCCGGCGCCGTACGGACGGGACAGCCAGTCGATCGCGTTCTTCAGGACGGCCGGGATGGTGCCGTTGTACTCGGGCGAGAAGAGCAGCAGAGCGTCGGCCTGGCCGGCAGCGGCGCGCAGCGCGGCGGCGCCCGCGGGCACGTTGCCCTCGACGTCGATGTCCTCGTTGTAGAAGGGCACGTCGGCCAGACCCTCGTGCAGCACCACCTCGACGCCTTCGGGGGCGTGCTTCACGGCGGCCTCGGCGAGCTGGCGGTTGTGCGAACCGGCGCGAAGGCTGCCGACCAGGGCGAGAATGCGTACGGACATGGCAAAGCTCCCAGGATGTGCGATCAGTACAAACGGACTGTCTGAGTCCGTTGAATGTTGTACCACTCTAACCGGACCCTGGTCCACTTCTATCACGCTAAGCGGACCGAGGTCCGATTGTCTTCCCGGGCGCTAGGCTGACTCACATGACCGAGCCGCTTCCGCTCTCCTCCGCGCCGCAGGGCAACCGCGACGGCCTGACGGACCTCACCCTCATGCCGAGCGGCGAGCCCCTGCATCTGCGCGCCGATGCCGCGCGCAACCGCATCCGGCTGCTGGAGGTGGCTGCCCGGCTGGCCGCCGAGCGCGGCATCGCGAACGTGACCATGGAAGACATCGCCTGTGGTGCAGGGGTGGGCAAGGGCACCGTCTTCCGGCGGTTCGGGGACCGCACGGGTCTGCTCGTGGAGCTGCTCAGTCATCAGGAGAAGCAGCTCCAGGCCGCCTTGATCTCCGGGTCGCCGCCGGTCGGCCCGGGGGCGCCCGCGGCGGAGCGGCTGCACGCCTTCGGCTCGGCAGCCATGCGGCACGAACACGCCCACCGGGACCTGTACCTGGCCGCCCATGCGGAGCCGGGCCGCCGCCGTACGAGTCCGCCGTACCAGTTCCGGCTGGCCCACGTCTGCATGCTGCTGCGCGAGGCGCGGGCCGACGGCGACATCGAGCTCGTCGCGCACACGCTGCTCGGCTATCTGGAGACGGTGCTCATCGACCACCTGCTCACCGGGCGCGGGATGTCCCTGGAGCGCCTGGAGGTCGGCTGGTACGACCTGGTGGACCGGTTCACGGGCCGATGTACCGACTGACGCACTCACCCCGCGCCCGATGATGGTGGACATGACCACTCCGAGCAGAAGAGCCGAGATGTTCGTCCCGGCCGAGCGCGACCCCCGCGTCCTCGGCCCCGCCACGGGCGAAGAACGCACCCTCCTCGTCGACTTCCTCGGCGCGCAGCGCGCCACGCTGGAACTCAAGTGCCAAGGCCTGGGCACGCGGTTGTCGCAGCGCTCCGTGGCACCGTCCACGCTCTCGCTGCTCGGTCTGGTGCGCCACCTCGCCGACGTCGAACGCCGCTGGTTCCGGCAGGTCCTGGCCGGTCAGGACGTTCCACCTCTGTTCTGCACGCCGTCCGACCCGGACGGAGACTTCACCGGCGCGATCCCCGACCCGGAGGTAGTTTCCCGGGCCTGGGAGGCCTGGCGCGCCGAGATCGCCTTCGCCCAGGCGTTCGTCGCCGACGCGCCCCATCTCGACGTCGAGGGGCACGACTCCTGGCGCGGCACTGTTTCGCTCCGCTGGGTGCTCATCCACATGATCGAGGAGTACGCCCGTCACAACGGCCACGCGGACCTGCTGCGGGAGCGCATCGACGGGGCGATCGGCGTGTGAGGGGCGCCCCGCCGCGCGCCGCTTGAGCCCATGACGTTTATGCAGGTCAGAGGCGTACTATCGGACATGACAACGGTCACCGGTGCAGCCTTTGCCGAGGGGCGTAACGATGCGTTTCACTGCGGTCGAGGCACTCGATGCGAGGGGGGAAGGCGGACCCTATGAGCGACCACTATCACGACCACGGCCCGGGCGGCCACGCCGGGCACTCCCATGGTGTGTCGGCCGACGCCGACCGCCGGTGGCTGGGCCTGGCGCTCGCCCTGATCACCGTGTTCATGGCGGCCGAGGTCGTGGTCGGTGTCCTCGCCGGCTCCCTCGCCCTGATCTCCGACGCGGCCCACATGCTCACCGACGCCGCGTCCATCGTGCTCGCCCTGATCGCGATGCGGCTCGCCGCCCGCCCGGCCCGCGGCGGTTACACCTACGGGCTCAAGCGCGCGGAGATCCTCTCCGCCCAGGTGAACGGCCTCACGCTGCTCCTGCTGAGTGCGTGGCTCGCGTACGAGGCCGTACGGCGCCTCATCGCCCCACCCGCGGTCGCGGGCGGACCGATGCTGGTGACCGCGCTCGTCGGCATCGCCGTGAACGTGGCCGCCGCCTGGTGCATCTCCAAGGCCAACCGCACCTCCCTCAATGTGGAGGGCGCCTACCAGCACATCCTCAACGACCTGTTCGCCTTCGTCGGCACCGCGGTCGCCGCACTGGTCATCGTCCTGACCGGCTTCGAGCGTGCCGACCCCATCGCCACGCTCGTGGTCGTCGCGCTCATGGTGAAGGCGGCGTACGGGCTGCTGCGCGAATCCGGCCGCATCTTCCTGGAGGCGGCGCCCGCGAACGTCGACCCGGACGCGCTCGGCGACCGGCTCGTCGCCCGGCCGGACGTCGTCGAGGTACACGACCTGCACGTCTGGCAGATCACCTCCGGCCAGGCCGCGCTGTCCGCGCACGTCCTGGTCGAGCCCGGCGGGGACTGTCATGCCGTCCGCCGCGACCTCGAGGACGTCCTGCGTCACGACTACGGCATCACCCACACCAATCTCCAGGTCGACCACACCCCCGAGCAGGTCCTGCAGGTGGCGCTGCCCGGCGACCGGAGCACGGCGGAGGACTCCGCGCACTGCGAGGCCCCGCACGGCCCGGTGCACCGGGAGGAACCGCACCACCACTGACGGCGCCGGCCGGTCCCGTCCTCCATCTTGACCATTCCTTTCCTCGAATACCTCTGACACAGAGCTAATCTCGGAGGTGTGGAACCAGAGAGCCTTGCCGACGACCTGGCCGGCGCGCTCGTCGGAGTGCAGCGGCTGATCCGGCGGCGGCTGCGCCGTGAGATGACGGCGCCGCGGCTGCGCGGTGCCGAGGTCGAGCTGCTGCGCCTGGTCGTGGAGCGGCCGGGGATCGGTGTGTCGGTCGCCGCCAAGGAGCTGTATCTGGCGGGAAACTCGGTCTCGACGCTGGTCAACCAACTGGCGCGGGACGGCTATCTGATCCGCGAGACGAACCCCGCCGACCGGCGGGCCGCGCGACTGGTGCCCACGGAGGCGGCCCAGGCGCGGCTGCGCGACTGGCGCGAGCGGCGCACGGCACTCGTGCGCCGACAGATGGCCCGCCTCGACGAGGTGGACCGCAAGGCGCTGGAGGCGGCCCTTCCGGCTCTGCGCAAGCTGGCGGAGAACCTGCGCGAGGAGGCCGAGGAGACATGACGCGAAACGCGACGGACGGCGAGGCACCGGCTGTCGACGCCGTCACCTGTGCCGGACTGCGCTACTCCTTCGGGGAGACGAACGCGGTCGACGGGCTCGACCTCTCCGTCCGCGACGGCGAGGTGTTCGGACTGCTCGGCCCCAACGGAGCCGGCAAGACCACCGCCATCCGCTGCATCACCACCCTTCTTCCGGTCCCGGCGGGAATGGTCCGCGTCTTCGGTCACGACGCGACCCGCGAACGCATGGCCGTACGGCGACTGCTGGGCTATGTGCCGCAGCAGCTCTCCGCCGACTCCGGGCTCACCGGCCGCGAGAACGTCGCCCTGTTCGCCCGCGTGTTCGACGTCTCCCGTCGCGAGCGTGCCCGGCGTGTCGAGCAGGCGCTCACGGCCGTCGACCTCACGTCCACGGCCGACCGGCTGGCGAAGACGTACTCGGGCGGCATGGTCCGCCGGCTCGAACTCGCCCAGGCCCTGGTGAGCGCGCCCCGGCTGCTGATCCTCGACGAGCCGACCATCGGGCTCGACCCCATCGCCCGGACCAACGTGTGGGAGCACATCAACGCCGTACGCGCCGCCACCGGTATGACCGTCCTCGTCACGACCCACTACATGGACGAGGCCGACCAGTACTGCGACCGGGTCGCCCTGATGCATCGGGGTCGCGTCCGCGCCCTCGGCACGCCCGACGAGCTGAGGAGCGGTCTCGGGGCACGGCTCGGCACCGAAGGCCCTCTGCCGACCCTGGAGGACGTCTTCCGCGACGTCGCCGGCAGCGGACTCGACGACCAGTCAGGAGACTTCCGCGATGTCCGAAGCACCCGCCGCACCGCGTCCCGTGTCGGCTGAAGCCACCCACCCGGCGGAGCTCGACCTGCTGTTGACTCCGCCGCGCGCCCGTACCGGCTGGAAAGTGCTGCCCGCACGGGTCGGCGCGATGTGCGCCGTCGAGTTGCAGAAGCTGCGCCACGACCGCACCGAGCTGTACACCCGTGCGGTCCAGCCGGCGCTGTGGCTGCTGATCTTCGGCGAGACGTTCACCCGGATCAGGGCGATACCCACCGGCGGCATCCCCTACCTCGACTACCTGGCGCCGGGCATCATCGCCCAGTCCGCGATGTTCATCGCCATCTTCTACGGCATCATGATCATCTGGGAGCGGGACGCGGGGATCCTCACCAAGCTGCTGGTCACACCGACCCCGCGGGCAGCGCTCATCACCGGGAAGGCCTTCGCCGCCGGGGTGAAGGCGCTGATCCAGGCCATCGTGGTCGTCCTCATCGCGGCGGTGCTGGGCGTCGCGATGACCTGGAACCCCCTGCGCCTGCTGGGCGTGGCGCTCGCGGTGGTCCTGGGGTCGGCCTTCTTCTCCTGTCTGTCGATGACGATCGCGGGCATCGTCCTCACCCGTGACCGTCTGATGGGTATCGGCCAGGCGATCACCATGCCGTTGTTCTTCGGCTCCAACGCCCTCTACCCGGTGTCCGTCATGCCCGGCTGGCTCCAGGCCGTCAGCAAGGTCAATCCCCTGAGCTACCAGGTCGACGCCCTGCGCGGGCTCCTGCTGGGCACGCCGTCCCATCTGCTGCCCGACTTCGCCGTCCTGGTGGTGGCCGCGGCCCTGGGCATCACCTCCGCCTCTTCGCTGCTGGGGCGGCTGGCCCGCTGACACAGCGGTCACCTCTTCTTCCAGAAGGCCATCAGATCCGCCAGGGCCCTGATGATCTCGGGACGTTCCGACGCCTCCGCCTGGCGCAGGCTGATGACGAGAGAGAGAAGGATCATGACGACGAAGAGGCCGACGACGTAAACGAAGAGCTGCGGAGCAGCTGCGGCCACTTGCTCCAGCACGGTCCACATACTGCCTCCCTGACGGTCCCGCCCGCCGCTTCCGAGAGGCTTCGCCCTTGCGCGAAGACCTCAGCGAACGCAGGCGGACGCCTGTCATCGAACGGCGCCCGTCGACTGCGGACGGCGGCGGCGTGGTCCAGGAAGGGAGGGCGGATCCAAACCGAGGAAGCCTTCCTCCACCCGGTCGGCATGGTGCGGCGCCCGTACGTCGAGCGGCTGGACACCACTGACCGCGTTGTCCTGCTCCGCGAGTTCGGCGGGACGGCGTCATAGAGTCCGGCGAGTCGGGAGCCCCCTGGGGCTCCGTCTCGTCGACGCGGCGGTGGCGGGGCAGACTCCTCGTCGCCGCCTGACCAGTTGCTTCGCGCTATCGACGATATCCGCGAGGGCAACCTGGACACGCCTGACCCGCACATCCGTTCACTCGTTGGGTCGCCTGCCGTCCAGCCGTTCGGGTAGGCCGGACGCCGACTCCGACGCCCCGACAACCCGCCGGTCGACGGCGACCGCCACCTCATCCGCACCGACGGTTCGACCGAGCCGCCGGGGAGGCCCTGCGGCGCAGGTCCGTGCCGTCCCTCAGGTCGCATCCGCGTCGTCCCGCGGAAACCCGTACCGTCCCTGCAACCGGACGAAGCACGCCGCTGTCACAACCCGCCACTCCTCCAGCCCCGACGCGGTGCGGACGAAGCACACCACCAGCTCGTGCCCACCCGGACCGATCGGCTGCACGAGGCGGCCGGACGGCCGCATCTGCGCGACCAGCGGTGCGGGCACCTCCGGGAACGCGGCCGACACCACGACCGCGTCGTACGGAGCCCGGCTCGGCACACCGCCGCTGCCGTCGCCGACCCGCAACTCCACGTTCCGCACGCCCTGCCTCGTGAGATTGCCCCGTGCCTGCCGGGCGATGTCCGGCCGCATCTCGATACTGACCACGTCGGCGGCCAGCCGGGCGAGCAGCGCGGTCTGGAAGCCGAGGCCGGTACCGACCTCGAGGACGTGCTCGCTCCCGTCCAGATCAAGGCTCTCGATCATCATGGCGGACAACGACGGTTGCGTCGTGACCTGCCCCTGCCCGATCGGTACGGGTATATCCCGGTAGGCGGCAGCCGTCTGATCGGCAGGGACGAATTCCGCCCGGGGCGTCGTCCGCACGGCCTCGAGCAGCCGCTCGTTCCTGATACCGGCAGCTCTGAGGGCCCGCACGAGATCTTCAGGTTTGCGGGGTACAGAGTTCGAGTTCACGGGCGACTCACCCCCACCGCCGGCACAGGTCCGACTAACCGAGGGAATTGATTTCAATCGCCGGGCAGCGGTCCATCACCATCTCGAGGCCCGCCTCGCGCGTACGGTCGTACGCCTGCTCGTCGATGACACCCAGCTGGTACCAGACTGCCTTGGCGCCGATCGCGACGGCCTCGTCGGCGACCGGCCCCGCCAGGTCGCCGTTCACGAAGACGTCGACGACATCGACCGGGAACGGGATCGCGTCCAACGACGGGTAGCCCTGCTCGCCGTGGACCGTCTCGGCCTTCGGGTGGACCGGCACGATGCGCTTGCCGAAGCGCTGCAGTACGGCGGCGACCCGGTAGGCGGCTCGGCTCTCATTCGTGGACAGGCCCACGACCGCCCAGGTGTCGCCCAGCTCGGTGAGGATCTTGCGGATCGTTGCTGAGTCGCCGTACACGGCCGGTCTCCTTCGACGTTCCGCGGCGCGGCAGTCCCGCGCCGCCTGCTGTGGTGGCAACAGCGGATGGCAGACGGGGATTCCTTCAGGCCGGCGAACCGGCTGCGGGACATCGGTCCGGTGATCCGACGGGGTGCGCGTGTCCGGAACGGTGCCCGCCTCCCTGCGCCGGGAGCCTCGTCCGCCTACGCTCACCCCGTGCTCCGTATCATCGACGCCCGCAGCGGCGAGCCCACAGAGGTCCGCCCGGGCCTGATCCGCGTCCACGCGCACGTGGCCGGCGCCGACACCTCGGCTCTGCGGGTCCTGCTCGTGGCCGACGTGCTGGCCCGGGCCCTGGAACTGGGGGGAACGCCCGTCGTCACCGTCGCCACTCCGCCCGCCGCACTCCGGCTACGCGCCGGCGACCTCGGTATCCGGCCCATGGAGCCGGATGCGCCGGGTGTCGGACGCGTACTGCACGTCCTCGGGACGCGGGGCACCGCACCCGACGGGGTACACCTCGAGGTCGCCCCGGCCACCGGACCCGCCGACACCGCCGCACCGCCGTCGATCGTCCGTCTCGCCCTGCTCGCCCGCCCGCGCAGGCATCCCGTGGACCTCGACACCGCCGTCCTGGCCGAGGCGCGGGACACGCTCGCACACTGGCGCAAGGCCGTCGCGTCGTGGGCGAACCGCCCCTCCAAACCCATCCCCCAGCGGGTACGGGACGAGCTGCGCGCCGCCTGGGAGGACGATCTCGACGTGCCGGCCGTCCTGGAGGTGTTGCGGCGCGTGGAAAGCGCCCACGACATGCCGGACGGGGCGCGCTTCGAGACGTACGCCTTCGCCGACCGGTTGCTCGGCCTGGAACTCACCCGCGAGATCGGGGCCTGGACATGATCACCCGTTCCGGCGCGGGCCCGCTGCACCGACTCGTCGTGCTGCGGCACGCCAAGTCCGCCTGGCCCGCCGGCGTCGCGGACCACGAACGGCCGCTCGCGCCACGCGGCCGCCGGGACGCCCCGGCCGCCGGACGCGCGCTCGCCGCGGCCGACTGCCTGCCGGATCTCGCGCTGTGCTCGACCGCCGTCCGCGCCCGCCAGACCTGGGAGCTCGCCTCGGCCCAGTGGGGCACCCCGCCGCCCGTACGGCTCGACCCGCGGCTGTACGCCGCCGATGTGCCCGATCTGCTGGAGGCCGTGCACGAAGTGCCCGCCGCGGTACGCACGTTGCTGCTGATCGGTCACAATCCGGGGCTCGAGGAGCTGGTCGTGGAACTCGCCGGGGACGAACTCGACGACACGCTGGACCGGGTCCGTACGAAGTTCCCCACCTCGGCGATCGCCGTCCTCGCCTGGCACAGCGGCACCTGGGGCTCCCTCGCCCCCGGCACGGCACTCCTGACGGATGTGACCGTGCCGAGGGGCAAGAAGAAGCCGAAGAAGCAAGAGAAGCAGAAGTAGCAGAAGGAGCGGGGGACCGGCCGTCATGGATCCGGGGGCGGCGTCCCGGCCCTCGTGCGGCGCCCGCGCGGGCGCCGCATACGCTGGTCCGATGCAGGACGAGTACCGCACAGTCGCCCGCCCGGGCGTGCACGAGACCGAGGTCAACCGCTCCCGCTTCCTGTGCGCCCTCGCCCCGGCCGCCACCGAAAAGGAGGCCCAGGACTTCATCGCCGGCGTCCGCAAGGAGCACGCCGACGCCACCCACAACTGCTACGCGTACGTCATCGGCGCCGACGCCGGGATCCAGAAGGCGAGTGACGACGGCGAACCGGGCGGCACCGCGGGCGTCCCCATGCTCCAGATGCTGCTGCGCCGCGACATGCGGTACGTCGTGGCCGTCGTCACCCGCTACTACGGCGGGGTGAAGCTCGGCGCGGGCGGGCTCATCAGGGCGTACGGGGGAGCCGTGGGCGAGGCTCTGGACACGCTCGGCACCATCACCCGCCGTCGCTTCCGGCTCGCCACGGTGACGGTCGACCACCAGCGCGCGGGCAAGGTCGAGAACGACCTGCGGGCGACCGGCCGTGAGGTGCGGGACGTGCGCTACGGGGAGGCCGTCACCATCGAGATCGGGCTGCCGGACGCCGATGTGGAGACCTTCCGGGCGTGGCTCGCGGACGTCACCGCGGGCACGGCCGGGTTCGAACCGGGCGGAGAGGCGTACGGGGACGCATGACGGACCGACCGGACGCCGACGGACGGTCGGCCCAGGCGGGCCGATACAGGAGTAACCGCCCGTGATGTCAGACCCGGCCGTTAGTCTCGGGGATCATGAGGCTGCTGCACACTTCCGACTGGCATCTGGGCCGGGCGTTCCACCGCGTGAACATGCTCGATGCCCAGGCCGAGTTCATCGGCCACCTCGTCGCGACCGTGCGTGAGCGCGGCGTGGACGCGGTGGTCGTGTCGGGGGACGTGTACGACCGGGCGGTGCCACCGCTGGCCGCGGTCGAGCTGTTCGACGACGCCCTGCACCGCCTCGCCGACCTCGGCGTGCCCACGGTGATGATCTCCGGCAACCACGACTCGGCGCGCCGCCTCGGCGTCGGCGCGGGGCTCATCGGCCGTGCGGGCATACATCTGCGCACGGAACCCGCGGCCTGCGGAACACCGGTCGTGCTGGCCGACGCGCACGGGGACGTGGCCTTCTACGGCCTGCCGTATCTCGAACCTGCCCTGGTGAAGGACGAGTTCGGGGTCCAGAAGGCGGGCCACGAAGCGGTGGTCGCCGTCGCCATGGACCGGGTCCGCGCCGACCTCGCCACCCGCGCGCCGGGCACCCGCTCCGTCGTCCTCGCCCATGCCTTCGTCACCGGCGGCGAGCCCAGCGACAGTGAGCGGGACATCACGGTCGGCGGGGTCGCCGCGGTACCCGCCGGCCTCTTCGGGGGAGTGGACTACGCGGCGCTGGGCCATCTCCACGGCAGCCAGACCATCACCGAGCGGGTCCGCTACTCCGGCTCCCCGTTGGCGTACTCCTTCTCGGAGGCCGGCCACCGCAAGAGCATGTGGCTCGTCGACCTGGGGCCCGACGGCTCTCTCGCGGCCGAGCGCGTCGACTGCCCGGTGCCGCGCCCCCTCGCCCGGATCCGGGGGCGGCTGGAGGACCTGCTCGCGGACCCGGAGCTTGTGCGCCACGAGGAGGCGTGGGTGGAGGTCACCCTCACCGACCCGGTGCGGCCCGCCGAGCCCATGGCCCGGCTGACCGAGCGCTTTCCGCACACCCTCAGTCTCGTCTTCGAGCCCGAGCGTGCTCCGGAGGAGCCCGGAGTGTCGTATGCCCGGCGGCTGGCGGGCCGCTCCGACCAGGAGATCGCCGAGGACTTCGTGGCCCATGTGCGCGGAGCGGGGCCCGACGAACGCGAACGGGCCGTGCTCCAGGACGCGTTCGACGCGGTGCGCGCCGACGAGGCGGTCAGGGAGATCGCCCGGTGACGACGTGTGCGCATGAGCGGGAGACGGAGGGAGCCCTGTGAGGCTGCACCGGCTCGACATCACGGCCTTCGGCCCATTCGGCGGCACCCAGAAGGTCGACTTCGACGAACTGGCCGCCGCCGGCCTGTTCCTGCTGCACGGACCGACGGGCGCCGGCAAGACGTCCGTCCTGGACGCCGTGTGTTACGCGCTGTACGGCGCCGTGCCCGGCGCCCGACAGAGCGGCCAGGGACTGTCCCTGCGCAGCGACCACGCCGCACGCCAGACACGCACCGAGATACGGCTCGAACTCACTGTCGCCGGGCGTCGGCTGGAGATCACCCGGCAGCCGCCGTGGGAGCGTCCGAAGAAGCGCGGCTCCGGAACGACGACGGACAAGGCGCAGAGCTGGCTGCGCGAGTACGACGCCGCGGCCGGCGCCTGGAAGGACCTCAGCCGCTCCCACCAGGAGATCGGTGAGGAGATCACCCACCTGCTCGGTATGAGCCGTGAGCAGTTCTGCCAGGTCGTGCTGCTGCCTCAGGGCGACTTCGCCCGCTTCCTGCGCGCCGACGCCGAGGCCCGCGGCAAGCTGCTTGGCCGTCTGTTCGACACCCACCGCTTCGCCGAGGTCGAAAAGCGCCTCGCCGAGCGGCGCCGGGCGGCGGAGACAGAGGTGAGGGACGGGGACGCCGCGTTGCTCGCCGACGCCCACCGGATGCAGCAGGCGGCGGGTGATTCCCTGCCCCTGCCGGACCTCTCGCCGGGCGACCCCGGGGTCGCCGACGCCGTCCTGAGCTGGGCGGCCGTCGCCCGCAGCACGGCCCGTGAGCGGCTCACCATCGCGCACTGCGCGCGCACGGCCGCCGAGTCGGCCCGGGCCGCCGCCGAACGCGTCCTCGACGACGTACGCGAACGGGCCCGGCTCCAACGGCGGTTCGCCGAGGCCCGGGAGCGCGCGGCGCTGCTCGAGCAGCGGGCCGACGCTCACCGTGCGGCGCAGGTGCGCATGGAGCGCGCCCGCAAGGCCGAGGCCGTGGCGCCCGCCCTCGACCTGCGCGAGACCGCGGAGACCGAACACCGGCGTGCCGCCGCAGAGGAGGCACGCTTGCGTGCCGAGCTCCCGGAGACGTTCGCGGAGGACGGGGCGGCCGGGCTCGCCGCCGCCGCGCGCCGGGCCGCAGAGGAGCTCGGCGGTCTGGAGTCGGCCCGCCGCGCGGAACAGCGCCTGGCCGGACTCGCCGCCGAACGGGCGGACCTGGACCGCGAGGAGCGGGCCGACGAGGCGGTCCTCCAGGACGCCGAGGAGTGGCTGGCCGGTTGGGAGGAGACCCGGGCGGCCCTGCAGGGCCGGATCGACGCCGCACAGCAGGACGCCACCCGGGCCGAGCAGCTCGCGGTACAGCGCGAGCCCGCGCAGAGACGGCTGAGGGTGGCCCGCCAGCGCGACGAGTTCGCCCGGGACACGGATGCCGCCCATGCCCGTGCCCTCGCCTCCCGCGAACGCGCGCTGAAGGCCCACGAACACTGGCTCGACCTCAAGGAACAGCGACTCAAGGGCATCGCCGCGGAACTCGCCGCCGGGCTCGTCGAGGGCGAACCCTGCGCCGTCTGCGGCGCGGTGGAACACCCCGCGCCCGCACGGAAGGTCGCCGGACACGTCGACCGGGAGGCGGAGGAGCGGGCGCTGGCCGCTTATCGGCACGCCGAGGAGGAGCGCGCCGAGGACGAACGGCGGCTCGGGGTCGTACGGGAGGCACTCGCCGCCGCCACCGCCGAGGCCGGCGACTCCCCGACCGTACAACTGCTGCAGCAGGCCGAGGAGCTGGAGCGGCTCCACAGTGCGGCACGGGAGGGCGCCGGACAGCTGCACCCCGCGCAGGAGGAGCTGAGACGGGCGGAGCACGAGCGGGAGCGGCGTGCCGCGGACCGGCAACAGGCTGCCCTGCGCGGGGCGGCCCGCGTCTCCCGCCGGGACGCCCTGGACCGCGAACGGGCGGTACTGGAAGAGGAGTTGATCCGCGTCCGAGGTGACGCGGTGAGCGTCTCCGCGCGCTCGGAGCACCTCGAGCGCCGGGCCGCGCTGCTCACCGAGGCCGCCGACGCCGCACGCTCCGCCGAGGACACCGCCCAGCGGCTCAAGGACGCCGACGCGCGCCTCGCCGACGCCGCGTTCCGCGCCGGGTTCGACACCCCGCAGGCGGCGGCCGCCGCCCTCCTCGACGGCGCGGGTCACCGCGAGCTGCAACGGCGGCTCGACGCCTGGGAGCAGGAGGAGGCAGCCGTGCGCGCGGTTCTCACCGAGGCCGACACGGCGGCCGCCGCGCAGCAGCCGCCCACCGACCTTAAGGGCGCCGAACGGGCTGCCGAGGCCGCGGCCCGCCGGCTCCAGGAGGCGGCGTCCGCCCAGGACGCGGCGGGCCGCCGCTGCGGGGAACTCGACCGGCTGTCCGCGCGTGCCACCGCGTCCGTACGGCGCCTTGCGCCCCTGCGCGAACAGTACGACCGTGTGGCCCGGCTGGCGTCCCTGGCGGCCGGCACCTCCGCCGACAACGAGCGCAAGATGCGACTGGAGTCATATGTGCTCGCCGCCCGTCTCGAACAGGTGGCGGCCGCCGCGACCGTACGGCTGCAGCGCATGTCGTCGGGCCGGTACACCCTGGTTCACTCGGACGACCGCTCCGGACGGGGCCGAAGCGGCCTCGGACTGCATGTGGTCGACGCGTGGACCGGGCGGGAGCGCGACACGGCGACCCTGTCCGGCGGGGAGACGTTCTTCGCGTCCCTCGCGCTCGCACTCGGCCTCGCGGACGTCGTCACCGACGAGGCCGGCGGGGTCCGCCTCGACACACTCTTCATCGACGAGGGGTTCGGCAGCCTCGACGACCAGACCCTCGACGAGGTCCTCGACGTGCTCGACTCACTGCGGGAGCGGGACCGCAGCGTGGGCATCGTCAGCCATGTCGCGGACCTGCGGCGGCGCATCCACGCACAGTTGGAGGTCGTGAAGGGCAGGACGGGATCGGTCGTGCGGCAGCGGGGAGCAGGCTGACAAGGCTCAGCGGCCGAGGGGGCGGCGGGGCAGGGGCGAGGAGTAAACGACGCTGGTCGTCACCGAGCCCAGTGCGCCGATCCTGCCCGACACCTCCTCCAGGTGCCTCATCGAGCGCGCCGCGACCTTGATGACGAAGCAGTCGTCGCCGGTGACGTGGTGCGCCTCCAGTATCTCGGGAGTCGCCGACACGAGGTCGTGGAACGGCTTGTAGTTGCCGTTCGGGTATCGCAGCCGGACGAACGCCAGGATCGGCAAGCCCAGGCGCTCCGGATCCACGACCGCCGCGTACCCCTGGATGACTCCGGCCTCCTCCAGCCTGCGGACCCGTTCGGTGACCGCGCTCGGGGACATGGAGACGGCACGGGCCAGCTCGGCATAGCTGGCGCGGCCTTCGCGCTGCAGGACATCGAGGATGCGCCAGTCGGTGGCGTCCGGGGAATACGCGGTCATTTCCGAGAAATAACAGGAGAATCCCCGGCGGATCAAGGGCTGTGCCGTGGATCGCGCCTTCAGGAAGTCGATCAACGACCGTAGATTTCCGGACATCGAGATCCGCCACGGAAAGGCCCGACCATGAGCATCGGCACGACTGCCGTGAACCCCGTCCTGCGCGTTCCTCCGGCCGCCCCCGCCGCGGCCGCCGCCCACTTCCGGGCGAGCCTCGCCTTCCACGCCGATGTGTCCGACGTCGCCGCCGCGCTGTCGGCCGGCGGCGACCCGGGCTTCGTCCTCCTCGACTCGCGCTCCACCGCCGCCTGGGACCAGGGCCACATCCCCGGCGCGGTCCACCTGCCCACCGCCCTCGTCCCGGAACAGGCCGAGCAGCTCCTCGACAAGTCGGTGCCGGTGGTCACGTACTGCTGGGGTCCGGGCTGCAACGGCGCGACCCGTGCGGCGCTCGCCCTCGCCGAACTCGGCTTCCGTGTCAAGGAGATGCTCGGCGGCTTCGAGTACTGGGTGCGCGAGGGTTTCGAGTTCGAGACCTGGGAGGCTCGCGAGCGCCGCGCCGCCGACCTGCTGACGGCACCGCAGGAGGCGGCGGACTGCGGCTGCTGATCGGCTGGAAGGTGTGCCTCCGCTACGCGTCCTGCGTGTAGCTTCTGGGCATGGCCAGATACGCGGATCAAGATGCTGTCGAGTGGGTGGAGTCGGGCGGCGGACCGCTCATCGCGATACCGGAGGTGGTCCTGCCGTTCTGGGCGGGCGCCGACGGCGACGAGATGTCCTCCGACTACGACCGGGCATGTGAGGTCGAGGGGTACATCGGTCTCGTACCGGTCGGTGACACCCGTGCCCTGGTGCTCGGGGACGAGCCCGCCTCCACTGCCTTCCTGCCGGAGCACGGCACGTTCGTACGGTGGTGCGCCGCGGACTCCGAGGCCGCGCTGCTCGACCGCCTCCCCGATGCGCTCCGGTCGGCGGACTGGGAGCCGGAGGTGCAGTGGGACGTGCCGGGCGACGTGGTGCTGTTCGACGCGGCCTGGCCGGGAAAGGAGTCCGTGCGCACCGACCATCTGCGCGTGACGCTCGAACCGGGGCGGTACGCGGTACGGGCGGCGTACGTGGAACCCGGCCCTGAGGTGTGGATGGGGCTCGTCCAGGTGCGCAGGACCGGGGACTGACGGACGGCGGGGACGCCGTGAATGCGCGTGCGGGCACCCGCCTCCCTTCCGCATCATGGCGCTCATGCCGAGACTCCCACACCCCGCTCCCGAAGACCTTCGCCGCGACGTCCTGCCCCTGCGCGGGCGGACCGCGCTCGTCACCGGGGCCAGCCGACGCGCGGGCATCGGATACGCGGTGGCCCGGCGGCTGGCCGCATACGGTGCCGGCGTCTATCTGCACCACCATGTGCCGCACGACGCGGACATGCCCTGGGGCGCCGACCGCCCCGAGGACGTCGTCGCCGGAGTGCGCGCGGCGCTCGGCGATCCCGACGCGCCCGTGGCCGACGGACCGGCCGACCTTTCCGACCCGGCGGCCCCCGCCGCACTGATCGAGAGGGCCGCCGAGGCGCTTGGCGGACGGATCGACATCCTCGTCGCCAACCACGCGCTCAGCGGCAGCGACGGCACGCTCGACACCATCGACGCCGCCATGCTGGACGCCCACTGGGCCGTGGACACACGCTCGGTGCTTCTCCTGGTCCAGGCGTACGCCCGGCTGCGCACCGCGTTGCCGCCGGGTGGCCCGGGCGGGCGGGTGGTGATGATGACCTCGGGGCAGGACATCGCGGGTGGCATGCCGGGCGAGATCGCGTACGCCCTCCAGAAGGGAGCCCTCGCCTCGATCACGCGCTCGCTGTCGACCGCCCTCGCTGAGCAGGCCATCACCGTCAACACAATCAACCCCGGTCCCGTGGACACCGACTACCTGACCGGTGACGCGTACGAGGCCGTCGCCGCGAGCTTCCCGGCCGGACACTGGGGTGTGCCGGACGACCCCGCCCGTCTGATCGCCTGGCTCGCCACGGACGAGGCGGCCTGGATCACCGGGCAGGTCATCGACTCGGAGGGCGGCTTCCGACGCTGACGGCCGGGCTCGGGGCGATGCCCCGGCCCGGCCGCGCGTCGGCGCTCAGAGCTGCGACAGTTCGTCCACCAGGTCGTCCAGGCCCAGCGACCCCTGCGAGAGGGCCGCCATGTGCCAGGCCTTCGCGTCGAACGCGTCGCCGCGGCGCTGTCTGGCGTTCTCACGGCCCAGCAGCCATGCGCGCTCGCCCAGCTTGTAGCCGATCGCCTGGCCGGGCATCGAGAGGTAGCGGATCAGCTCGCTCTCCACGAAGTCCGCCGGACGGCTGCTGTGCGCGCCGAAGAACTCCTGCGCCAGCTCCGGCGTCCAGCGCTCGCCCGGGTGGAACGGCGAGTCGGCCGGGATCGGAAGTTCCAGATGCATGCCGATGTCGATGATGACGCGGACGGCCCGCATCATCTGGGCGTCCAGATAGCCGAGTCGCCGCTCCGGGTCGGTGAGGAAGCCCAGCTCGTCCATGAGGCGCTCGGCGTACAGGGCCCAGCCCTCCGCGTTGGCGCTGACGATGCCGACCGTCGCCTGATAGCGCGAGAGGTTCTGCGCCACGTGCACCCACTGGGCGAGTTGCAGGTGATGGCCCGGGACTCCTTCGTGGTACCAGGTCGAGACCAGGTCGTACACCGGGAACCTGTTCTGTCCCATGGTCGGCAGCCAGGTCCGGCCCGGGCGGGAGAAGTCCTGGGACGGGGCCGTGTAGTAGGGCGCCGCGGCGCCTCCCGGAGGGGCGATGCGGGCCTCCACCTTCCGCACCCGCTCGGCCAGTTCGAAGTGCGTGCCGTCGAGCGCCCCGATCGCCTCGTCCATCAGACCCTGGAGCCACCCACGGACCTCGTCGACCCCCTCGATGTGGGTGCCGTGCTCGTCGAGGTGCGCGAGCGCCACCCACGGTGTCTCGGCGCCGGGCAGGACCTTCTCGGCCTCCTTCTTCATTTCGCCGAGGATCCGGTGGTACTCCGACCAGCCGTACGCGTACGCCTCGTCGAGGTCCAGGTCCGTACCGTTGAAGTAGCGGGCCCAGCGGGCGTAGCGCTCGCGGCCGACCGTGTTCGGTGCGCCCTCGATCGTCGGCGCGTACACGTCGCGCGCCCAGTCCCGCAGTTCCACGATGGCCGCGGTCGCCGCCCGGGCGGCGTCGTCCAGTTCCGCACGCAGCGTCTCGGGACCCTGGGACACGAAGTCCTCGAACCAGCCGCGGCCCTGGCCGTCCGTGTCCGACCACTCGGTGAGCTGCTCGACGAAGGTCGCGGTCGGGCGCGGTCCCGCGTACAGCTTGCGCTCCAGACCGAGGGCGAGGGACTCGCGGTATCCGCGCAGAGCGGCGGGAAAGGCGCGCAGCCGCTCGGCGATCGCCGCCCAGTCCTCCTCCGTCGCGACGGGCGTGATCGTGAAGACCTCACGCACGGAGTGCACCGAGGTGTGCATGTTGCCCACCGCTCTGAGACCCTCGTCGGCCTCGTGCACCGCAAGTTCAGCGGTGAGGCGCTCGCGCAGCAGTCGCGCGCACCGGCGCTCGATGTCACTGTCCGCGCCCGGCAGGCGCTCCGCCTCGTCGAGTCGGGCGAGGGTCGCCCGCGCCAGCTCGGCGAGCGCCTCCTGGCCCGCGGGCGAGGTGTCGGGCAGGCTGCTCGAACTCTCCTTCACACCGAGGTACGTACCGGTGACGGGGTCGAGGGCGACGAGGGCGTCGACATAGGCGTCGGCGACCTCCCGGGGCAGGGGGCTCCTGGTGGTGTCTGACATGCGCACAATCCTGATACGCCGACGTGGTCCGCGTCACGGGGATTCCGCGCTCGGCTTACGTCTGTTCAGCGGGTTTCGGCACGGCATGGCCCGGAGGCAGCAGGGGGCCGCAGTCCCACTGCTGGAAGATCAGCCGGGTCTCCACCCGCGCCACCTCGCGCCGTGCCGTGAACTCGTCGAGGACCAGCCGCTGGAGATCCGCCATGTCCGCGACCGCGACATGCACGAGGTAGTCGTCGGGGCCGGTGAGGTGGAAGACCGTTCGGGACTCGGGCAGCGCCCTGATCCGCTCCACGAAGGGGCCCACCAACTCCCGACGGTGCGGCCTGACCTGCACGGACAGCAGCGCTTCCAGGCCGCGCCCCAGCTTCGCAGGGTCGAGGCGCAGCTGATGGCCGAGAATGACGCCCGAGCGGCGCAGTCTGGTCACCCGGTCGAGACAGGTCGAGGGCGCGACCCCGACCTGCGCCGCCAGGTCGCGGTAGGTCGTCCGGGCGTCGTTCTGCAACAGCCGCAGAAGGCGGAGGTCCACCGGGTCCAGTACGACGGATTCGGTCATCTGCCGAACGTAACACGGGTTTCTCTGCCATCGCCCCGGCCGGTGTTCAGTCTGCCGTCCATGGATTCCCGTACTCATGTCGCGTACGACGCGCAGGACGGATGCGCAGTGGATCTCCCCGCCCGCCGGGCACTCGCCACCGAGGCCGTGCACGCCGGACGCGAGGACCTCGCCGAGCAGGGGCTGCACGCCCCGCCCCTCGACTTCTCCACGACCTACCCGTCCCACGACAGCCGTGGCGAGGCCGCCCGTCTCGACGCCTTCGCTGCCGAAGGCGCGGAGCTGGTGGGCCCGCCCGTCTACGGGCGGCTCGGCAATCCCACCGTCGCCCGCTTCGAGACCGCGCTCGCACGGCTCGAGGGCACCGAGAGCGCGGTCGCCTTCGCGAGCGGCATGGCGGCGCTGAGTGCGGTCCTGCTCGCACGGAACGCGCTGGGGCTGCGCCATGTCGTCGCCGTACGGCCGCTGTACGGCTGCAGCGACCATCTGCTGACAGCCGGATTGCTCGGCTCCGAGGTGACCTGGACCGATCCGGCCGGCATCGCGGACGCCCTGCGCCCGGACACCGGCCTCGTCGTGGTCGAGTCCCCGGCCAACCCGACACTCGCGGAAGTAGACCTGCGTGCGGTGGCCCACGCCTGCGGTTCCGTGCCGTTGCTGGCGGACAACACCTTCGCGACGCCCGTGCTGCAGCGCCCCGCCGGGCTGGGGGCGCGACTGGTGCTGCACAGTGCCACGAAGTACCTCGGCGGGCACGGCGATGTGATGGGCGGGGTGGTGGCCTGCGACGAGGAGCTGGCGCGGCGGCTGCGCCAGGTGCGCTTCGCGACGGGCGGGGTGCTCCACCCGCTCGCCGGCTATCTGCTGCTGCGCGGTCTGTCCACACTGCCGGTACGGGTCCGGGCCGCGTCCGCCACCGCCGCCGAACTCGCCCGCCGGCTCGACGCCGACCCGCGGGTGGCCCGCGTCCACTATCCACGGATCGGCGGCGCGATGATCGCCTTCGAGGTGCACGGCGATCCGCACGCGGTGATCGCCGGGACCCGTCTGATCACCCCGGCGGTCAGCCTCGGCAGTGTCGACACCCTCATCCAGCATCCGGCGTCCATCAGCCACCGCATCGTCGACGCGACGGACCGCAGGGATGCCGGGGTCAGCGACCGGTTGCTGCGGCTGTCGGTGGGTTTGGAGGACGTCGGGGACCTGTGGGCCGATCTCGAGGGAGCGTTGGGGTCGGAGCGCACGATGGGCCACCGGCGGCAGCAGGAGACCGCTGGGCGGTAGACCCGGTGGGGCGTGGGCTCGCGGGCGGTCCGGGCCCTCGCACGCCGAACGGCCCGGCGGAGTGCGCCGGGCCGTTCCACGTCGAGTGCGCGCCCGCGCGCGGTCAGTCCCGCGGGCCCCTCGTGCCGTGGTGCGACTCGTGTGTCTGGCCGTACGGCAGACGCGAGGCCACCGGGGTCGCGTCCAGACGGGCGGTGATGACGAGGGTGCCCTCCTCGATCTGGTAGTCGAGGGGCAGTCCGAGGCCGCGCATCGCGGCGACCATGCCCGTGTTGGACGCCTGGGTGACCGCGTAGACGTTCTCGCAGCCGGCCTCGACCGCCATCGTCACCAGACGCCCGAGCAGTTCCGTGCCGATGCCGCGCCGCTGCCATTCGTCCTCGATGAGCAGCGCGACCTCCGTCTCGTCACCGTCCCACAGAAGGTGCCCGAGGCCGACGATGAGGCCCGACGTCGTCTGTACCGCTAGGGTCCGGCCGAACCGCGGGCTCAGCAGGTGCCTGAGGTAACGGTCCGCGTCGCCGACCGGTCCGTGGTAGCGCATGCTCAGCGTGCGCGTCGAGCACCGGGCCTGCATCTCCTTGGCCGCCTGCAGGTCGGCTGTGTCGGCCCGCCGTACGGTGATGGCGTTGCCCTCCGGCAGCGTCAGCACGTCCTGGCTGAGGGGAATGCGCGGACCGAGCCGGGTGTCGAGCTCCACCAGCGCCCGCGCCCGCGCGAACTCCGCGGGCGTGAACGGCAGATACGGCCGCTCCACCGTGAGCACCCCGCCCTCCGGCGCCCGCAGCCGCATCACCGTGTCCTCCAGGGCGCCCTCGACGGGCGCCTCCTCCTGAGCCCGGCCCGAGCCGGGGGAGACGGCGGGCAGGGAGCGGATGGTGCACCTGCCGAGCAACTGGCGCAGTGCGAGCGGTAGTTCCGCAGCGTCCAGTGCGGTGCGCGTGGCCAGACCCAGGATCCGGGTCGGGGCGTCCACCAGGTCGTGCGCGTCGGCCCGTTCGATCCAGCTCTCGGTGCCCCCGGCCAGCGAGACGGCCCGCGTGATCCCGGCCGCCTCCAGCTCAGCCGGTGCCCGCAGCAGGAATTCGTCGACCGTGCCCTGCGCCAGGGGGTGCGTCTGCAGGCTCAGGATGTCGATCCGCAGTCCCGCCAGTGCCGTGCACAGCGCGGCCAGCGAGCCGGGCTCGTCCCTCACCGTCGTCCGCATCCGCCACAGCGCGGTCGCCCCGCCGTCGGCGTCGGTCCCGGACGGCCCGGCCTGCCGCCCCTCGGCGAGCGGCCGGGCGCCGGTATCACCTGTGGGCGGAGCATGACCGTGGCGGCGTGCCCACCAGGTGTGGAATCCGGCCGTCGCGACCAGTGCCACCGCCGAGAGCACGAGCAGGGCGGGACCGTCGGGTCCGTGCCCGACGAGGTTGGCCACCGCGTCCGCCACCGCGACCGCCGTGAACAGTGCGGCGAGTTCGATCAGGTCACGTCGCCAGTGGTGCACCGGGCGACCGTGCTTCGCTCGCGTCACATCAGACATGTCTGGACTCATGCAACCACTGTGAAGGAAGGGTGTTGCGTGATCACAAACGCTTTGTGTCTGGCGGGTAAAGTGTGCTTCTGTCCTTTTTGTTGTTCTTTTGACAAAGCGACGGTGGTGCGGACCGACCGTCCGGTGAAAAGCGCGCCCGGTCGGGCGCCGCGCACCGGGGGATGACTCCGGTGCGCGGCGTGGTGACCGAGGGTACGCGAGCCGGGGGCCGATCGCGGAACCGGCCCGGCCGGCCGTCGGCTCGGCCGTGTGTCCTCAAACCACCCTAGGTGAAGGCGAGTTACTGGCCCACGCGTCCCGGCTGAAGCACCTGGGTGAACAGTACCGTCCCGTCCTGCTCGCGCAGCCGGACGGTCAGTTCGCCGCTGTCACCGTCGATGTCGACCTCGCCGAAGAACTGGTAGCCGCCCGCCGGCGAGACGTTCGAGGCGGTTGGCGCCTTCACGAACACCCGCTCGGGACCGAACGTGTTGTCGAGCGCGCTCGCCGGGAACGCACCGGCGTTGAGCGGTCCCGAGACGAACTCCCAGAACGGCTCGAAGTCGGTGAACGCGGCCCGCGAGGGCTGGTAGTGCTGGGCCGAGGTGTGGTGCACGTCGGCCGTGAGCCACAGCGTGCCCGTGATCTTCCGGTGCTTGATGAACCGCAGCAGCTCAGCGATCTGCAGCTCCCGCCCGAGCGGCGCGCCGGGGTCGCCCTGCGCCACCGCCTCGATGTTGGGCTTGTTCTCCGTGGTGTCCGGAACCACCAGGCCGAGCGGCATGTCCGCGGCGATCACCTTCCACACAGCGCGCGACCCGGCCAGCTCCCGCTTGAGCCACTCAAGCTGCTCTGCCCCGAGGATGCCCTGCGGGTCGACGGTCTGGTCGTCGGCCGAGTTGGCGTTGCGGTAGGTGCGCATGTCGAGGACGAAGACGTCCAGCATCGGTCCGTGGCGCATGACCCGGTACACACGGCCGTTCCTGTCACCCGGCTGCAGGCTCGAGATCGGGAAGTACTCGCTGAAGGCGCGCCGCGCCCGGGCCGCGAGCACGTCGATGCTCTTCTCGGTGTAGCGGGTGTCGGAGGAGGCGATCACCTCACCGGGGTACCAGTTGTTGCGGACCTCGTGGTCGTCCCACTGGATGATCGACGGCACCTGGGCGTTGAACCGCTTGAGGTTCTCGTCCAGCAGGTTGTAGCGGAAGTTGCCGCGGTACTCGGCCAGGGTCTCGGCGACCTTCGACTTCTCCTCGGTGGTGATGTTCCGCCAGGTGCTGCCGTCGGGCAGGGCCTGGGTCGCCGAGATCGGACCGTCGGCGTAGATGTTGTCGCCGCTGCAGAGGAAGAAGTCGGGGTCGAGCTTCGCCATGGCGTCGTAGATGCGGTAACCGCCGAGGTCGGGGTTGATGCCCCAGCCCTGGCCCGCCAGGTCGCCCGACCACAGGAAGCGCACCCCGCGGCGGCGCCCGAGCGGCGTCGTACGGAAGGTGCCCGTCACCGGTTCGCCGGTGCGCCGCGGGTCGTCCGGGTCGGCCAGGAGCACGCGGTAGTGGATCTGCTCGCCCGCCGGCAGCCCGTGCAGCCGCGTCGTGCCCGTGAAGTCGGTGTCCGCGCCCAGCAGCGCCCCCTGCCATCTGCGCGGATTGCGGAACGACTCGGTCGCGGAGGTCTCGACGATCATCCGCGCCGGGCGGTCGGAGCGCACCCAGACGAGACCTGAGTGGGCGGTCACGTCACCGGCCTGGACGCCCCATCCCGCCTTCGGGCGCCCCGACAGGGCGAACGCCGGTGCCGCGCCGAGCGCGGTGGGCAGGGTGAGGGCCGCCGATGCGGCCAGGGAGCCGCGCAGGACGCTGCGGCGGCCCGGGAAGGGGCGGTGTGACATGGAGGTGCCTCCAGTGGACGGTTCCGGCCAATAGGCACTGCCACAACTACTGGTGCGCCGCAGCGCGCACGGAAACCACAAGTGAACAACTGACCGTCGTGACACCGGAACGACCGCGGAAGGCATGAGGCGCGCCGGACACGCCGGACGGGGGAGGCGCATCACGCGCGCGTGGCGGACGCCGTGGCCCGCCCACCCTCCCGGATCCGCGAGGGAGACAGATGCGCGTACCCGAGCACCAGGTGTACGCCGTCGTCGGCCACCGTCCCGTACGCGGCGACCGGACACACCGCCCCCTGGGCCGCCGTGGCGCCCTTGAGGAAACGCTCCAGCGGTCCGTACCGTTCGGGCAGCCGGGCGATGGCGTGCAGACCGGCCGCTATCCCGGTCACCTCGGCCCCCGGAAAGTGCTCTTTCAGGGCGGACACCAGGGTGTCGCGACGCTCTTCGTAGGCGCGCTGGCACCGGCGCAGATGCCGGTCGTAGTCGCCGCGCTCCACGAACCGGGCGAGCAGCGCCTGGTCGACGACCGGATGCCCGAGGTCCGTGGTCCGCTTGCGTTCGACGACCTCGTCGGTGAACGCCCAGGGGACGAGCAGCCAGCCGAGCCGCAGTCCCGGGGCGAGCGACGCCTCCGAATTGGTCCCCGATGGCGTCATGGAGTTCTTCACGCTTCGTAGTCCCAGGAGGGCCTGTGCCCGCTGTCCCCTCATGCCTGCCGGAACCGGTCTGGGAGCAGTTCTCCGTACTGCTCCCCGAGCGTCCCGAGGTTCATCCGGATCATCCGCTCGGACGCCACCGGCGGCGGATCCCGGACCGACGGTGTTCGAGCGCGTGGTCGAGAAGCTCGTCCACGGTGCGGGATACGAGAGGATGGCCCAGGTCGGGTGCTCGGACTGGACGATCCGCCACCGGGTGAAGGAGTGGAGCAGGCTACGAGAGGGTCTCGATGCCGCGCAGGCGCGGCACGTGGTGGCGGCCGATGGCGGGGTCGGCGGAGCGGCAGAAGCGGGTCACGGTGCGCAGGGCGGTGTAGGACAGGGCCTGCGGGGAGACGTCGCAGTCGCCGATGCGGACGGCCTCATGAGGAGATTGCGCCCGAGCTGCACGATCCACTCCGCCGTGGGGTGTGCGGTGGCGCCCAGGATCCGCACCCGCCGCGGTACGGCCGCTGGGCTTTCAGCGGTCGCAGGTGACGTGGAGGCGGGCCCAGGCGTTGTTGGCGTAGCCCTTGGGGTTCCAGATTGTGGCCGGCGATTCGGGCTGCACGCCTGCGGCGGAGTCCCAGGCGCGGGCGAGGAGTTCCGTCTCGCCCGCGGGGAGGGTGAGCGTGGCGCGCCAGTGCTGCCACGTCCATAGGTTGTCCGGTGCGTCCAGATCGGCGTGAACCCACGTGGTGCCTCCGTCGGCGGACACGTCCACGCGCGTCACCGTTCGATCGTCGCCGGCGAAGGCGAAGCCGGTGACCTCGGTAGGCCCGGACGGTAGGTGGGCGCCTTTGCCGGGCCGCACGATGGCACTGTGAATGACGACCGGCCCGAGAGTGATGCCGTCGCCTGGTCCTGCCTTGCGGGGGTCGGCCTCGGGAGGCAGGAGGCTGTATTCCCACTGGAAGTAGTTGTCGGACGGTTCGGTCTGTGCGGTGATGCGCTGGAGCCATTTGACGCTGCGGGCGCCGATATAGCCCGGGACGACGACGCGCAGCGGGGCGCCGTGCGCGACGGGAAGAGCCTGATCGTTCATCGCCCAGGCCAGGAGCACCTCGCTGGAGGTGGCCTTCGCCGCCGGAATGGAGGCGCCGAAGGGCTGTGGCGGGTCGGCATCCTGTGACACGTCGGCGCCGGTGAAGGCGATGTGGGCCGCTTCGGCCTGCAGCCCTGCCTCGGCCAGCACATCCGCCAGGCTCACCCCGGTCCACCATGCCGTGGAGATAGCTCCGGGGCCCCAGGGGACCTGGCCGGGTATGTCGCGGAACTCCATGAGGTCGGCGCGGCGGTTGCCCGCGCACTGCAAAGTGGCGAGCACCTTCCGTTCGGGGAATCGGTACCGCAGTTCGTCCAGCGACAATTCCAGGGGGCGGTCGACCATGCCGTCCACCCGCAGCCGCCAGCTCGCCCCCTCCGCGCGGGGAATCGGGGCATGGTTGCGGCTATAGAAGGTGTCGAGAGGGGTGACCGGGTCCAGGAGCGCGCCAGGAGGTGGTTCAGCGTTGTAGGGCTCGGTCTGGTGCACGATCATATCGTCTCGTTTATCCCATATGCCCATACCGCCACTATGCTCGAAGTCCTCCCAAGCGGCACTTTCGATCCCGCCCGGTTTCGGCGACAGCGACAGAACGAGCATCGCTGCGGCCTGCAGTAGGAGAGCGAGTCATGGGCAAGGAACGACCCGGGGATGACACAGACCCAACCCGCACCCGAGATCATCTGGCGAGCGAGCGCACCTACCTCGCATGGTTGCGCACATCCGCGAACGTGATGGCGCTAGGGCTGGCCGTGGCCAAGTTCGTCGAAGGCAGCCGTACCCGTTCACTGGCCGCAGGTGCTCTGCTGATGGCTGTCGGAGCAACTGGGCTGGCTCACTCCGCAGTGCGCTACCGGAACGCCGCAGCCGATATCAGGCACGAACGGCTTCGCGCCGCCAGTCGAACCGGAGGACCACTGGCCGCAGGCGCCGTATTGACCGTCGCACTCGCTGCCGCCCTGTTGGTGCTCTGGTGACGCCAGTACGGCCAGGACGAATGACGGCCCGCGGATGTCCTTGCCGCCGCGCTGTTGTGGCAGGCGGCGGTCGTCACCCTCGATGGCTTCGTGTGCTGGTACATGGGCATGCAGCGGTTCGGAGCGGAGCGTGCCACGCTCTTCTCCGGCCTCATCCCGGTCGCCGCCGCCAGCACTGCGCCGGTTGTCGGCACCGGCGCGCACGGGGCCTCCCGCAGGCCGCCGGAAGCGCGCTGGTGGGCGCCGGGGTGGCGCTGGGCTCGGGCGCGTTGCCCGTAGGGCGCTCGACGGCAGCCCGTTCGGATGGCCCGCACCCGGGTCGCTCAGCGGCTGCCGTCCAGGATGACCCGCGCGACCAGCGCCGGATCGTCGTTCATCGGGACGTGCCCGCAGCCGGGCAGCCGCACCAGCCGGGCCTTGGGAATGATCCGCTTGGCGCGGACGCCCTGACGGCGCACCAGGAGCCGGTCCCGGGTGCCCCACGCCACGGTGACAGGCAGTCCGGGCACGTCCTCGGTGAACTGGACGGACGTACCGGCCCGGAGGGTGTCGGCGAATCCCTCGGCACGGGCCAGTGCGAGCGTCTCGGCGACGACGGCCTCGGGTGAACGGCGGCCGGGACGGGCGTAGATGGTGCTCGTCAGTACCGTCCGCCCGGCCGCCGTCCGCGACAGCCGTTCCACTACGGGCTGCGGCATGCTCCGCGCGGCCTGCCGCATCGCAACGAGGACCGTGAACGCGTACCGCCGTTCGGCCGGGGTCCAAAATCCGGCGGGGGAGAGTGCGGTGACGGACCGTACGAGCCTCTCGCGGCCCAGCTCCAGAGCCAGCAGGCCGCCCAGGGAGTTGCCCGCCACATGCGGGCGCTCGATCTCCAGTGCCTGGCACAGCGCACCGAGCGCGGGCACCACGGTCGACAGGCCGTAGGCGACGCCGTCCGGCAGGGCCGGGGACGCGCCGAAGCCGGGGAGGTCGACCGCGATCACGTCGCGCTCGGTCGCCAGGATGTCCACGACCGGGTCCCAGGCCTGCCGGTGATGGCCGATTCCGTGCAGCAGGAGGAGCGGTTCGCCGGTGCCCACGCGCGCGTAGGCGACGGTCACCGTCCGCGGGCCGTGCGGAGAGGGAACAATGAAGGAGACCGTGGCGGTCATGGTGCTGCTCCTCGTCTGGGACACGCTGACGAATCACTCCTGTAGACAGCTTGTCAGCAACTGCTACCCACGGGTAGCCCCCGTCGCCGTGAACGATGGACCCTCAACGTGCCGGTCGCACCTCAGGGTTGAAACCGCGGCGTGTGTCGGATGGGATGGAGCGGTGAGCGCCGACACCGCGACCGAGGTCTTCGAAGAGCATCGCCCTGTTCTGATGGGCGTCGCCTACCGCATGCTCGGCCGGGTGGCCGACGCCGAGGACGTGGTCCAGGAGGCCTGGCTGCGCTGGTCCGGTGCCGACCGCGACGCCGTCCGTGAACCGCGTGGATACCTCGTACGCATCACCACCCGGCTGGCCGTCGACCGGCTGCGTCAGGCACAGGCCCACAGGGAGGCGTACGTGGGCCCCTGGTTGCCCGATCCGTACGTCACCGACTTCGGCGACGCCGTCCCGGACGCGGCGGAGCGGGCCGTGCTCGCCGACTCCGTCTCGCTCGCCGTCCTCGTCGTCCTGGAGTCCCTGTCACCGCTGGAGCGCGCGGTGTTCGTGCTCCGAGAGGCCTTCGGGTACCCGTTCGCGGAGATCGCGGCCACCCTGGACCGCAGCGAGGCCGCGGTGCGCCAACTCGCCGGCCGGGCCCGCAGACACGTCGGCGAACGGCGGCCGCGCTACGAGGTCGACCCGGCCGAACGCCGTGATCTCACCGAGCGGTTTCTGGCCGCCTCGGCCGAGGGCGACCTTGACGGACTCATGCGGCTGCTCGCCCCGGACGTCCGCCTGGTCGGCGACAGCGGCGGCCGCGCCAAGGCTCCGCTGCGTGTCCTGGAGAGCGCCGACAAGGTCGGCCGCTTCATCGCCGGGGTGGCCGGCAAGGGCATCCCGGACTTCTCGTTCCGTTTCCTGGAGCTCAACGGCGGACCGGCCCTCCTGCTCCTGTCCGGCGGCAAACCCGACAGCGTCCTCCAGGTGGACATCGCGGACGGGCGCATCCAGTGCGTCTACATCATCCGCAACCCGGAGAAGCTGGTGTCCCTGCCGGTCGACTAACCCTCTGCAGGGCCATCGCGAAGCAATCGCGAAGCCGGCGTTCCTGAACGTTCATGAACGCCGGCTTCGCCGTCATGTCACCCATGTCGCCCACCGCGAACGCTGTGTGAACGCTCTGCGGCACGGCACGCGTGCACTCCGTAAGGGATCGAGGATTGGTCTTGACCAAGGGTGGGGGTCGCCTTATGGTCGCAGAGAAGTGCAACAACCTTTAATAAACAAGGGCGCTGAAACGCCGCCGGGCCACGGCGATTGCGGAGGACAGGGTGGGGACCACGCAGCTGGAATCGGTGCCGGAGCCTAAGTACTGGCACCTCAAGACCGTGCTCACCGAAGCACTCGACTCCGAGTTCTCCGTGGGCGAGATCCTGCCCAACGAACGGGACCTCGCGGCCCGCTTCGGCGTCGCCCGTGCCACGCTCCGACAGGCGCTCGAACAGCTCGAACTGGAAGGCCGGCTGCAGCGCCGCCGCGGAGTCGGCACCACCGTCGCCCCGCCCCGCATGGGTGTGGCCGTCGGCTCCGAGCAGCACACCTGGCCGGGTGCGACCGAGGATGCCTGGCAGTCCACGGGCTGCACCCTCGCGCCCCCGCCCGCCGCCGTGGCGGACCTACTCGAGACCGACCGGGACGAGCAGGTGCACACGGTGCGCCGCTCCCGTGTGACGCACGGCCAGCCCGTCGCCGCGGAGCTGCTCTACATCCCGGAGTCCTCGGTTCCCGACCTCTCCGCGATCGACGCGCCCTCGGGCGCGGCACGCTCGCGCGCGGTGCTGCGCGAGTTGCAGCACCTGGAGCTGGAGGGCCAGGACCAGGCCGTCGAGCTGGGCTCGGCCAGCGCCGAGGACGCCAAGGAGCTCGACCGGCTGCCCGGCGCGCCCGTCCTCGTCGTCACCACCCGCTTCTACGCGGTGGGACGCACCGCGGCCGTGTCCGTGGCCACGTACCGTGCCGACACGTGCCGTCTGACCTTCGGTGCCACCGGCGGTGTCGAGATCCATCATGACCCTGAGCGCCGCGCCTCCTGAGTGCGGCGTCGGGTGGAGGGCGACGCGTGCGGTCCGCAGGCCGGTGCCGTAAGCCGTGCGTGTCGCGCCTTGGAGGAACCGATCCGGGGGCGATGTGTTGTCCGGTCGGGCCCGGTCGTGAGGCCGGGCTCAGCGCCGTGCCGTCACCGTGCCCTCCACCGCGAACAGCTCCTCCTCCACATGGCCCAGCGCCAGCCGCAGCGCCCCCGTGGCCACCGCGGCCTCGCCGAGCTGCGACAGGGTGACCTTCGGAGGGCGAAGACAGTAGCGGGCCAGCTCTTGGCGCAGGGGGTCCAGTACGCCGTCCAGGCCCGCCGCCCAGCCGCCGATGACGACCAGTTCGGGGTCGAGTGCCAGGACGAGCGCCGCCACGTCGTGCACGAGCCGCTGAATGAAGCGTTCCACGGCCGCGCGGGCCCGCTGGTCGCCCTCGCGGGCGAGCGCGAACACGTCGGCGACCTGCTGTTCGTCCAGCGGGTGCAGCGGCTCGTCCGTGGTCGACAGCAGTGTCTCCGGAGTGGCCTCGCGGCCCAGCAGATGCAGCGCGCCGATCTCCCCGGCCGCCCCGCCGTAGCCGCGGTGCAGCCGTCCGCCGATCAGCGAACCGGCGCCGGGGCTCAGCCCTGCGAGCACGAACACGATGTCGTCGGACTGGGTGGCGGCACCCTTCCAGTGCTCGGCCACGGCCGCCGCGTTGGCGTCGTTCTCGACCAGTACCGGGCACTTGAAGGAGCGGCTGAGCCGATCACCCAGTTTCAGACCGGTCCACTCGGGCAGGGCGGTGCCGAGGCGCACGGTGCCGTCCGCCTCCACGATCCCGGGACTGCCCACGCCCACCGCGCGCAGCGAGCCGCGGGAGACGCCCGCCCGGCGCAGGAGCTCGGCGACCGTGCTCCGCAGCCGCTCCAGGCGCTCGTCGGCCGACGCCGTCTCGGAGACGTCCTTGGACAAGGTGCCCAGCTCCCGGCCGTCGAGATCGGCGAGAACCGCTGTCACCCGGTGCGCGCCGACGTCCAGGCCCAGCAGATGGCCCGCCTCCGCCCGGAAGCGGAACCTCCGCGCGGGCCGCCCCTGCCTTCGGGCCGCGCCTTCCTCGGCCGCCTTCTCCACCACGAGCCCGGCCTCGATGAGCCCCTCGACGACGCCCTCGACGGTCGGCCGGGACAGTCCGGTCACCCGGGTGATCTCGGTGAGTGTCGCGCAGTCCGTGGCGCGCAGCGCGTGCAGCACCACCGCCGAGTTGATCCTTCTCAGCAGAGAGGGGTCCCCGCCGGTCAGCCGCCCCAACGTCCGTCCTCCCAGCTCGTGCGCGTGTTGGGCGGATCGTACTCGGCGTAGCGCACACCCGCGAGGGCCGGGCACCAGCTGAGCGGATCGATGCCGGGGCCGGACTCTCCTCCGCCGAGCGGGAAGGCCGCTCCGCCTGCCTCGGCCTCAGCCCGGCACGACGAACCCCGACTCGTAGGCCAGGATCACCGCCTGCGTGCGGTCGCGCGTTCCCAACTTGGCCAGCACCGCGCTGACATGCGACTTCACCGTCTCCGTGCCGACGACCAGCTCTCCGGCGATCTCCGCGTTCGACAGACCACGCGCCATCAGCCGCAGCACCGCCGCCTCTCGCTCGGTCAGCGCGGCCCGCCGCATCGCCGCCCGGGCCTCGTGGTTGCCGCCGCCGTCCCCGTACGCCGCGGCCAGCTGCCGTACCGACGCCGGGAAAAGCAGCGACTCGCCCTCGGCGACCAGCCGCACCGCGTGCACGATCTCGGCCGGCCGCGCCCGCTTGAGCAGAAAGCCGTCCGCGCCCGCGCGCAGCGCTTCGTAGACGTACTCGTCGTTCTCGAACGTGGTCACCACGACGATCTTCGGCGGTGCTTCGACCGTCCGCAGCACCGCGCGCGTGGCCTCGATACCGTTCATGAGGGGCATGCGGACGTCCATGGCGACCACGTCCGGCCGTAGCTGCCGTGCCAGCGGGATCACCGCCGCCCCGTCGGCCGCCTCGCCGACGACCTCGATGTCGGACTGCGCCTCCAGGACGGCGCGCAGGCCCGCGCGGACCAGGGGCTCGTCGTCGACGAGCAGGACGGTGACCGGCATCGGGCCAGCGTAGATCAACGCAGCGGCAGCTCGACATGGACCTGCCAGTCGCCTCCGTCCGGCCCCGTCCGCGCCCGTCCGCCGAGCAGTGCCGCGCGCTCGCGAATGCCGCGCAGACCGCTGCCCCGCCCGGGCCCGGGAATCCCGGCGGCCAGCGGATTGCGGACCTCCAGGGCGAGCCTGTCCGCGTCGACACCGATGCGGACGCCGACCGGCACACCGCCCGCGTGACGGAGCACATTGGTGAGCGACTCCTGGAGTATGCGGTAGCCCTCGCGAGACACTGGTCCGGGGACCCTGTCCAGGGGGCCGGACAGATCGGCGTCGACCTTCGCGCCGGACGCGCGTGCCGACTCCAGGAGCCGGTCGGAGTCCGCCAGTGTGGGACGGGCGCGCTGCTCAAGGAGCACCGGTACGAAGCTGCCGAGACGGCCGACGGAGGGTGGAGTGTGCTCGACGCCCGCGTGGAGGACATCGGCCGGCTCGCGTCGGGCGCGGGCCTGCCTGTTCTCGAACTCACCACCGAGCAGGGCACCTTGGAGCAGGCCTATCTCGATCTCACGGCCGCCGAGACCGAGTTCACGTCCCGTTCGAAGCACCGCCAGGAGGCCTGACGATGACGCTCACGCCCGTACTCCACTCCGAGTGGATCAAGATCCGTACGCTGCGGTCGCTGGTCGGCGCGCTTCTCGCGATGGTGCTCGTCACGGCACTCTTCTCGGCGCTCGCCGGACTCGACACCGAGGGCCGGGACTTCGACCCGCTGTTCTCGGTGTTCTTCGGCGTCAGTTTCGGGCAGATCGCGGCCATCGCCTTCGGTACGACGGCCGTCTCGTCCGAGTTCCAGGGCGGCACGCTGAGGCTCTCCCTGGCCGCGGTGCCAAGACGCCGACGGTGGTTCACCGCCAAGGCGGCGGCGATCGGGGCGCCGGTACTCGTCGTCGGCCTGATCACCGGATCGGTGAGTCTGCTGGTGGGCAAGGCGGTCCTCGGGGCCGACGCGAGCGGACCGACCTGGTCGCAGGGGCTGCGCGGGGTCGTCGGCTGCGGGTTTTACCTCACACTGATGGCGCTGCTGGCCGCCGGGCTCACGGCGTTGCTGCGCAGCGGGATCGCCACGCTGAGCGTGCTGGTGCCGTTCCTGCTCATCGTCTCCTTCGTGATCGGGGGAGTGTCGGGCACGGCCGCCGATCTGCTGCCGGACAAGGCGGGACAGGTGATCCTGCACGAGTCGTCCGACGGGATGCTCGGGCCGTGGACGGGGCTTGCGGTGACGGCGCTGTGGGCGGGGACGGCCTTGCTCCTGGGCGCTTGGAGCCTGGAACGCCGGGATGCCTGACCCCACCGGGCAACTGACACCCCGCCAATTGTCAGTACCGGCTGTTCTACTGGATGCATGACCATCGACCAGCACCTGGCCACGATCGATCTGCTGTGCGCGCGGGAGTTCTCCGCGCGGCGCGGCGGGTGGGACTCGGGCTTCGGGGGTCCCGGCTTCCATGTCGCCACGCTGGCGGCGAGCGTCGGCCTCGGCACGGGTGACGGCGCGGAGCGGGAGCGGACGGCGGAGGACTTCGACGCCTGGAAGGAGGCGATCGCCCAGCGGCTGAACGAGAGGTGGGGAGACGGGCTGCGCTGGTGGCCACTGACCGTCGGTGTGCGCAGAGCACGCGGCGAGGAGATACCGGAGCCGTGGGCGATGCTCAGCGACCTCGTGGACGATCTGTATCTGTGGCGGGCCGACGGCACCGGCCGATGGGTGGCCCTCGGTGTGGCCGAGCGCGACGTGACGGACGAGATACGGCTCCTGGCAGCCGTCACGGACAGGGACCCGCCCTGACGGCTCACCTCTCCGCGGCCACGCGCAGCCGCGCGAACTCCTGCGCCATCGTCGCCGCTGTCCAGTGAGCGTTGAGGCCACTGGGGTTGGGCAGCACCCAGACCCGGCTGGACCCGATCGTCCGCTCCTGAGGACCGACACGCGCCTTGCGGTCGTCGAAGGCCGCGCGGTACGCCGTCACCCCCACCACCGCCAGCCACGTGGGCCGCAGCCGTTCCACTTTGGCGCTGAGGATCCGCCCGCCGTCCCGGTACTCCTCGGCGGTCAACTCGTCGGCCCGTGCGGTCGCCCGCGCCACGACATTGGTGATACCGAGCCCGTATGACAGCAACTCGGCCTGTTCCGCCGGTGCGAACAGTCGCGGGGTGAAGCCGGACAAGTGCAGCACGGTCCAGAAGCGATTGCCGGGGCGGGCGAAGTGATGGCCCGTCGCCGCCGTCATGAGTCCCGGATTGATGCCGCAGAAAAGGACCTTGAGGCCGTCCGCGGCCACGTCCGGTACCAGACGGTCGCGGGCGGCCTCCAGTTCCGCCGGGGTGAACCGGGTCAGAGGATCGCCCCAGGGGTGTAGCCGGCGGCCTCCGGGTGCTGCTTGACGATCTCCTCGATGCGGGCGACGACCGCGCCGACCTGGTCGGCCGCGGCGCCCGTGAAGGACAGCTTGTCCGCCATCAGGTCGTCCAGCCGCGCGCGGTCGAGCGGGATGCGCTCGTCGGCGGCCAGCTTGTCCAGCAGCTCGTTGCGCTCGGCACCCTGCTCACGCATCGCCAGGGCGCAGGCGACGGCGTTCTCCTTGATGGCCTCGTGGGCGACCTCGCGGCCGACGCCCGCGCGCACCGAGGCCATCAGCACCTTGGTGGTGGCGAGGAACGGCAGATAGCGGTCGAGCTCCCGCGCGATGACCGCCGGGAAGGCGCCGAACTCGTCGAGCACCGTCAGGAACGTCTCGAGCAGGCCGTCCAGCGCGAAGAAGGCGTCCGGCAGGGCGATTCGGCGCACCACGGAGCAGGACACGTCGCCCTCGTTCCACTGGTCGCCCGCCAGCTCGCCGGTCATCGAGGCGTAGCCGCGCAGGACGACCATCAGGCCGTTGACACGCTCGCAGGAGCGGGTGTTCATCTTGTGCGGCATCGCGGAGGAGCCGACCTGGCCGGGCTTGAAGCCCTCGGTCACCAGTTCGTGTCCGGCCATCAGCCGGATCGTCTTCGCCAGCGAGGAGGGCGCCGCCGCCAGCTGGACCAGCGCGGTGACGACCTCGTAGTCCAGCGAGCGCGGGTAGACCTGGCCCACCGAGGTGAACGCCTGCGAGAAGCCCAGATGCCCCGCGATCCGGCGCTCCAGTTCGGCGAGCTTGGCCGCGTCGCCGCCGAGCAGGTCCAGCATGTCCTGCGCAGTGCCGACCGGACCCTTGATGCCGCGCAGCGGGTAGCGGCCGAGCAGCTCCTCGACCCGGCCGAAGGCGACCAGCAGCTCGTCGGCGGCGGTCGCGAAACGCTTGCCGAGGGTAGTGGCCTGCGCGGCGACGTTGTGGGAGCGGCCGGCCATGACCAGCTCGCCGTACTCACCCGCGAGCTTGCCGAGGCGCGCCAGCACGGCCACCGTGCGGCCGCGCATCAGCTCCAGCGAGAGGCGGATCTGCAGCTGCTCCACGTTCTCGGTCAGGTCGCGGGAGGTCATGCCCTTGTGTACGTGCTCGTGCCCGGCGAGGGCGTTGAACTCCTCGATCCGCGCCTTCACGTCGTGCCGCGTGACCTTCTCGCGCTCGGCGATCGAGGCGAGGTCGACCTGGTCGAGAACGCGCTCGTAGTCGGCGATCGCCTCGTCCGGCACCTCGATCCCCAGGTCCTTCTGGGCCCGCAGCACGGCGAGCCAGAGCTGCCGCTCCAGCCTCACCTTCTGCTCGGGCGACCAGAGCGTGGCGAGCTCGGCGGAGGCGTAGCGTCCGGCGAGGACGTTCGGGATACGGGGCTTTGCGGGCGCAGCAGTCACGTACACGGATTCTACTGGCGATTCGTGCAGGCCAGCGCCATGGGCCGATTCGGCGGAACCTACGAGACCCCCGTCACGGCGGCTATGACCGGTGCCCCGGACGCCTCGACCGGTCCGCGATCTCCGACAGGATGTACCCGTGGCACAGCTCGGGCGCGCACCAGCATGCCAGCGTTCTGCCGCGGAGTCCGGGTACCAGGTCCAGCAGGTCGGGGCGCGCCATCAGGTACGCCCGGTACTTGGCCATCACCTCCGCCCGCGTCCCGTCGTGCTTCTTCTTCGGGGTGTCGATCTGGAACGGGTTGTACAGCGGGTGCTGGGGGAGGTCCCAGCCGCCCCTGGTCATACGGCGGCCGATGTAGACGACGTCCTCGGGGGCGCGCTCGAGCCGCGGGCCGAGCTCCTGAAGACGGCCCTTCAGGTTGATCACCTCGGTGGTCACGTGGGACTCCCTCCGGAGCGTTCCTTGCTCCTACGCGGCCGGCCCCTCGTACGGCAGCAGTTCCGGGCGCTTGGCCGGGAGGCCGTCGCCGGACGGTGTGACACCCATGGCCGTCGAGCCTCTCATAGACCTCTGCCTGCGCAAGAGCAGGAACTTGAAAAATAGCTCCACCGCCGAGGTGTGACTTCTGGGGCGTCACTGCGCCCCTGCGGCTGGTGAGATCCCGCGGCAGCCCGGTTTGCCAGTCTCATCCACTGAAGTCTGCCCCGCTCCAAGGTATGCCGTATAGGAGATTGATCTGGTCTCGTCTCGTCGCGGACGGGCCTGTCACACGAGAGGCGAGAGCCGAAAACGACCTCTCAAACACCCAAGACGTCCTTTCCTGCGGGTCGTGAGGCGTGGATGTACTGGTCGGCCCAGGCGCTGATGATGTGGGCGGCTCGCTGCGCCTGCCCTCGTGCGGTCAGGAGGTGGTCCGCTCCTTCGAGCGAGACGAAGCTTCGCGGGTGCCGCGCCATGCTGAAGATCTCCCCGGCGTTGGCGATGTCGACGGTGTCGTCGGTGGGCGAGTGCATCACGAGCAGCGGCCGGTCCAACTCACGGACCCGGTCGTGCAGACGGGCGCGGCGGACGTCCTCGACGAAGGCGCGTTTGAGGACCAGGGTCCGCCCGCCGACGAACCACTCGTGCTGTCCCTCACTGAGCACGCGGTCCACGACCGCGTCGTACTGGTGCTCCACGTGACTGGGGTCGGCGGGCGCCCCGATCGTGGCGACCGCGCGGACGCCGGTCGCCTCGGCCGCCGCGGCGATGGCGGCGGCGCCTCCCCACGAGTGACCCACCAGCAGATCCGCCGGAGTCCCCCGCTCTGCCATCAGCTCTGCCGCGCGGACGGTGTCCTGGACCTTGACAGTGAAGGAACCGTCACCCCAGTCGCCGTCGGAATCGCCGATCCCGAGGTTGTCGTAGCGCAGCATGCCGATCCCCTCGCGGGCCAACTGCTTGCTGACCCGCGAGGCGGCCGGCGAGTTCTTGCCGAGCGTGAATCCGTGGACGAAGATCCCCCAGCCCCGGACCTCGCCCTCCGGCAGGTCGATCGACCCGGCCAGCTCGGGGCCGACGACGCTCTTGAATCTCACTTCTTCGGACACGTTGCGATCACTCCGGCCGGTTGTTCGTGGAGGTCGGCGTGCCGACGAGCAGCTCGGTGATCTCCTTGGAAAGGTGCGGGCCGAGCTCGCCCCAGCCGTCCTTGTAGCCGTAGACGCCGGCCAGGGTGCGGGCCTCGTAGTCGCCGTTCATGATCTCGATGTCGTCGGCGGTGATGAGTCCGGGGTGGGCGACGCCGACAGCCGACGAGACCTTCATCAGCTCCCTGCGCAGGGTGCGCAGGTAGACAGCGGCCCGGGTAGCCTTCGAGGCCGGGTCCAGGCCGCGGGCGAGCCACTGGTTCTGGGTGGCGATGCCGGTGGGGCACTTGTCAGTGTGGCACTTCTGCGACTGGATGCAGCCGATCGACAGCATCGCCTCACGGGCCACGTTGATCATGTCGGCGCCCAGGGCGAAGGCGACCGCGGCGTTCTCGGGCAGGCCGAGCTTGCCGGAGCCGATGAAGGTCAGCTCGTCGGTGAGCCCGAGCTCGGCGAAAGTGCCGTAGACCCGGGAGAAGCCCATCCGGAACGGCAACGACACCGAGTCGGCGAAGATCCGCGGCGCCGCTCCGGTGCCGCCCTCGCTGCCGTCGACGGTCACGAAGTCGACTCCACGGTCACCACGCGCCATCAGCGCGGCCAGCTCCTGCCAGAAGCCCAACTCGCCCACCGCGCTCTTGACCCCGACCGGCAGACCGGTCTCGATGGCGAGCAGCTCGACGAAGTCGAGCATCGAGTCAACGTCGCTGAACGCGGTGTGCCGCGACGGGGAGGCGCAGTCCTTGCCGACGGGGATGCCGCGGATCCCGGCGATCTCCGGGGTCACCTTCGCGCCCGGCAGCATCCCGCCCAGCCCCGGCTTGGCACCCTGGGAGAGCTTGATCTCGATCGCCTTGACGGGGGCGCTCGCGACCACGTCCTTGAGCTTGTCGAGGTTGAAGCTGCCGTCCTCGTTGCGGCAGCCGAAGTACGAGGTGCCTATCTGCAGCACCAAGTCGCCGCCGTTGCGGTGGTACGGCGACAGGCCGCCCTCGCCGGTGTTGTGCATCGTGCCCGCCAGCGCCGCTCCCTTGTTGAGCGCCGTGATGGCCGCGCCGGAGAGCGAGCCGAAGCTCATCGCCGAGATGTTCACAACGCTCGCCGGCCGGAAGGCCTTGGCGCGCCCGCGCGGACCGCCCAGCACCTTGGCCGAGGGCAACGGGGCCTGCGGGTCGTGCGCGTCGGGCAGAGCGCTGGCGAAGGTGCGCTGCTTCAGGTAGGCGTGTCCCTGGACGTGCTCGACGTCGACCTCGGTGCCGAACCCGAAGTAGTTGTTCTCCTCCTTCGCCGACGCGTAGATCCAGGTGCGCTGGTCACGGCTGAATGGGCGCTCCTCCTCGTTGGAGGTCACGATGTACTGCCGCAGCTCCGGCCCGATCGTCTCCAACAGGTACCGGGCGTGCCCGATCACCGGGAAGTTCCGCAGCAGTGCGTGCCGCTTCTGGACAAGGTCGCGGGCTGCCACCAGCGCCACTGCTGTTGCGGCGACCGCGCCGATCCTCCGGGCCTGCATGGACGTTCCTCCTCGAGGCACGGCTCTATCGCCACGCGATGGAGGCCGCTTGTGTCACATCGGGCGCCAGACGGCGCACACAGTCAAGGGCGCGCCAGCGCCATCGAAGAAAAGTGAGACGACTCTAAAAGGCCACACGAATATGCACAGCGACGGCAATCACACCACCCAAACGACCGGGCCCAGGCCTCGCCCGCACACCAAAGCCTTTCGGCGAGCGAGGCGGGGGTCTTTTCGTTACGGGTTTCGTGTCAGTGGCTGCCCGCCTCGTGGGCGCGGCGCCAGGCGTTGTGGGCACGTCAGCCGAGACGGTGCGGTCAGGACTTCTTACCCTCGCGCCCCCACCGGGTGGCCCAGTACAGGTCTCGCGAGGGTACGTAGTCCTGGAAGGCTTTCATGGCCTCGGTCTGTGCGTCGCGATGCGCCTCGGTCAGGACCGGAGGCTCTTCTCCCGGGGCAAGGCGCCTCCGGGTCAGGGCTCCACCCGTCGCCAGTCCGTCACAGGGCCGGGGTTTGTGTGGTCCGCAGGGGTGACCCAGAAGGCTTTGCCCAGCTCAGCGCTAAACTGGGCGCCTGTCCGACCGTCGCCGGACGAGCGACCCGTCAGCCGCCGCCCTATCCAGGGCAGCAGATGCTGCCGGGTGAAACGGACGTCCGCGGTCCTGCGGGCGAGCCAGTTCGGGGGCGCGGACAGGGGCAGCGGGTTACGCCACTCCGTATCCTGCGCCTCGTACCGGAGCGTCTGCCATACGGCTTCCGCCACCCGGCGGTGACCCTCGGCCGTCAGATGCAGCCGGTCCACGTCCCACATGCGCGGATCGGCGAGCGACGCCGCCCCGTACAGGTCGACCACGAGTGCGCCGTGCCGCTCGGCGAGCTCGTCGACACACTCGAACAGCTCCTCCATACGGGGGCGGAAGCGTTCGAGGACCGGACCCTGGCGGCCGGGGCTGCGCATCAGGACGAGCTGCTTGCACGACGGAGCCAGGCGCTCCACGGCCTCCGTCAGCAGACCCCGTACGCGCCCCATGTCGCACTTGGGTCGCAGCGTGTCGTTCAGGCCACCGACCAGCGTGATCACATCGGCCCGCATCGCGGCGGCGACGTCCACCTGCGCATCGACGATCTGCCCGATCAGCTTGCCGCGCACGGCGAGGTTGGCGTACCGGAATCCGGGCGTCGTGGCAGCCATCCGGCCCGCGAGGACGTCGGCCCAGCCGCGGTAGGAGCCGTCGGGCAGCAGGTCCGACATGCCCTCGGTGAAGGAGTCGCCGACCGCGACCAGGCTGGTGTAGGTGGGGTTCGTGTGCATGGCGTCGACGATGGTATCCCGTGCACATACCCGTCGGTCGGTCGCCCCGCATCGCCACGGCGGCTCCCCTGCCGGCACTCAGGCGCCCCGCCCGGCCCGGTTGGCCTCGCCCACGCCGGCCTCGCCCACGCCGGCCGGGCAGTGATGGCTCTCGTTGGCCGGGGACTGGTTGACCGGGGCTCACGGTTGGCAGGGGCCCGGTGGGGGCCGCGATCGGTCGGGGCGTGTGGCCCTGTCGGTCGGGGGGCCCTGGTTGACTGTGGCTCACGGTTGGCAGGGCCGCGGTGGCGGCTGCGATCGGTCGGGCGGTGGTGGTTCCTGTCGGCCGGGGGGAATGGCTGACCTCGGCTCATGATCGGCAGGGCTGCGATCGGCCGGGGGATGTGGTTCCTGTTGGTGGGGGGACTGGTTGACCGGGGCTCACGGTTGGCAGGGGCCCGGTGGTGGCCGCGATCGGTCGGGCGGTCGTGGCTCTCGTTGACCGAGGGGCCCGGCCCACCGGGGCTCATCGGCAGGGCCCCGGTCGCGGCTGGCGTCGGCCGAGTGGTCGTGGGGCGTCGGCCGAGGGACCGGTCCACCGTGCTCACCGGCAGGGGCCCGCGTCAGACGACCGGCCCCGGCTCGCGCGGCTGACCGAACAGCTCCCGCAGCACGTCCTCCATCGTGACCAGCCCCGCCAGTCGTCCGTCCTCGCCGATCACCGCCGCCAGGTGCGTACGGCTGCGGCGCATGGCGGTGAGCACGTCGTCGAGCGGGGTGTTCTCGCGCACCCGGGGGATGGGACGTATGTCCCGCACCCGGAACGGCTTGTCCCGCGGCGACGCGTCCAGCGCGTCCTTGACGTGCAGATAGCCGCTGATCCGCCGGTTGTCGTCCACGACCGGGAAGCGGGAGAACCCGGACTCCGCCGACAGTCGCTCCAGCTGCTCCGGAGTGATACCCAGGCGGGCGTAGACCACGCGTTCCAGCGGGACGACCACGTCGCGCACAGGCCGACGGCCCAGTTCAAGGGCGTCGTGCAGCCGCTCCCGGGCGCGGTCGTCGATGAGTCCGGCCTCGGTGGAGGCTTTGACGAGCCGGGCCAGTTCGTCGTCCGAGAAGGTGGCCGAGACCTCGTCCCTCGTCTCCACGCGCAACAGCGCGAGCAGGGCGTTCGCGAAGGCGTTCACGGTGAAGATCACCGGGCGCAGGGCTCGGGACAGGCCGACCAGCGGCGGGCCGAGCAGCAGCGCCAGGCGCACCGGTTCGGCGAGCGCGATGTTCTTCGGCACCATCTCGCCGAAGAGCATGTGCAGATAGGTCGCCAGGGTCAGCGCGATCACGAACGACACCGCGCGGCCCGCACCCTCCGGGATGCCCAGCGCATGGAACACGGGTTCCAGCAGATGTTCGATCGCAGGCTCGGCGACGACACCGAGGACCAGGGTGCACAGGGTGATGCCGAGCTGCGCGGCCGCCAGCAACGCGGACACGTGCTCAAGACCCCACAGCACGCTGCGCGCGCGCCGGTCGCCCACCTCGGCGTGGGGCTCGATCTGACTGCGGCGGACGGAGATCAGCGCGAATTCGCCGCCCACGAAGAAGGCGTTCGCGACGAGCGTCAGCAGACCGATCAGCAGCTGGACGACGGTCACTGCTCTCCCTCCCACCCGGCGGGCGGCGCATGCATCAGCACGCGCGCGGCCCGGCGTCCCGAGGCGTCCACCACGTCGAGGCGCCAGCCGGCGAGTTCGACGCTGTCGCCCTTGACCGGTATCCGGCCGAGTTCGGTGGCGATGAGACCGGCCAGTGTCTCGTACGGGCCCTCGGGCACCCGCAGCCCCAGGCGCGCAAGATGGTCGATGCGGGCCGAACCGTCGGCCCGGTACAGCGCGCGGCCGGCGTCGTCCACGCCGGCCGGGGCCAGGTCCGGCATCTCCTGCGGGTCGTGCTCGTCGCGCACCTCGCCCACGACCTCCTCGACGATGTCCTCCAACGTGACGACCCCGGCGCTGCCCCCGTACTCGTCGATGACGACGGCCATGGTGTTCTTGCCGGAGAGCCGGTCCAGCAGTCTGTCCACGGTGAGGGTCTCCGGGACGAAGAGCGGTTCGCGCATCACCTGGGCGACCGAACGGTGCGGCCGCTGCTCGGCGGGCACGGCCAGGACGTCCTTGATGTGCACGATGCCCACGACCGAGTCGAGGTTGCCGCGGTAGACGGGGAAGCGGGACAGCCCCGTCGCGCGGGTCGCGTTCGCCACGTCCTCGCAGGTCGCCTGGACGTCGAGGGCGATGACCTGGACACGCGGGGTCATCACGTTCTCCGCGGTGAGATCGGCGAGGTTGAGGGTGCGGACGAACAGTTCGGCGGTGTCCGCCTCCAGGGCTCCCTCCTTCGCGGAGTGCCGGGCGAGGGCCACCAGTTCCTGGGGCCCGCGCGCGGAGGCCAGCTCCTCGGCCGGCTCGATGCCGAAGCGGCGGACGACGTGGTTGGCCGTGTTGTTCAGATGGGTGATGAAGGGGCGGAACGCGGCGCTGAACCAACGCTGCGGCGTGCCCACACGCTTGGCCACGGCCAGCGGCGAGGAGATCGCCCAGTTCTTGGGCACCAGCTCGCCGACCACCATCAGGAATACGGTCGACAGACCGGTACCGATGACCAGGGCGACGGACGTGGCCGCGGAGCGCGACAGACCCACGGACTCCAGCGGGTCCGCGATCAGCTTGGCGATCGACGGCTCGGAGAGCATGCCGACCACCAGGTTGGTGACCGTGATCCCGAGCTGGGCGCCGGAGAGCTGGAACGTCAGGTTCCGCGCGGCCTTGAGGGCGCCCGCCGCGCCGCGCTCACCGCGCCGCGCGGCGTGCTCCAGGGCGCTGCGCTCGACGGTGGTGAGCGAGAACTCCGCCGAGACGAAGACACCGCAGGCGAGCGAGAGCAGGACCGCCACCAGCAGGAGGAGCACTTCGATCATCGGGTCACCTCCGTCCCAGGATCGGCCAGGGACGCGGGGACCGCGCGAGGTCGGGTACTGGGAGGCTCGCCCATCGGCGGACGCTCACACCTTCCATGGTGGGACGAGTTGACCCGTCGGGACTACGGCTTGACCACTCCATGGTAAAGGATCAGTAAAGTCCTTGAGTCTGTGAGGGGCTTCACCCAGCGACGCCAGTGCTCCTCGGGTGTGTACCCCGCCGCCCGCGACGCATGGTGGGCTGTTTCGTTGCGCTGCAGCACCATCGCGTCCCCACGGCGCCCTCCGAGTCGTGAACCGTTCCTCGGCCGCCGCGAGGAGCGCCGAGCCGACGCCCTGCCGCCGGCGTCCCGGGTGCACCGCGAGCCGGTACAGATGGCAGCGCCATCCGTCGAATCCTTGCTCCTCACAAACATCGCCTACAGCGGTTTGACCCAGCGTCGCCAGTGGTCCTCGCGATGGTAGCCAGTGGCGGCCCACGCGTGGTGGGCCTGTTCGTTGGCTTCCAGGACCATGGCGTCGACGCGTCGCCCGCCGAGGGTGGAGAAGCGTTGTTCTGCGGCTTGCAGTAGGGCGGTGGCGATGCCTTGCCGACGGTGGTCGGGGTGTACGGCCAGTCGGTAGGCGGAGCATCGCCATCCGTCGAAGCCGGCTATGACGGTTCCGGTGAGGAGGCCGTCGCGCTCTGCGACGAGCAGGGCTTCGGGGTCTCGTGTGATGAGTCGGGCCACTCCGTCGTGGTCGTCGCTGATGCTCGTTCCTTCTGCGGCTTCGCGCCAGAACTGCAGCACGGTGTCGATGTCCGAGAAAGTGGCGCAGCGGATGTGGAGATCGCTCATGGGGCGAGCCAAGCAGGCTGCCGACCTGTTCGGCGAGCGATTTCCGTGCTGAGGAATCGATTCCTGGAATCAGAGCCGTTGTCCGGCGATGCCGCTCCTGTGGAACCCTTGCCGGTGCCTATCGCGGAAGTTCGGGAGGCTCAATGACCTTGTCGCCCCGTGTCGCGGGCGGCGTGCGGGGACGTTCCGCGGGGCGCATCGTGGCGGTGAGGCCGGAGATGACGAGTGCGGCGAGGAAGGCGCCCTCGACGCCGAAGACGAGGGAGTCGCGCATGAAGATCGTCGGCATGTCCCAGACCACCGCGAACAGCGCGCCGAAGGGCAGGCCGACGAGTACGGACGCGATGACCGACCACCGCAGGGGATGCGGGGCGAACACAGCCACGGCGGCGCCCGCCGCGGCGGGCGCGCCGGCCACCAGCATCCCGTCCGACAGCGGTGTCGGCGTTGTCCCCCACAGCACGTCGAGGTAGCCGGTCAGCACCCACCACAGTCCGACGTAGGTCAGGCCGCCGGCGAGCCAGGTCGACCTCCGGCTCGCGAGCCGGACGTGCTGCGCCGGGGGCGAAGCAGCCGGGCACGGCCCGCAGAGCCGCCCCAGGGCCGGAGCGCCGAAGAGCAGGGCCGCCGCGCCCAGCAGCCACGGCACGTCGCTGAAGTAGAGCACGAGGGCTTTCGTCTGGGCCACGGCGAACACGAGCAGCGGCCCAGGCAGGTCGCTCATCGCCGTCCCGTCGTACTGCGCGAGGATGAAGGTCGCATGCATCTCGAACACCGGCCGGGCAGCGGCCAGGGTGACGGCGACGATGGCGGCACAGGGCACAAGGGCCACGCCCAGTGGACGGCGAGCCGCGGCCACCGCCGGTGCCCACGCGACGGCCAGGTACTCGCACCACAGGACGAGCAGCACCACCAATGCGCCCCGCAACAGCGCGCTGCCCACCTCGATCCCCCAGGACGTCGGCATGCCCAGCCCGTTGGCGATCAGCATGGGCGAAAGCGCCATGCCCACCACCAGGCCGAGGGCCAGGCCCCAGCGAAGCGCATGCAACCGAGGCGTGTCCCGGTACAGGGCAGCGCGCAGAACGGCCAGCCCGAGCACCACTATCAGCAGCACGGTCAACGGTTCGGGCCGCCACAGGTCCCAGATCGCGCCGTAGCTCCACCGAGCGGTCGGCGAGCTGCTCGGATCCCACACCAGTACCAGGCACGCACCCAGCACCAGAGCGAAACCGAAGGTGGGCGCCATCAGCGGCCCCGGGTCCGTCAGCGCGGCAGCCCGCGCGGCCGCGGTCGGGTGGGTGCCGCTCAGCTGCCGCAACGGCGCCCACGGCCGGCCCGCGGTGTCCGACGTCTCGGCCACGCCGACGAGGAGCCGCCGCAGCGGCTCTGGCCGCCCCTGCCAGGCGACGACACGCGCGTCGGCCTGATACTCCCGGGTCCGCAAGACCTGCGCCCGCGCCACGACGAGCAGCAGGGCAAGTCCCAGCATCTGTGCGAAGTTCGCCGCGTAGAGCCCAGGGTGGACGCCGAATACCACGTACAGCAGCCGACCCACCGCGACGGGCGTGAACACGAGCAGAGCGTACGCCCGCAGGAATCCGAGCGTGATCATCGTCAGGTCGACGTCGCGGTTGCGGATGTGCGCCAGCTCGTGCAGGACCAGCGCCTCGAACGCCTCCCGGTCGCGGTCGAACAGGGCCAGCACACCCCGCCCGAGGAGCACGTACCGCCGACCGGCCCGGCCGAACGCCACGCCGTTCGCCGCCGGGTCGAGCAGGCCGATCAGGAACCGCACATGCTGCCCCGGAACGGCACGGTCGGCCAGGCACAGCAGCTCGGCGTGGAGGTGCGGCAGGTTCTCGGCGGTGATGGGCCGCACCCCGCGGCGGCGGGCCCGGCTGGTGGCGCGGAACCAGTAGTGGAGGCCGGTGGCGACGACCAGCAGCCCGCAGGTGATCAGAAACGATTGAGAGTGCGCCCTGTCGGGGGCGTCGCGGTTGCACTCTGCCACGCCGGGCAGCCGACGGCCCCGCGCCCATAACTCCATTGCGGCGTCGGGCCCGCCGACCCGTGCGATGCCCCGCCGCAGGCAGGAGTCGACCGGATCGCTCGGGCTGTCCTGCCAGCCGCCGGTGAAGAGCCGGTAGTAGTCCGGCTCCATGATCACAGTGAACGCCAGGACCGCGATGATCAGCAGGACGAACGTGGTCAGCGTGGCGGACGGCAGCAGGAACGGCCGGTTCCGAGAAGCGGCCGCACCCTCCCCGGCACTCGGCGCCGGACCCCGCAGGTTCACGGCGGCTCAGCCCTCGTCGTCGGTGCGTTCACGCAGATAGGCCACGATCGTGTCAGCCAGCAACTCGGCCCGGTCCTCCGCAAGGCCAAGCAGCACCGCTCGGCGCCGCGCAACTCCCCGCAGGTCGGCGAGTACCTCCGAGGGCGGCGGCGCCACAGCCGCCCCCGCGTCTCCGTCGGCCGAGGGCGTTGACCGCCGCGCGCGCCGCAGACGCCGCAGCCAGCCCTTCGTACGGTCGGCGGCCTGCCTCCCGGCGTCCTCGGCCAGGCTCTTGACCACCTCAGTCGCCACCCCGCAGGCCACGGTGGTGAACACCACCGCGGCGGCTTCCACGGCTCCGAAACCGAGCGGATCGTCGCGCCGTCGCTTCACCTGCCCCCCACGCGGCGCGGCGGCCACCGTCTCGTCGAACAACGCCAGCTCCTCGGGCGCCAGGCGGGCGACCAAATGGCGCGCCATCGCCAGCTCGGCGTGCTCTCCCTCGCCCTCTTCGCGGCTCACTGCACCCTCCTGCCACGTGCGCACACACCAGTCCAGTCAACTCACAAAGTACTGGCGGCAGTCGGTGTTCGAAGCGGAATATCCCAAGGTGACTCCCGACTTTCCGTGCACGCTGACCGGCCGCGGTGGTGATGTGGACGCGGTGGCGACGGCACTGGTGGACGACCGCCCGTCGCTGTCACCCAGGGCGAGGCTGAGTCGGAGCGCGCCCGGGAGCTGACCACCGACCGACAGATGGGCGTGCGGGAGGTGTCCCACACCCGCACTGTCTCATCGCCGCGGTGACGGCGACAGGACGGCCATGCACCATCGCCGGGGCTTCACGGTTCCGAGGGGTGGATTTCGTCGTGGAGGTGAACGCTCCGCCCGTCGAAGCCCGCGATCACGGTGCCGACCGGTTCGCCGCCGTGCTCGGCGACGATCAGCGCCTCGGGATCCCGGGCCACGGGGACGGCTATGCGCCGCGCAGTGCCTCGATCACCGCCGCGAACGCCTCCATGGACGGCTCCAGGACCGTCAGATACGAGAACCCGTAGCGCTCGCGCAGCGCCCGCACCCGCTCGGTGATCTGCTCCAGGGTGCCGAGCAGGAATATGGGCAGCGCCAGGGCCTGATCGAGGGTCAGGCCGGGGATGTGGTCCAGCAGCGGGCGGACCACACCGGCGGGGTCCTCGGTGACCGCGACCTGCTGGATGAGCAGGTTCAGCTCGGCCGGCTCCTTGCGGCCCGCCGCGAGCTCCCGGTACCGGGCCACGCGCTCGTCGAGTTCCCCGGCCCCGAGCGGTGCCAGCTGCCCCGTGGTGCTCCCCGGCACCGAGCGCGCCCCCGTGAAGGCCGCGATGTCGGCGTGTTCGGCGGTCAGCCTCAGCATCCGGTCGCCGTTGGCTCCGATCAGCAGCGGCACCCGGGGCTTCTGCACCGCCTGCGGCCTGTGCTCCTCGGAGCCGAGCAGCCGGTCCAGCTCCTCCACCGTGCGGCGCAGATGGTCGACGCGCTCGCCCGGCGAGCCGTACGGCAGCCCCGCCGTGTCGTGCTCGGCCTGCACGTAGCCGGTGCCCAGGCCGAGTTCGAGACGGCCGCCGGTCAGCGCGTCCGTTGTCGCCACCTCGCGGGCCAGGAGCGCCGGATTCCAGAAACCCGCGTTGAGCACGAAGGTGCCCACCCTGGGACGCTCGGTCGCCTCCGCCGCCGCGACGAGGGCCGGAAACGGCGCAGGCCAGCCGAGGTGGTCGGGGACGAGTATGACGTCGTAGCCGAGTTCCTCGGCCCGGCGGCACTTGGCACGCCACTCGCCGGCCGGTGCGGGTTCGAGCAGGTTGACGCCGAAGCGAAATGGGCGCGGCATGAACTCTCCTCAGCAGTAAGCGACTTGAGCGCGTGCCGAGTACATCATTCGTGCGCGATCGCCGCCAGCACATTCATGCGCGACGCACGCAACGCGGGCAGAAGCGCCGCGACCACGCCCACGACCGCCGAACCGACCACCACGGCCACGATCGTGCCCCAGGGGATGGCCAGTGCCTTCATTCCCTGCAGTGCGAGCACCTGCTGGGTGCACACGCCCCACACGAGCCCCAGCGCGAGCCCGAGCACGGCCCCGAACACGGCGATCACCACCGACTCCAGCCGGATCATCCGGCGCAGCTGCCGCCGGGCGAGCCCGATCGCACGCAGCAGGCCGATCTCACGGGTGCGTTCGACGACCGACAGGGCCAGGGTGTTGACCACCCCGAGCACCGCGATGACGATGGCGAGGCCGAGCAGCGCGTACACCAGGTAGAGCAGAACCGCGATCTGGTCGTGCACCAGCTTCTTGTAGTCGGCCTGGTCGCGGACCTGGACCTGGGGGTACGGGGCGAGGGTCTTCTCCAGCCGGGACCGCAGTTGGTCTTTCGGCGTTCCGGGCGCGGCGTTCACGTACAGGCCGGAGTCCTGTCCGTCCGGCACGTACTTCTGGAGTGTCGCCATCCCGAAGTACAGGCCGCCCTCGACGCCGAACCCCTCGACTCCGTCCTGGTCGGTGAGCGCACCGACCTTGAGGACGGTGTGGCGTTCGCCCGGGAACTGGACGGGGATCCTGCTGCCGGACTGTACGTCGTGGCTCTTCGCGAACTTCACATCCATGGCGATGGCGCCCTGCCCGAGTGCGGCCGCCGTGTCGCCCTGGGCGTAGATGACCTGGGCGATGTCGTCGAGGCGAGCGTCGTAACCCGCGGCGGTCGTCTCCACGCGCTTTCCGTCGGGCAGGCTCACCGCGACGGGCGTGAACCTTTGGCGTACGACGAGACCGGCACCGTCGGTGGCGCGGACCCGGTCGGTGATTTCCTGCGGGAAAGGCTGGAAGTTTCTGTTCTGGACCACGAAGTCGGCGCCCAGCGTCTTGTCGATCTGCTGGTCGAAGGACTTCGAGAGGGATTCGCTCGCCACCGACATTCCTGCCACCAGCGCGAGCCCCACCATCAGGGCGGAGGCTGTGGCACCGGTGCGGCGCGGGTTGCGCAGGGCGTTGCGTCGGCTCATCCGCCCGATCGAGCCGAACACAGCGGGGAAGGCGGCACTCAGCACCCGGATCACCGGACGCACCAGCAGCGGGCCTGCGATCACGGTCGCGACGAGCGTGAGGATCACGCCGAGCCCGAGCAGCGAGACAGCCGACGCGGTCTTCGTCGCCCGGACGCACCCCACGAGTGCGGCCACGCCCAAGGTGCCGACGATCGCGCCCGCCACCGCACGGACCTTCAACGGCCGGCCCACACCTGCGACCTCTGCGTCCGCCAGGGCCGCCATGGGGGAGACTCCGGCCGCGCGCCGCGCCGGGACATAGGCGGCCACGAAGGTCACGCCGACCCCGACCAGGTAGGCGGCGACGGGAGTCGCCCAGCCGATCACCATTTCGGTGGACTTCAGGTTCATGCCGAACGCGCTCATCAGGCGGATGAGCGCGGCCGCGAGCCCGATGCCCGCGGCGAGCCCGACCGTCGAGCCGACCACACCGAGCAGCAGCGCCTCCATCAGCACGGACCGGCGCACCTGCCGCCGGTCCGCGCCCAGGGCGCGCAACAGGCCGAGTTCGCGGGTGCGCTGCGCGATGAGCATCGCGAACGTGTTGACGATCAGGAACACACCCACGAGCACGGCGATGCCGGCGAAGCCCAGCATCACGTACTTGATCACGTCGAGGAACGTGCCGAGCTTGTCGGTGTCGGACTTGGCCTGTTCGCCAGCGGTCTTCAGGTCGTAGGCGGAGGAGTGGAGCTGTGCGACGATCCGCTGTTTGAGCTGCCGGTCACTGACGCCTCCCGCCGCGTCCACCGAAATGCTCGTGGCCGCGTCGGGGCTGCCCAGCAGCTTGGTCTGCGCGGTCGGGGTGTCCAGGAAGACCAGGGCGGCACCCGGGTTGGTGGTCGTGAAGGTGGCGATCCCGACGACCCGCACCTTGAACGAGCCGGGCCGGGCGAGGACCGTCAGTGTGTCGCCGATCCGCACGTCCTTGTGCCGGGCGGTGTCCGCGTCCAGGAGTGCCTCACCCTGCCCCTGCGGCGCGTGTCCGGAGGTGAGCTTCACCGGGCTGCGCTCGGTGACGTACCAGTTCTTGGCGATGGTGGGCGCGCCCGTGGTCGGTCCCACGGGGTCGTTCTTGTGGTCGACGACCGTGATGTCGGTGACGGAGGCGTCCACGTGGGCGGCCGCGACGCCGTCGACCTTGGCCACCCGAGCGGCCAGTGAGGCGGGGAGGGTCGCCGTGACCCCGGAGGGGACCTGCGAAGAGAGGTCCTCCTTGGGGCCCACGGTCACATCGGCCGCCGTGGAGGCGAACAGCCGGTCGAAGGTCCGGGTGACCGTGTCCGAGAAGATCAGGCTGCCCGCGACGAACGCGACGGACAGGATGACGGCCAGCGCCGAGAGGGCCAGCCGTCCCTTGTGCGCGAGGAAGCTGCGCAGAGTCGCCTTCAGCACGGTGCCTCAGTCCTCGGGTCTCAGTCCTCGGGTCTCAGTCCGCGGCCCTCAGCGCCGGTCCTCGGGGCCGGACGCGTCGTCGAACGTCGCCCGGATCGAGTCGAAACGCTTCATTCGCTCCAGCACCGCCTCCGCCGTGGGCTGCTCCATCTCGTCCACGATCCGCCCGTCCGCCAGGAAAAGCACCAGGTCGGAGTGGGCGGCCGCGCCCGGATCATGCGTGACCATCACCACGGTCTGTCCCAGCTCGTCCACCGCCTCGCGCAGAAAGCCCAGCACCTCGAGGCCCGCCCGGGAGTCCAGGTTGCCCGTGGGCTCGTCCGCGAAGATCAGCTCGGGGCGGGAGGCGAGCGCTCGAGCACAGGCGACGCGCTGCTGCTGTCCGCCCGACAGCTGCGCCGGCCGGTGCTTCAACCGGTCCCGCAGCCCGAGCGTGTCGATCACCTGGTCCAGCCACTTCTGGTCGGGTTTCTGGCCCGCGATGTCCATCGGGAGCGTGATGTTCTCGGCCGCGTTGAGCGTCGGGATCAGATTGAACGACTGGAACATGAAGCCGATCCGGTCCCGGCGCAGCCGGGTCAGCTCGCGTTCCTTCAGGCCCGTGATCTCGGTGTCGCCGAGCCACACCTGACCGGCCGATACGGTGTCGAGCCCCGCGAGGCAGTGCATCAGGGTGGACTTCCCGGAACCGGAGGGACCCATGACCGCGGTGAAGCGGCCGCGTGCGATGTCCACGTCGACCGCGTCGAGGGCGAGCACCGTCGTCTCGCCCGAGCCGTGCGCCTTCGTCAGACCCCGGGCGCGGGCGGCGATCCCGTCCGCCTCCGCGCGGCCCGGGGCGTGTTCGGCAGCAGCAGTGGACAAGACCGCCTCCTCGCTCGTGACGTCCGACCTTCCGTCTTCCCTCTTCCGGCCGAGCGTAGTGTGACGCACCGCACAGCCGGTATCCCCCCGAAGTCCAGACACGTCTCCACCACAGGTCGTGCCCCTGATGCCGGTGTAAGGGGCACTTTCCACCCTGTGGTGGATTCCTGCCGCCCACTTGCCGCCGCTAGCACCTCGGCGCTAGCGTCGAAGCATGGCGAAGACCCAGCTGAACGTGAGGGTGGACGAGGACACCGCCCGAGCCGCCCGCGAGCGCGCCCTGGAGCGTGGCATGAGCGTCAACCGCTACATAGAAGAGCTGGTACGGCAGGACACCGGGGAAGTCGGTCACACGTTCGTCGAGGCCGCCGCCGACTTCATGAAACAGTACGAGTCCGTCTTCGCCGAGGAGTTCGGCGCCGCCCGCGAGGGCCGAGGCGGGGTCTCGGGCGAGCACCGGAGCGACGGTCGTCGCTGATCCCTTGAGCAACCTCAGAATCGACCTCGCCTGGCTGCTGATGGTCGCGGAACAGAAGACACCCGGAGATCCCCAGATCACGGACTGGGGCGCGCTCGTCGCCGCGGTCAGCCGCCATGAGGCGGAGATATTCGGCGTCCCTGTCTACGACACTCCGCACGCCTGCGCCGCCGCCCTGCTCCAACTCCTGCTGCACGTCCCGGCGTTGGAGCGTTCCAACGCGCTGTTCGCGTCCGCGGTCGCCTACGGCTATCTGGTCGCCAGCGGCGTCAAGGTCGTCACCTCACCGGAACAGGTGCGCGATCTGGCCCTGCTGGTCAAGAGCGGCGAGGCGTCGGTTCACGACATCGCGCAGGAGCTGCGGCAGTGGAGTCTGTGACTACGCTTCACGGCCGGGCCGGCGGGCCGTGCCCAGCACACAGTAGGAGGAGGGCCACCGCGGCCCTTTGGAGGGCACCAACACCCGGCGGTAGGGCCCCAGTTCGAAGCCGGCCGACCTGATCGCGGCGACCGGGTCCCGGCCGACGTGGCAGCCGCCGAACAGCCGCGGCCACACGGTGCGGTCCAGCGTCCGCTGGGCTGCCTCCATCACGCGCCCGCCGCCCCGGCCGTGCTCGAAGAAGCGCAGTTCACCGCCCGGGCGCAGCACCCGTCGTATCTCCGACAGGGCGCGTGAGACATCCCGCACACTGCACAACACCAGCGACACCACCGCCGCGTCGAAGGCCTCGCTCTTCACCGGCAGGGCCTCCGCCGCGCCCGGCGCCACGTCCACGGGCACGTCGGCGCGCAGGGCCGCGGTCAGGGCGAGCTGTCGCAGCGCACGCTCCGGCTCGATCGCGACCACCTCGGCCACCGTGCCGGGGTAGTGCGCGAAGTTCAGACCGTTGCCCGCGCCGATCTCGATCACCCGCCCCGACAGACCGGCGAGGAGGACATCCCGGTGCGGCCCGACGGCCCGTTCGGCGGTGACGCTGAACCGGGCGTAGAAGCGGGCGAAGAGGGGGTGATGGACGGCGTCCTTGGCGGCACTGGCCGGCATGACGGGCCTCCCGGGGGGTGAAGGGCGGGCGACAATGGGATTGTCCCCCGGACGCGCCGCGCGCACGCCCGTCCCATGGCCCCGTCGCCGCCGGGACCATGGACGGGGGCACGACGGGGTGGAGGGCGGCGTGCACCTCGGGAGTGCGTCGACGTCCCGTGCCCCGGTGGCGTCGAGAACGACGGCGGTGGGCCGTTGACTGCCGGCCGCGAGCCCGGTGCGGGCCAGCACCGGTGCGAGGTCCAGCAGTGACCTACCCGCCGTGAGGTGCAGCAGCGGCCCGGTGCGCACCTTGGGCGCTGGAGGCCCCGCACCTGCCGGTACGCGGTCACTCGTCGTTCATCGGTGTGCGGGACGCGGCGCCCTACGGTGCGAATGCGGAGGAGAACGCCTCCGCGTCCCACGTGCCGCCCAGCCGGGGAGCCAGCCAGCCGGGTGCCGCGGCACGGAAGGCGGCGGGCGCGCAGGCCCCGGCTCCCGTGGGCAGCGCGCCGAGCAGGGGCGCCTCGGTCACCTCCGGAAGGTCCGCGAGGTTGCACCGCGAGGCGAGATCGGGGGCATCGGGCCAGCTGCCGATGACCACGCCCGTCAAGTCCACTTTCCGGTGCCGCAGTTCGCGCGCCGTCAGCTCGCTCGCGTTGAGTGTGCCGAGGCCCGCCGGCGCGACCACCAGCACAGGTGCAGCCAGCAGCCGCGCCGCGTCCGCCAGGGTGCCGCCCTCGTCGTCGAACCGTACGAGCAGCCCGCCCGCACCCTCGACGAGCACGAGGTCGTGTTCGACGGCCAGTTCGGCGGCCGCCTCCGCAATCTCGTGCGGCCGCACGGGCGGCATACCTGCCCGCCGTGCCGCCGTGGCGGGCGCCAACGGCTCGGGGTACCGGGCGAGTTCACGCCTCGTCACGGCGCCCGAGAGCCGGGCCACCTCATCGGCGTCCCCGTGCTCGTCGGGCCCCACACCCGTCTGCGCGGGCTTGAGGACGGCCACCGAGCGCCCGGCGGCGACCGCGACCACCGCGACGGCAGCAGTCGTGATTGTCTTGCCGACCTCCGTGCCGGTCCCTGTGATCACCAGTACCGACATGTCAGCCTTCCCGTGCCGCCGCGCACACCGCGCGCGCGATCCGTGCCACGTCCGCGTCCCCCGTCACGTACGGGGGCATCGTGTAGACGAGGTCGCGGAACGGGCGCAGCCACACGCCCTCGCGCATCGCGGCCCGCGTCGCCGCCTCCATGTCGACCTCGTGGTCGAGCTGGACGACCCCGATGGCACCGAGGACCCGCACCTCGCGCACCCCCGGCACGGCCGCCGCCTGAGCGAGCCCATCCCTGAGGCCCGTCTCGATCCGCTTGACCTCCGACTGCCAGTCCTGGCCGAGCAGCAGTCCGATGGAGGCGCAGGCCACGGCCGCCGCCAGGGGGTTGCCCATGAAGGTGGGGCCGTGCGCGAGCACCGGCACAGCGCCGCCGGAGATCCCGTCGGCCACCCGCGGCGTGCACAGTGTCGCCGCCATGGTCATATAGCCGCCGGTCAGCGCCTTGCCCACACACATCACATCCGGCGTCACCGCCGCGTGGTCCGCGGCGAACAGCGCGCCCGTGCGCCCGAACCCGGTGGCGATCTCGTCGAACACGAGCAGCACGTCGTGCGCGTCGCACGCCTCTCGCAGTACCCGCAGATACGCGGGGGAGTGGAAGCGCATCCCGCCCGCGCCCTGCACCACCGGCTCCACGATCACCGCTGCGAGCTCGTCCGCGTGCCGCTCGACCGTCGCGCGCAACCGCTCGGCGTAGGACTCCTCGTAGACGGCCGGTGGCGCCTCCTCGAACACCTGGCGGGGCAGGACGCCCCGCCACAGCTCGTGCATACCCCCGTCGGGGTCGCACACCGACATCGGGTGCCAGGTGTCGCCGTGGTATCCGCCGCGCCAGGTCAGCAGCCGCTGCTTGGCGGGGCGGCCGAGCGAACGCCAGTACTGCAGGCACATCTTGACCGCGACCTCGACCGAGACCGAGCCGGAGTCCGCGAGGAACACATGCTCGAGACCTTCGGGTGACATGTCGACAAGGAGCTTCGCGAGTCGGACGGCGGGCTCGTGGGTGAGCCCCCCGAACATCACATGGCTCATCCGCGCCAACTGTTCGCGCGCGGCCTCGTTGAGCACCGGGTGGTTGTAGCCGTGGATGGCCGACCACCAGGACGACATGCCGTCGACCAGTTCGCCGGAGCCGTCGGCCAGGCGCAGACGCACTCCGCTCGCGCACTCCACGACGAGCGGCTGCTGTCGGCCGGGCATGGGCCCGTACGGATGCCAGACGTGCTGCCGGTCCAGCGCCAGCAGCTCGTCCACGGCCAGGTCAGGCATTGGGCGCGAGGTCCGTTCCGGCACCCCGGCGGCGTACGGCGACCAGGTCCGTACGGGCCTCGTTGACGTGCGGCGCCGAGGCGGAACCACAGACACCGGCGCTCCCGTGGGACCCGCATCCGGCGCCTTCTCCGGACCCGCAGCCGTCGCCCCCGTGGGACCCGCAGCCACCTGCCGCCCGGTGCTGGGGCAGCGTCACCTGGTCCGTGCCCTCCACCTCGAACCCGGCGTCCGCGATCATCTCCAGGTCCGCCCTGCCCGCCTGGCCCTCGCTGGTCAGGTAGTCGCCCAGGAAGACGGAGTTGGCCAGGTGCAGGGCCAGCGGCTGCAGCGTACGGAGGTGGACCTCCCGGCCGCCCGCGATGCGCACCTCCACGTCCGGGCACACGAACCGCACCATGGCGAGGACCCGCAGACACCGCTGCGGGGTCAGGTTCCACTCCTGGGCGAGCGGGGTTCCTTCGAACGGGATCAGGAAGTTCACCGGAACGGAGTCCGGGTCGAGCTCTCGCAGCGAGAAGACGACGTCGACCAGGTCCTGATCGCTCTCGCCCATGCCCGCGATCAGTCCGGAGCAGGCCGACAGGCCGGCGGCGTGCGCCTTATGCACCGTGTCGACCCGGTCGGCGTAGGTGTGCGTGGTGGTGATGTCCCCGTAGGTCGCCTCGGACGTGTTGAGGTTGTGGTTGTAGGCGTCGGCGCCCGCGGTGCGCAGCCGCTCAGCCTGGCCGTCGGAGAGCAGACCGAGGCAGGCGCACACCTCGACGCCCTCGTTCTGCTCCTTGATGGTCCTGATGGTGTCCGAGACCCGGTCCACGTCCCGGTCGGTGGGCCCGCGGCCGCTCGCCACCAGGCAGACCCGCTTCGCCCCGCCCGCGACTCCCGCCGCCGCGGCGTCGGAGGCTTCGTCCGGCTTGAGCCAGGTGTACTTCAGGATGTCGGCCTTCGAACCGAGCCGCTGGGAACAGTAGGAACAGTCCTCGGGGCACAGGCCGGACTTCAGGTTGACGAGATAGTTGAGTTTCACCCGTCGGCCGAACCAGTGGCGGCGTACCTTGCCGGCCGCGGCCACCACATCGAGCACGTCGTCGTCGGAAGTGGCGAGGACGGCCAGAGCTTCCTCGCGGGTCGGCAGTTCGCGCCGCAGCCCCTTGTCCACCAGCGTGTTCAGCAGGTCCATGAGAGCCGATCCTGTCCTACGGGAGCGTCCTGGGCCAAGGAGAGTTCGCACAACAGACACCGTTCGACGTGTGGGTATTGCCACACCCTGGGCGGCTGGTCGTCCCGCTAGTGTCTGTGCACTGCCTACAAAAGCCCGGAGGAGCCATGGCGTTCGGCTGGATCGACGAGCAGGCGCGGGCGCGCCGCCGGGCCGGACTCGTCCGCACCCTGCGCCCCCGAGCCGCCGACTCCCCGCTCCTCGACCTCGCGAGCAACGACTACCTGGGCCTGGCCCGCCATCCCGAGATCGCCGAGGGCGCTGCGGAGGCGGCCCGTCTGTGGGGCGGCGGCTCGACCGGTTCACGGCTCGTCACCGGCACCACCGAACTGCACAGGGAACTGGAGTGCGAACTGGCTGACTTCTGCGGCTTCGAGGCGGCTCTCGTCTTCTCCTCCGGTTACACGGCCAACCTCGCGGCGGTCACCGCGCTGGCACCGCACGGCTCGCTGGTCGTCTCCGACGCGGGCAACCACGCCTCGCTCATCGACGGCTGCCGGCTCGCGCGCGGCACCACCCAGGTCGTCGCGCACGCCGACCCCGAGGCGGTCCGCAAGGCGCTCGACACTCACCGCGGACCCGCCGTCGCGGTCTCCGACACGGTGTTCTCCGTGGACGGCGACGCCGCCCCCTTGGGCGAACTGGCATCTGTGTGCCGTGCGTTCGAGGCCGGGCTCATCGTCGACGACGCGCACGGGCTCGGCGTCCTCGGGGCCGGTGGCCGTGGCGCCCCGTACGCGGCGGGCCTCGCGGGCGCGCCGGACGTGGTGGTGACGGTGACGCTGTCGAAGTCGCTGGGCAGCCAGGGCGGCGCCGTCCTCGGTCCGGCGCGTGTGATCGACCATCTGGTGAACGCGGCCCGGACCTTCATCTTCGACACCGGGCTCGCCCCGGCGGCGGCGGGCGCGGCTCTCGCGGCGCTGCGTCTGCTGCGCCGCGAGCCGGAGCGCGCCGCTCGGGCCCGCACGGTGGCGACGGCCCTGCACGCCCGCCTCACGGCCGAGGGCCATGAGGCGGTGCGGCCGGACGCCGCCGTGGTCTCCGTGCGGGCACCCTCCCCGGAACAGGCCCTACGGTGGGCGGCCGACTGCCGGGCGGCGGGGGTCGCCGTCGGCTGCTTCCGTCCGCCGTCGGTGCCCGACGGCATCTCACGGCTGCGTCTGACCGCTCGCGCCGACCTCACCGAGTGGCAGGTCGAGCGCGCCGTACGCGTGATCGGCGAGACGCGACCGTGAGTCGGCGAAACGGCCGTGCATCGCGCGTCGTACGGATGATCGCACCGACCGGTGCGATGTGGTGGAGGAGTAACCGCTACAGGAGCGACTCGGAAATCGGCTCGAAATTGGCCGATTTACGACCTGGTCGCACGAACGTGATCAGCTCAGTCCGGTCAGGAACTCCTCCCAGGCCTCGGGAGTGAAGAGCAGGGCGGGTCCGGTCACGTTCTTCGAGTCGCGCACCGCCACCAGTCCGGACCAGGGCCCCGGGCCCGGTCGGGCGGTCTCGACGCAGTTGTTCATTCCGGTACTGCGGCTGCTGCGCAGCCACCGCGCACCGTGCAGGGAGGTACTGGAAGGGACGTGCCGAGGCAGTGCTGACATGGTGCCTCCTTATGCGTCGCCGGCCAACGCGGCGATGTAATCCAACGTGTCCTCGGGTGAAAGGGCGTGGACCTGAAGGGCGTTGAAGGCCTCGCTGTAGGCCTGAAGGTCTTCTTTCCGCTCGAGGTAGAGGCTACTCGTCAAGTGGTCGAGAACGACCACATCCAGATCGGACCTGCTCGGAAATGAGAAGATAACGAAAGGTCCGGTAACGCCGATGTGTGCCCCGGCGGCGAACGGAAGGAGCTGGAGCCGCACCTGGGGCAGTCTGGCCGCGTGCAGCAGCCGCTTCAGCTGACGCGCCATGACCTCCGGCCCGCCGACCTCCCGGCGCAGCACCGCCTCGTCCAGGACGGCGCTCAGTTCCAGCGGCGGATCGGCGCGCAGCACGTCCTGCCGGGCCAGGCGCACCTCCACCAGGGCATCCAGCTTGTCGTCCTCCAGGGTGCCGACGGCGGCCCGGGTCACGGCCCGGGCGTACTCGGGCGTCTGCAGTAGACCCGGCACCACAGAGGTCTCCAGTGTGCGCATCCCGCTCGCCTGGGACTCCAGACTGATGAAATCGCGGTAGGTCGGCGGCAGCACCCCGCGGTACGCGTGCCACCAGTTCTGCCGCCCGCCGCCGTCCTCCGAGCCCGCAAGCACGAGCAGCAGTTCCCGCAGTTCGGCGTCCTTGACGCCGTAGGCGTCCAGCAGTAGACGTACGTCCGCCGGTTTGACCCCGCTGGCGCCCGTCTCGATCCGGCTCACCTTCGACTGGTGCCAGCCGACGAGGGTGGCCGCCTCACCGCTCGTGAGTCCCGCCCGGGCGCGCAGAGCGCGCAATTCGGCACCGAGTTTGCGGCGGCGTACCGCTGGTCCGTACTGCATGGCCGACTCCTTCCGCACGGCGCGCGGTTTTCACGGCGACGCTAGAGGATGGGCCCGGGTGCTGCCCAAATACGGTCGGTCGTCGGAGAGTTCACCGCTTCGAGCGACAGATATATGCATATCTCGGGGGATCGCACCCGACAGGGCCCCGGTGATGGCAGTCTGGCGCGCAGCACCAAGTCCGGGACCGTTACTCGAACCAACCGCTCCGTGTCGGACTCCGGTCCCGTGGGAAAGGGACGACGTCGCCATGGCAGACCATCAGGAAGCCTCCGTCACTCTGCCGAGCGATCCCGCCTCGGTCTCCGCCGCCAGAAAATACGTCTCAGGCGTCCTCACCGAATGGGGTATGCCGAGCGACGCCGAAGTCGCCGACGCCGTGCGACTGATCGTTTCGGAACTCGCCACCAACGCCGTGCAGCACACCTTCGGGCAGTCACCCACGTTCACGGTCGACATCGCGCTCGACCGGGACGAGTTACTGCGCATCGGTGTCACCGACAGCCACCCGCGCTTCCCCAAACGGCTGCCCGCGGCCGTACAACAGGACAACGGCCGCGGGATGGTGATCATCCGTTGGCTCGCCGCGGAGAACGGCGGCACGCTGAGCGTGCGGCCCACCCGCGAGGGCGGCAAGACGGTCGCCATCGAACTGCCGTGGGCCACGCCGGTGGAGTCGGTCACGGCGGGCGGTCAGCAAGAGCCTTGAAGCCGCGGCTGACCGCGTCCGCGCCCGCTCCGGCTCGTCCGGCACTTCCGGCCGAGGCGCGCCCGCACCCGCCCGTCGGCCGCGGACCACACAGACGCCCCTAGGGAGTCACCGGGAGCCATCCGGCGGTTCCCGGTCTCCCGCTCGTTCTGGAGCCTGAGGTGCTGTGGCGACGGCCCGCTGGACCATCCGGGGCATGAAGCGCCACAGGCCGACGCAGACCAGGAAGGTTCCCGTACCGGCGGCGACACCGGCGACGCGGCCGAGGGACACGTCCACCACGAGCAGTACCGACCCGGTGAACGCCAGGGTCAGCACCAGCAGCCCGAGCGCGGCCAGGCGGGACGAGATCCGCACGATGGCGGGCTTGAGGTTCTGCTGGAAGAGCGCGCGGTGCAGCGCGGCGGGAGCCGTGAACAGGGCCGCGGCCAGCACGGACAGCAGGAGCGTGGTGACGTACGTGACACGCTGGACGGTGTCGAGGGACGGAAAGCGCGGGGTGAACGCCAGGGTCAGCAGGAAGGCGAAGAGGATCTGCACCCCGGTCTGGGTGACGCGCAGTTCCTGCAACAGCTCGGCGAAGTTGCGGTCGGCGCGCTCCAGGGGTGTCTCGTGCCGTGCCTGGGGAGGAGGTCGGTCCGCCATGGTGAACGAGTAACCATTCCGGCCCGCCTCACGCCTCGGTGGGGGTGACGGCGTACGAGCCGTCACCCCACCGGACGGGTCAGCTGACCCGTCCGTACCAGACGCTCTTCGTCCAGATCTTCTGGAGCCTGACCACGTCTCCGGTCTTCGGCGAGTGCCAGATCTTTCCCTTCCCGGCGTAGATGCCGACGTGGTAGACGTACCGGCCCGAGTGGAAGAACACCAGGTCTCCCGCCCTGCGATGGGACGCGGAAATGTGGTGCGTCTTGTTGTACTGCGCCGCGGCCGTGCGGGGCAGTTTCTTGCCCGCCTTCTTGAACGCGTAGAGCGTGAGCCCCGAGCAGTCGAAGCGGCGCGGCCCGGTGGCGCCGTACTTGTAGGGGGATCCCTTCTTGGACGCCGCGATCTGCAGCGCCTTCGTCGCCGGAGTCGCGGCGGTCGCGTCGGTGGCGAGGCCGGGGGCCGCGATGCCGCCGCCGACGGCGGCAAGGGTGAGGGCCGAGGCCGTGCCGGCCCGGGTCAGCAGCGACGGGACACGATTGAGCGCAGTCATGCGCAACCCTTCGTCAGCCGCCTGTGAAGGATGACCTGTCGGATTCGGACTGGCGAAGTAGCCCGGCCGCTCGCGCGGCTTCACCCCAAGGACCGCCCGGATCTCTCCGGTGGCCCGCCTTGCTGGGTCCTCCACTCCTGCCGATCCACTCCTGTCGACCGGTCATCCGGGCGGCGGCAGGATTCGGCGTCCGCCCGGACCGCCCCGCCGCGGTGGCGGGGGCTTGTCGTCAGGAAGGGATCTTCACGCACCGATGTCCGAAAATCACAATGGAACCGGGGGTTTGTGGCATTACTCACCACTCACCCGTTCGGATGGACAGCCGTCCGTTCGGGGGGTGTTGAGGGGCTTGACGAGGCTCGGACCTGCACCGGAGCACGTCATTCCGGCCTGGGACCGGGCGTGTTGCGCATGATTTCCGGGCCCACGGACGGAGGAGCGTCTACTCCGACCGCGGGTCCCCCGTTTGGATCGTTTGTGTCGCGGTGGACGGGGAAGGCCCGATGCCGGAGGGCCGGACCGCCCCAACGTCCCTGTCGCTGTGGGTTGGTCACTACTCGTCAGAGTGCCGGAGGTACCGTGACGCGGGCGGCGCGGCGTTCGCCGTCGAGGACGCGGAGGGCGCGGGCGAGGGTGGGGCCGTGCAGTTCGTTCTCCCCGCGCTGGTGCATCAGCGTCAGCGCCTCGCGCAGGGCTGTTGCCTTGCTCACCAGGGCCTGGGCAGCTCTCAGTCCGCGATACGTGTCTCCGGAGTGCGCCGGGTTGATGCGGCCGAGCAGGTCGACCACGTCGAGGTAACGGTCGATCAACTCGGCCTCGGCGCGGGTCAGCGCGGGCAACGGGGGCAGTTCGGGCGGCAGCATCGGCGGCTCACCTCGCGCCCGGCGCGGTGCGCGACGCCTTGCGGCTCGGGATGATGCGGTCGACGAGTCCGTACTCCACCGCAGCCGGCGCGTCGAGGATCTTGTCCCGCTCGATGTCGGCGGCGATCCGCTCCGGGCTCTGCCCGGTGTGCCGGGCGAGCATCTCCTCCAGTCGCCTGCGGGTGCGTGTCAGTTCCTCGGCCTGGATGGCCAGGTCGGTGGCCTGCCCCTGGATGGGCTCCGGCAGGGACGGCTGGTGGATCAGCACCCGCGCTCCTGGCAGCGCGAACCGCTTGCCCGGTGTGCCCCCGGCGAGCAGGACGGCCGCGGCGGAAGCCGCCTGGCCGAGGCAGATCGTCTCCACGTCGCAACCGACGTACTGCATCGTGTCGTAGACGGCGGTCATCGCGCTGAACGTGCCGCCAGGGGAGTTGATGTACAGCGAGATGTCCCGGTCCGGGTCCAGGTACTCGAGGTGCATGAACTGCGCCATCACGTCGTTGGCCGAGGTGTCGTCGATCGGCGTCCCGAGGAACACGATCCGCTCGTCCAGCAGCTTGGCGTACGGGTCAAGGGTCCGCTGTCCGTAGCCGGTGCGTTCGGTGAACTCGGGCAGGACGTAGCGGGCGGACGGTCGGTTCATGGGCACGCGCCTCCTCGGAATCGCTCCTGTAAAAAATGTACAGGACGTACGTTCCTCAGAGAGTGGAGCATGCTGAGAGCGAAAACCGCGAAGTCCCCGGCCGGATCTTCCGCTCTCGGAGGCCTGTCAGGACCTCGGTCTAAGCTGGACGCATGGCCTACGAGATTCCGGTGACGCAAGCCAGGGCTGAGCTCGCCGATCTGATCAACCGGGTGGTGTACGGCGGCGAGCGCGTCGTCGTGACGCGGCACGGAAAGCCTCTCGTCGCCCTGGTCTCCGCCGCCGACCTCGAGCGGCTCGCCGCACTGGACGCTGCCGAGGAGCAGATGATCAGCTCGGTATCCAGCGTCCGCGACGTTTCTTCGGCCCCGCGTGAGCGCCGCCGCTTCGGCATCGCGGCCGAGCACCGGGGGCCCAACGCGTCCTGACGACGGTCGGGGGTTCATTCGGGCCGTCTCCCGCTCGTTTGCGACAGGCTCGACGTTCTGCCCGCGCCGCGCACTGCCTCCGAGCAGTACCAGGCCAGGCCGATCGCCGCCCGCCAGCGTTCGTTTTGTCTGCGGCCCACCGTGCGCAGATACGCCGCGGCTGTGAGAACGAACGTTCGTTTTACAATGCGGGTCGCCATGGCCCATGTATCCCAGGAACACCTCGAGGCCCGCCGTCGGCAGATTCTCGACGGCGCGGCGCTCTGCTTCGCGCGCAACGGGTTCCACGCCACCGCGCAGGATGTGCTGAAGGAGGCCGACCTCTCCGCGGGCGCTGTCTACCGCTACTTCAGCGGGAAGGAGGAGCTCATCGCCGCGATCGTCGGCGAGGTGCTCGACGCGCTGCGCGAACGTATGAGGGGGCGGCCGTCGAGACGCCGCCGCCACTGCCCGACGTGCTGATCTCCCGCGCCCTCGCGCAGATGCAGGAGATCAGGCCGGGGGTGCTGGACAGCGGTGAATGCGTCTTCCCGCGCCTGCTGATCCAGGTCTGGACGGAGGTCCTGCGCAACGACCGGTTGTCCGCCGTGGCCCACACGGGCTACGACCAGGTCCGGCCGCGTGGGCGAGGGTCGTGGAGGGCTACAAGCCCGCGGCCTGATCGCGAACGACGCCGACTCCGAGGCCATGGCGCTTAGCCTGACTGGATCACAGCTCGGTTAACTTGCTTGAAACTCGGTCCAACTAGCCTGCCCATCCACGCCACCAGGGACTTTGCCCCGTGGCTGCGGCAACCGGGCCCCGCACGGTCCGGAGCGAGGACTGTGAGGTGGGCACGTGCAACTGACCCCGCACGAGCAAGAGAGGCTGCTGATCCATGTGGCGGCCGACGTCGCCGAGAAGCGCCGGGCCCGCGGGCTCAAGCTGAACCACCCCGAGGCGGTCGCGCTCATCACGTCGCACATCCTCGAAGGCGCGCGTGACGGCCGTACGGTCTCCGAGCTCATGGCCTCCGGGCGCAAACTGCTCACCCGGGACGACGTGATGGAAGGCATCCCCGAGATGATCCATGACGTCCAGGTCGAGGCGACCTTCCCGGACGGCACCAAGCTCGTCACCGTCCACGACCCGATCGTCTGACGGGGAGCGGCCATGATTCCGGGAGAGATCCTGTTCGCGGACGACCCGATCGTCTACAACGAGGGCCGTGAGGTCACCCTGCTGACCGTGCTCAACGCCGCCGACCGGCCCGTCCAGGTCGGCTCCCACTATCACTTCGCCGAGGCGAACCCGGGCCTGGACTTCGACCGCGCAGCCGCGCGCGGCAAGCGGCTGAACATCGCCGCCGGCACCGCGGTGCGCTTCGAGCCCGGCATCCCCGTCGACGTCGAACTCGTTCCGCTCGCCGGCGCCCGCGTCGTGCCCGGACTGCGCGGGGAGACCGGAGGTGCCCTCGATGCCTGAGATCTCGCGTGCCGCGTACGCCGACCTGTTCGGACCGACCACCGGGGACCGCATCCGCCTCGCCGACACCGATCTGATCGTCGAGATCGAGGAGGATCGTTCCGGCGGCCCTGGACTTGCCGGGGACGAGGCTGTGTTCGGCGGCGGCAAGGTCATCCGTGAATCCATGGGCCAGTCACGTGCCACACGCGCGGACGGCACCCCCGACACCGTCATCACCGGTGTCGTCATCGTCGACCACTGGGGGATCGTCAAGGCCGACATCGGCATCCGCGACGGCCGGATCAGCGCCATCGGCAAGGCCGGCAACCCGGACACCATGGACGGCGTCCACCCGGACCTGGTGATCGGCCCGGAGACGGAGATCATCGCGGGCAACGGCCGGATCGTCACGGCCGGCGCCATCGACGCGCATGTCCACTTCATCTGTCCGCAGATCGCCGACGAGGCGCTCTCCTCGGGCATCACCACGCTGATCGGCGGCGGTACCGGACCGGCCGAGGGCTCCAAGGCGACCACCGTCACGCCCGGCCCCTGGCATCTGGCACGGATGCTGGAGGCGATGGAGGCGTACCCGCTCAACTTCGGTCTCCTCGGCAAGGGCAACACCGTCTCACAGGACGCGATGCTCTCCCAGATCCGTGGGGGCGCACTCGGCCTGAAGCTGCACGAGGACTGGGGCTCCACGCCCGCCGTCATCGACGCGGCCCTGACGGTCGCCGACCGCACCGGCGTCCAGATCGCCATTCACACGGACACCCTCAACGAGGCCGGGTTCGTGGGTGACACGCTCGCCGCGATCAACGGCCGCGGCATCCACGCGTACCACACGGAGGGCGCGGGCGGCGGGCACGCGCCGGACATCATGACCGTGGTGTCCGAGTCGCACGTACTGCCCAGCTCCACCAACCCGACCCGGCCCTTCACCGTCAACACCGCCGAGGAACACCTCGACATGCTGATGGTGTGCCACCACCTGAACCCGGCGGTGCCCGAGGATCTGGCGTTCGCCGAGTCGCGGATCAGGCCGTCCACGATCGGTGCGGAGGACATACTTCACGATCTGGGCGCGGTTTCGATCATCTCCTCCGACTCCCAGGCCATGGGCCGGGTCGGCGAGGTCATCATGCGGACCTGGCAGACCGCCCATGTGATGAAGGGGCGGCGGGGTGCGCTACCGGGCGACGGCCGCGCGGACAACCACCGCGTACGTCGCTATGTCGCCAAGTACACGATCAACCCGGCGCTCGCCCAGGGTCTCGCCCACGAGATCGGCTCCGTGGAGACCGGTAAGCTCGCCGACCTGGTGCTGTGGGAGCCGGCGTTCTTCGGGGTCAAGCCGCACCTCGTCATCAAGGGCGGACAGATCGCCTACGCGCAGATGGGCGACGCCAACGCGTCCATCCCGACGCCGCAGCCGATCCTGCCGCGGCCGATGTACGGGGCGATCGGGCGGGCACCGGCTTCGAACTCGGTGAACTTCGTGGCGCCGCTGGCGATCGAGGACGGGCTGCCGGAGCGGCTCTCGCTCGGGAAGAAGTTCGTGGCCATCGAGTCGACGCGCGGGGTCACCAAGGCGGACATGCGCGAGAACGACGCCCGTCCGCAGGTGCGAGTCGACCCCGACAGTTTCGCCGTCCACATCGACGGTGAGCTGGTCGAGGCGACACCTGCCGCTGAACTTCCCATGGCCCAGCGGTACTTCCTTTTCTGATGTCCCGCGCAGCGCTACTCGTACTGGCCGACGGCCGCTTCCCCGCCGGAGGGCACGCACACTCCGGCGGGGCCGAGGCGGCCGTGCGCGCCGGGCGGATCACCGGGGCAGGGACGCTGGAGGAGTTCTGCCGCGGGCGGCTGTACACGGCGGGGCTGGTGTCCGCCTCGCTCGCCGCGGCGGCCGCGCTCGGCGTGGACCCGGTCGCGTTGGACGCCGCCGCGGACGCCCGTACACCCTCGCCCGCGCTGCGCGTCGCCGCGCGCAGGCTGGGGCGGCAGCTGATGCGGGCGGCCAGGGCGACGTGGCCCTCCGGGGAGCTCGAGGCGGTGGCGCGGGAGTTCCCCAAGGGGGCGCATCAGCCGGTCGTACTGGGGCTGGCGGCGCGGGCGGCCGGGCTGGGGGCCGAGGATGCCGCGCACTGCTGCGCATACGAGAACGTGAGCGGACCGGCCACGGCCGTCGTGCGGTTGCTGAGCCTTGACCCCTTCGATGCGTCGGGCGTTCTCGCGCGCCTGGCGCCCGAGCTGGATCTGGTCGCCGATCAGGCGAGCGAGGCGGCCCGGCGCGTGGTCGACGAGGGGGTCGATGCCCTGCCTGCCGCTTCCGCTCCGTTGCTGGACATCAGTGCGGAGGCGCATGCGGCCTGGCCTGTGCGTCTGTTCGCGTCGTAGGAGCACCTTCCCCCCGCCGCCCCACATGACATTTGGAGCCGTACATCATGCACCTCGACCACTCCCACGACGGACCCGCGGCCCTCAGCGCCGACGCCCACCGGCCCGACGGCTCCCGCCGTGCCCTGCGGATCGGGCTCGGTGGCCCCGTCGGATCCGGCAAGACCGCCACTGTGGCCGCACTCTGCCGGGCCCTGCGGGAGGAGTTGTCCCTCGCCGTCGTGACCAACGACATCTACACCCGGGAGGACGCCGAGTTCCTGCTGCGCGAGGCCGTGCTGCCGCCCGAGCGGATCACCGCCGTCGAGACGGGAGCCTGTCCGCACACCGCCATCCGGGACGACATCTCCGCCAACCTCGAAGCCGTGGAGGACCTGGAGGACGAGGTCGGACCGCTCGATATCGTTCTCGTCGAGTCCGGTGGGGACAACCTCACGGCCACCTTCTCCAAAGGGCTCGTCGACGCGCAGATCTTCGTGATCGATGTCGCGGGCGGGGACGACATTCCGCGCAAGGGCGGTCCCGGTGTCACCACCGCCGATCTGCTCGTCGTCAACAAGACCGACCTCGCGCCGTATGTCGGTTCCGATCTCGCCCGGATGGCCGCCGACGCGAAGGCACAGCGGGCCGAGCTGCCCGTCGTGTTCCAGTCGCTGCGAAGCGAGGCGGGGGTCACCGACGTCGCCGGCTGGGTGCGGGCGCAGCTGGCCGCGTGGACCGCGTGACCGCGGGGGTGAGGGCCACCGCACGGATCGTGGCCCGCGAGGACGGCCGGGGCGGTACGTCCCTGCCGGTGCTGTCGGGCGAGGGGCCGCTCGCGCTGCGCCGCACCCGTGCGAGCGGTGACGAGGCGCGCGTCATGCTCGTCGGCGCGATGAGCGGGCCGCTCGGCGGCGACCACTTCACGGTCGAGGCGGAAGTGGCGAGCGGTGCCCGGCTCCACGTGGGATCGGCCGCCGCCACCATCGCACTGCCCGGGCAGGCCAAGGGCGAGGCCCGCTACGACGTCCGTCTCGATGTGGCCGCCGGGGGTGAACTGCGCTGGCTGCCCGAGCAGTTGATCTCGACGCAGGGCAGCGAGCTGTACGTCTCCTCGCGCATCGACCTGGCGCCGGGCGCCCGTCTCGTCCACCGCGAGGAACAGGTCCTCGGGCGCTTCGGCGAGGAACCCGGGCGGCTCACCAGTCGTCTCACCGTACGGCTGGACGGACGGCCGCTGCTCGACCAGGAGGTGGCCTGCGGACCCGGCGCCCCCGGTGGATGGGACGGCCCTGCCGTGCTGGCGGGACACCGGGCGCTCGGGCAGCTCGTCGTCGTACGGCCCGAGTTCGTGCGGACAGCCGCCGAGCCCCGGCTGCTGGGGGAGTACGCCGCTCTCGCCCCGCTGGCCGGACCCGCGGTGCTGGTCACCGCGGTCGCGCCCGATGCGCTGCGACTGCGCCGTGTCCTGGACGAGGCGCTGCGCGACCTGGCTTGAGCGGTCCTCTCCGCTCAACGGAGGGTGAAGTACCGGTTATCGGATTGGCAAAGAAAGTCAAGTTCCCCCTGTTCTCAGGGACCTCATAGCCGAAAAGATCCCCGTACCAATCGCAACGATGCACGGGGAGGACCCACTTGAGGGGAATCAGAGCGACGAGACGGGCGAGCGCGCTCGGATCCGCGGGGGCGCTCGTCACGGCGACGCTGATAGCCGGCGCCGTGGCGGCACCGTCGGCCACCGCCGACACACGTCACGGCCAGGACCGGGAGGCCCGCGGCGCCGCGATCGCCGCCGCGCGGGCCGCCGAGGCCGGCATCGACTGGCGGGACTGTCCGGCCGACTGGGGGCTCGAGAAGCCCATCCAGTGCGGCTGGGTCACCGTTCCGCTCGACTACGCCCACCCGAACGGCAAGCAGATCAAGCTCGCCGTGGACCGCATCGGGAACACGGGCACCAAGGAGGAGCGTCAGGGCGCCCTCGTCTACAACCCGGGCGGGCCGGGCGGCTCCGGGCTGCGCTTCCCGCGCCGGGTCACCACCAAGAGCCCGATCTGGGCCAACGTGGCGAAGGCGTACGACTTCGTCGGCTTCGACCCGCGCGGCGTCGGCCACTCGGCGCCCATCTCCTGCGCGGACCCGCAGGAGTTCGTGAAGGCGCCCAAGGCGGACCCGGTCCCCGACTCCGAGGCGGACAAGCTCGCCCAGCGGGGGCTCGCCCGTGAGTACGCGGAGGGCTGCGCGGAGCGCTCCGGCCTGGCGGTGCTGCAGCAGATGACCACGCCCAACACCGTGCGCGACCTGGACGTCATTCGCGCCGCACTGGGCGAGAAGAAGCTCAACTACCTGGGCGTCTCGTACGGCACGTACATCGGCGCCGTCTACGGCACGCTCTTCCCGGGCCACCTGCGCCGCATGATCGTCGACAGCGTGGTCAACCCGTCACGCGAGAAGATCTGGTACCAGGCCAACCTGGACCAGGACGTCGCGTTCGAGGGCCGCTGGAAGGACTGGGAGGACTGGGTCGCCGCGAACGACGCCTCCTTCCACCTGGGCACCACTCGCGCCGCGGTGCAGGAGAAGTGGCTTCAGCTGCGCGCCACGGCGAAGAAGGCGCCCATCGGCGGCGTCGTCGGCCCGGCCGAGCTGATCTCCTTCTTCCAGAGCGCTCCGTACTACGACTCCTCGTGGGTGCCGGTCGCCACCGTCTTCAGCAAGTACGTCGCCGGGGACACCCAGGCGCTCGTCGACGCGGCGGCGCCCGACCTGTCGGACACGGCCGGCAACATCGCCTCCGAGAACGGCAACGCGGTCTACACGGCCGTCGAGTGCACCGACGCCAAGTGGCCCACGAGCTGGCGGAAGTGGGACCGGGACAACACCCGGCTCAACAAGGACTACCCGTTCATGACGTGGGCGAACGCATGGATGAACCTGCCGTGCGCCACGTGGCCGGTCAAGCAGCAGACCCCGGTGGACGTGAAGACCGGCAAGGGTCTGCCGACCGTCCTGATCGTGCAGTCCACTCGGGATGCCGCGACGCCCTTCGAAGGCGCGGTCGAGCTGCACAAGCGTTTCAAGGGTTCCCGTCTGATCATCGAGAAGAACGCGGGATCCCATGGTGTGACCGGTCTGGTCAACCCGTGCATCAACAGCCGGGTGGACACGTACCTGCTCACCGGCAAGACGGACGGCGCCGACGTGACGTGCACGCCGCACGCCACCCCGACGCCGTAGTCGCAACGCAATCACGAGGGGGCGGCCGGGATCCGGCCGCCCCCTCGTCGTCCCTGGAAGGCGCCGTCAGGAGCGCCGGGAGACGTTCGATGCGGTACAGCTGTTCTCGGGACCCGTCAGTACGGGCCGTTCACGTTGTCGATCGAGCCGTAGCGGTGGTACGCGTAGTTGCACGCGGCGGTGATGTTGGCGACCGGGTCGTAGATGTCCCACGAGGTGCCGGGCACGTGGTAGGCGTTGAACGTGGGCGGGATCACCTGGAGCAGGCCCTTGGAGGGGATGCCGGCGGCGGCGTTGGAGTCCCAGAGGTTGATGGCCTTCGGGTTGCCGGAGGACTCGCGCATGATGTTGCGGTGGATGCCGTTGTAGCTGCCCGGGATGCCGTGCTGCGCCATGACCGCCAGCGACTGCTTGATCCAGCCGTCCAGGTTGTTGGCGTAGGTCTTCACGGGGGTGGACGCGGCGGTCGCCTTGGTCGTCGTGGCTGCCGTGGCCGCCGCGGTGGGTGAGGTCGACCCGGTGGGCAGGGTCAGGACCTGACCAGGCACGATGTGGTCCGGGCTGTAGAGCTGGTTGGTCGACGCGATGGCCTTCCACCCGCCCGGCACCTTATAGGTCCGGGCGATCTTGGCCAGGGTGTCGCCGGCCTTGACGGTGTAGGTGATCTTGTCGGTGGTCGGAGCCGCAGTTCCTGCGACAGCCGTTGTTGCCGGAGCGGCGCCGGCGGACTGGGCCGTTCCGAGAACGGCCGTGCAGGCCAGGGCGAACGTGCCGACTATGGCAGCGCGACCCGTGGAGAGCCGGCGCGCCCGGACTCGGCGATGGGAGGCAGGAATAGACATGGTGCGGACCTCGTTCTCGGGATTACTTGTCCGCAGCTGCCGGTTCCCTCGACAAACAGCCCCGCATTTCATTGAGCGGTGCGCTGCGGCGGGGTCATTCTTAGCCGCCGCAAATCACAAAACAATTGCTTTACTTACTAAGCGGGTTAGTGGATGCCTCATTCGCTGCCGACGCCTTAACCCCTGCAACCCGGGCGGGTAAGGGGGAATTAAGGGGCACGTAAAGCACTAGCCGACTTCGTAAGTGAAGTGCGTCACGCCGAGTTCAGGGAATTTAAGTGGCAGTTCAGTCTAAAGTGCCCGGCGCTGTAAAATAACGACTTAACGATGCTTTGGTATTTAATGGGCCAAATCGGACGTAGCCGCATATGTGGCATATCCCAAGAAAGTCCGGGGCGGCTGCTGCGCTCTGGCCCGCCGTTCGCTGTCAACTCAGCGGCAGCCGGGGGAGCTTACGGACTCGCTCCGCCTTCTCCGCGGCCTCCTCCGCCTTGACGACCGCCGCGTACTGGTCGACGTACTCCTGCTCGGAGAGGGTCAGGATGGCGTACATGATCTCGTCGGTGACGGCGCGCAGGATGGCCTTCTCGTTCTCCATGCCGGCATAACGGGAGAAGTCCAGGGGCTTGCCGAAGCGGATCACCACCGGGTGGATGTTCGGGACGACCTGGCCCGGCGGCTGCGCCTCGAAGGTGCCGATCATCGCGCAGGGGACGACGGGCACCCGGGCCTTGAGAGCCATCACCGCGACGCCCACTTTGCCCTTGTACAGGCGGCCGTCGTGAGAGCGGGTGCCCTCCGGGTAGATGCCCAGCAACTCGCCCTTGCTCAGCACGCCGAGGCCCTCACGGATCGCGGCCTGCCCGGCGTCTTTGCCCGAGCGATCCACGGGAATCTGTCCGGCGCTGCGGAAGAAGGCGGCGGTAAGACGGCCCTTGATGCCCGGACCGGTGAAGTACTCGGCCTTGGCGAGAAAAGTGATGCGCCGCTTCAGGATCGCGGGCATCAGGAAGTGGTCGGAAAAAGAAAGGTGGTTGCCGGCGATGATGGCCGGGCCGTCCGCCGGTACGTGTTCGAGACCCTCTATTCGCGGCCGGAAGACCAGTCTCAGCAGTGGTCCGAGAATCACGTATTTGAGCAGGTAGTAGAACAAGGGGTCGCTCCTCACTCCAGCGGATCGGCTCAACCGCCGCGTTCTTACAGCTCAACCGGCCTGTCGTGGGGTGCAAGTCTAGGGTCAGGCGGGGTCCGCCGGAACCGTGCCCGGCCGGACTCGCCCCGGCACCGGCAGTTCTGACGGACCGACAGGGAAGAAGGCGCGCCCGAAACCACTTCGTGCGGTCCGCGAGGGCGGACCGCACGAAGCGGACAGTGAAACTGGGAGTGGATGATCACAGGTAGTCGTCGTCTCCCTGATCGGGGTAGGAGGTCTCGTCGTCCGTCCGGCGGCCGCTCTGCTGCTGCTCCTGCCGGTGCTGGCGTTCCTGACGCGCCTGCTCCTGGGCGCCGAGGGTCTCCTCGGTCATGTCCCTGAGGTGACCCGATTCATCCGCGTACGGGTCGCGTCCCCGGTCGGTCATGTCGGCTCACTCCTCGATGAGGCGAGTAAAGGGCGCAGCTCCGCCCCTGATCAGCGTGGCACGAGTGGCATTTCCCTGCATATCGGCCCGCGCGTCGGGCGGGAGGCGGTGCCCTAGGTTTCCTCCTCCATGCGGATCGAGTCCTGGAGCTCCTTGAGGGCGCGGCTGTCCTTGCCCTGGTTCATCTCCAGCAGAGCGCGGGCGATCGCGTCGAGCTTGCGCTGAATGGCGTGCTCCGCCCGCATCTCCGAGTTCTTCAGCAGCGCGAGCAGGAGGAGGGTGACCGCGGTCATGGACTCCCCCGCGAGCAGGAGCCACTCCAGGGGCAGCTTCGCCACGTGGGCGGCGATGAAGAAGCCGACGAACGCCAGACAGATCAGGAAGAAGACGGGGGAGCTCGTCAAATTGGAGACTCTTTCCGCCAGTTCCTCGAATCTGCCTCGCTGCGGACCGCCGCGTTCGGCGGGACTCTCAAAGGTCATGGGGGAAGCATCACCCTGCCCCGCCCGCTGCTGCGGGCGGACTTACCGTTGGCCGGTCGTCGGGCCGGGGGCATGCACTCGCGCGGGGGAGTCGGTTTCCGGCGTGCGCTCCGGGGGTACCGGCTCCGTCGCCGGCCGCCCCTTGAGTGCGGTGACCGCGGCCGCCACTTCCTGTTGCACCGGTCCCGCCGGGGCGTCGCCGGTGACCGCCGCCACCAGGTCCTCGGCGACTTGATGCAGCTTCGTGTTGGTCCTCTGGGAGACGGTGACCAGCACGCTCCAGGCGTCCTGGGGGCCCAGGGAGAAGGACGCCATCAGCACGCCTCGGGCCAGGTCGATCATCGGCCGGGTCCGCATGGCGCGCCGCAGCTGGACGAGTTCGATGCGCAGGTCCTGGTCGGTGCCCTCGGGCCGCCCGCCGTCGGGTGAGGGGGCACCCTCCTGCCGGCGGAGCCGTTCGTGCTCGTTCACCGCGGTCCTCGGGGTGGCGGCGCCGACCCGGTCGAAAAGGGAGCGTGTGCCGGTCAGCGAGAGCAGTCTGTCCACCGTGGATCCGGTCGCGCCGAGGGCGAGGGTCTTGGTGTCCTCCAGGGCCTGGCGGCGGACGCACAGCAGCACGTTGAGGCCGGAGCAGTCGCAGAAGTCCACGCCGCCGAGATCGAGATCGACACCACTGACCGAGCGGCGCAAGGCGTCCCTGAGGGCGGCGTACAATGCCTGCTCGGTTTCGAGGTCCAGTTCCCCGGAGACCGCTACCGCCACCCGGTCCCCGTCCTCGTGTGTCTCCACCGTCAGAGAGGACGACGGCGGCTGCCTCGGCGGGCGGGCGCAGGCCACCCGGATGTCGTCGTCCGGGCTCTCGGGCCCGGACACGTACTCCACCATGGCAGCCTCCCGAGCTCGTCCGCCGTACGTACCCCCTCAGCCAGGCTCTGCCCGCCCCGCATCACCTGTCAAGCGATACAGGAATTCTCTTTCGCCTTTTTGTATTCATGAAACAGGGCGCCTACTCTCGATGCATGGACGGAGTGACTGAGCCGCACAACGGGTGGACGTTTCTTACCAACCATGCACGGGTGCTGGCCGCGATAGCCGACGACCAGACCACTCGTATCCGTGACATCGCGGCCCGCTGCCGGCTCACGGAACGCGCCGTCCAGAAGATCATTTCCGATCTGGAAGAGGGCGGCTATCTCACCCACACCCGTGAGGGGCGCTCCAACACCTACCGCATCCAGCCGGGAACCGCGCTGCGCCACCCGGCGGAGGCCAGCCTGACCGTGTCCGAGCTGCTCGCCCTCCTCGTCCGGCATGACGCCCAGCACAGCCTGCAAGGCCGACACGAGCACTCCGTAGCGGACTCCTGACCCGGGTTTTGCCGACCGCGAGCTGTGAGCCGTCTCGTTCGGCCGCCGAGCTGTGACGTGCCTTCACGCTCAGCGGGTACTCGCAGGTACCGGTCAGCGAGAGGAGCCCGAAGTGAGCACCGTAACAGGCAGTAAGATCGTCGTCACGGGTGCCACCGGCAATGTGGGCACCAGCCTTGTGCGCCTGCTCGCCGAGGACCCGGACGTCGCACGTGTGCGGGGCCTGGCACGCCGCGTTCCCGATCTCGGCCCGGACCGCGTGGAGTGGTCGGAGGCCGACCTCGCGTCGGACGAAGTGGACCTGGTGAAGGAGTTCGCCGGTGCCGACGGGGTCGTGCACCTGGCGTGGGCGTTCCAGCCGACGCACGATCCGGTCGCGACCTGGCAGACCAACGTGCTCGGCAGCATACGGGTGTTCGAGGCCGTCGCCGCAGCCAAGGTGCCGGCCCTGGTGCACGCATCGTCCGTCGGCGCCTACTCCCCGGGTCCCAAGGACCGGACCGTGGACGAGTCATGGCCCACGCACGGCTGGCCCGACGCCGCCTACACACGCGAGAAGGCCTACCTGGAGCGGACCCTCGACGCCTTCGAGTACGAGCACCCCGCGATCCGGGTCGTACGGATGCGGCCCGCGTTCCTGTTCAAGCGCGAGTCGGCGAGCGAGCAGCGCCGTATCTTCGGCGGACGGCTCCTGCCCGGGCCGCTGGTCCGGCCGGAACTGCTGCCGTTCCTGCCGGACGTCCTGGGACTTCGGGTGCAGGCCCTGCACACCCACGACGCGGCCCGCGCCTATCAGCTCGCGGTCCGCGGTGAGGTCCGGGGCGCGTTCAACCTGGCCGCCGACCCGCCCCTCGACGCGGCGGTGCTCGGCGAACTGCTGGGATCCCGTCCCGTACGGATGCCGCGGACGGCCGCACGGTCGGCGATCGCCGCCGCGTGGGGGCTGCGTCTGCTTCCCGCGTCGCCGCACCTCTTCGACGCCGTGCTGCGGCTCCCGCTCATGGACTGCACACGTGCCCACACCGAACTGGGCTGGCGGCCGGAGCGGACCGCGACCGAGGTCCTGGAGGAATTCCTGCACGGGCTTCAGGAAGGCGCCGGCGACCGGACAGCGCCTCTTCAGGGGCGCAAGGTCGGCTGAGAATCCGGTGCGGCGGCCCTCGGGCGACCGCGGCCGCCCCCGCCCTGTTTGACCGGAACGCATCGCGAAACTCCAGTCGTAGCCAGCCGCCCCGCCGCGACGGTCGGCCGCGGCATCGCCCGCCACCGGCGACGACGCCGATGACCATCGCCTCCGAGAAGCCGCGCGTCGAGCGGGTGGACACCGCCGTCTGGACCGTGCCCACCGGCACGCCCGAGGCGGACGGCACGCTGAGCTGGGACGCGACCACCCTCGTCCTGGCCACCGTCGGCTGCGGCGGCGTCACCGGGCTCGGTTACACGTACGCCCCGGGCGCCGCACGCCCACGTGCATGCCGCGGCCGCCGTGCCCAACATCCGCCATCTGGAGTGGTTCCACGACCGCGTGCGCATCGAACGCCTCCTCTTCGACGGCGTTCTCGACCCCGCCGGAGGCGCCCTCATCCCGGGACGCGACCGTTGCCCCGGCCTGGGGCTGACCCTGAACGCCAACCGCGCCGAGCGTTACCGGGTGGGCTGAAGGACGCCGAGGTCAGCCCGGGCCCCGCCGGCGCCGGCCGCCGGCCGCCTTGCCCGGACGGGACGAGACGGCGAGGCTACGGCTGAAGTGGCGCGCCCGGCAGTATCGTGCGCGCCGGAGGTGGGCCGGCATGGCGGTGCAGGTGGCGGTGTGCGGGCCGGCGCAGTGCGGCGAGCGGGAACGGACCCTCGCGTACGAGCTGGGCCGGCTGCTCGCGGAGCGCGGGGCCGTGGTGATCTGCGGTGGGCACGGCGGGGTGATGGCCGCGGTGGCGGCGGGCGCCCGCTCGGGAGACGGCCTCGTCGTCGGAGTGCTGCCGGGAGCCGATCGGACCGGTGCCGGGCCGGATCTCAGCGTCGCGATCGCCACAGGCCTCGGGCAGGCGCGCAACAGCGTGATCGTGCACAGCGGGGACGCCGTCGTCGTGGTCGGCGGATCCTGGGGCACACTCTCGGAACTGGCCCTCGCCATGCGCCGGGGCGGTGTGCCCGTGGTCCAGCTCGGCGACGGCTGGCGGCTCGTCGACGCGGACGGTCAGGAACCACCCGGCGTCCGGCGTGCGCGCACGCCTGCCGAGGCGCTGGACCTCACCGGGCTGTGGCCCTGACCGGTACTTCGACACGCCAGGTGTCCACGGCGTAGTGGAGCGTCATGCCGTGGCGCAGGTACAGCCGCAGAGCCTCGGAGGTGTTCTGCGTGTCCACCCCGAGTCCCACCAGGTCCCGGCCGCGGGCCGCGAACGCGGCGAAGGCGTGCCGCAGGAGGTGGCTGCCGACCCCGCGGCCCCGCGCCGCCTCCAGGACGCCGAGATGGCGGATCCAGCCCATGCTCGTGTCGTCGTTCCTCGCGATGAGCACGCCCGCGTCGCCGAGGCCGGACACGGAGGCGATCCAGACCAGTGACCAGTCCGTCCGGTCGGCGCCCAGGGTCTCCAGCCACTGGTCATAGGGGCGAGCGTGGTACTCGAAGTGGTCGCTGAAGGCGGCGTCCAGCAGTGCGTGCACCCGCCGGCGGTCCGCCTCCGTGCGGCACTCGCGCAGTGTCACGCCGGGCAACGGGTCGGGCGCCCGGTCGTCGGCCGCCGGCAAGGGGCGGGTGAGCACGTTGAACCGGCGTATCACGTGCCAGCCGCGGGCAGCGAGCAGCGAGGTGTCCAGGGTGGGGGCGGAGTTGAGATACAGGTGCACCACGGCACGTGAGGCACCGTTCTCCGCGGCCTTCCCGGCAGCCCGCGCCTCCATCAGCTCCAGCAGCAGGCGCCCGGCCGCATCCTCGGCGGGCAGTGTGTACAGGTCGATGTCGATCCGTTCGCCGCACGCGACGTCCCACAGCAGCCCGTACGCCACGAACCGCCCGTCTCCGTCGACCCCGATCCACGAGTCGCGTGCCAGGTCCACACCCGGACGCCGCAGATCGGTCTCCACCGTGTGCGGATCGGTCTCCGGCTGCCCGATCTCGGCCACGTCGACCGCGTTGAGGAGTTCGCACAATGCGGTCGTGTCGTCGAGGTTGGCCGGGCGCACGGTGAGATTCATCCGCTCACTCTCGGCGAGCCGGTACGACGTCGCAACGAAATAAACGCGCGGTGTGCGGCGGTACGAGGTGCGGCACCCGGGGCCCGCTCACATGCGGCCCCCGGGTGCCGCGTCGTGTCAGGCCGCCAGCACCTTCTCCAGTGCCCCCAGCGCCGAGCGCAGTTCGTCGTCCGTGATGGTCAGCGGCGGAGCCAGGCGGATCGTCGAACCGTGGGTGTCCTTGACCAGAATCCCTTCCCGCATCAGGCGCTCGCTGACCTCGCGCCCCGCGCCGATGGCGGGGTCCACGTCCACGCCGGCCCACAGGCCGCGCGAGCGGAAGCCCACGACGCCCTTGCCGACGAGAGCGGCGAGTCCGTCCCGCAGCACCACGCCCAGCTCGGCCGCCCGACGCTGGAATTCGCCCGTCTCCAGCAGGTCGACCACCGCCGAACCGACCGCGGCGGCCAACGGGTTGCCGCCGAACGTCGAGCCGTGCTCGCCGGGCCGCAGGACGCCGAGGACGTCCCGGCGGGCCACCACCGCGGACACCGGCACGATCCCGCCGCCCAGCGCCTTGCCGAGCAGCAGGACGTCGGGTGCGACGCCCTCGTGCTCCACGGCGAGCGTGCGGCCCGTGCGGCCGAGGCCCGACTGGATCTCGTCGGCGATGAACAGGCACCCGGCCCGACGGGTGAGCTCGCGGACCGCGGTGAGATAGCCCTCGTCCGGGATGATCACACCCGCCTCGCCCTGAATGGGCTCGATCAGCACGGCCGCCGTCGTCTCGTCGACCGCCGCCTCCAGCGCGGCCAGGTCGTTGTACGGGACGATGCGGAAGCCCGGCGTGAACGGGCCGAAGCCCGTCCGCGCCGTCTCGTCCGTGGAGAAGCTGACGATCGTCGTCGTACGGCCGTGGAAGTTGCCGTCCGCCACCACGATCGTCGCCCGGTCGGCCGGAACACCCTTGACCTCGTACGCCCATTTGCGGGCCACCTTGACGGCGCTCTCCACGGCCTCCGCGCCCGTGTTCATCGGCAGCACCATGTCCAGCCCCGTGAGGGCAGCGAGGGACTCGGCGAAGTCGGCCAGCTGGTCGTTGTGGAAGGCCCGGGAAGTGAGGGTCAGCCGGTCCAGCTGGCGGTGCGCCGCCTCGATCAGCACCGGGTTGCGGTGCCCGAAGTTGAGGGCGGAATAGCCGGCCAGCATGTCGAGGTAGCGGCGGCCCTCGACGTCCTCCACCCAGGTGCCCTCGGCCCGGGCGACGACCACGGGCAGCGGGTGGTAGTTGTGCGCGAGGACCGGCCCCTCGGCGCGGATCAGCTCGGCGGACGAACGCGTGCGGGCAGGTGCGGTCATGAACGGATCTCCTGGGTGCAGCACTTGATGCCTCCGCCGGCCTTGTGGAACTCCGAGAGGTCGACGGGGACGGGGTCGTAGCCGTGGTCGGCGAGCCGGGCGGCCAGCGCCTCGGCCTTCGGTGCGATGAACACGTGGCGCCCGTCGGAGACGGAGTTGAGGCCGAAGGCCATCGCGTCGTCCCGGGTGGCGAGCACCGCGTCCGGGTACAGCCGGGCGAGGACCTCACGGCTGCCGGGCGAGAACGCCTCCGGGTAGTACACGATGTTGTCGTCGTCGAGGACGAACAGCGCCGTGTCCAGGTGGTAGAAGTACGGGTCCACCAGGGTCAGGCTGATCACCGGGTGACCGAAGAACTCCTGCACCTCGCGGTGCGCCTCGCGGGTCGTGCGGAACCCGGTGCCGGCCAGGACGTACCGCCCTGTCCAGACCAGGTCGCCCTCGCCCTCGCAGACGGATTCGGGGCGGTGGACGTCGAAGCCGGCCGCTTTGAACCACGTCTCGTAATGGACCGACTCGGGGCGCCGCTCGGGCGCATGGAAGAGGGAGCCGAAGACGCGGCCGCCGACGACGACCGCCGAGTTCGCGGCGAACACCATGTCCGGGAGGCCAGGGACCGGGTCCACGGCGTCGACGTTGTGGCCGTGGGCACGGTAGGCGCTGATCAGCCCCTGCCACTGCTCGCGTGCCAGATCGACGTCGACCTGCGTGTCGGGATGCATCCAGGGGTTGATCGCGTACTGCACGGCGAAATGTCTGGGTTCGCAGACGAGGAAGCGCCGCCGGCGCGGCACACGGCTGTCGGGCACAGAGGGGTACCTCCGCTTCCTGGGGTGTCACCAAGGGGTGACACCAAGGTAGGAAGTGACGTGGACGCACGACAAGGAACGATGACTGCGCGTTCACGCAGTAATACTGCGTCTTCGGGCTGGTCAGCGCACGTCTGCTGCGCCATCCGGGGCTGCGTGGCTGGCACCGGCCTCCGGGCTTTCCGGGAGGAGGTGGGACAGCACCATCACGCTGATCGTCTTCCGGATGAACGGCTCCGTGCGGATGCGCTCCAGCACCTCCTCGAAGTGCTCCACGTCCCTGGCCCGCACGTGCAGCAGCGCGTCCGCGCCGCCGGTCACCGTCATCGCCGCGGTGATCTCCGGATGGTTGCGCACGACCTCCGCCAGGCGCCGGGGCGGCGCCGCACCCTCGCAGTACACCTCGACGTACGCCTCCGTGCGCCAGCCCAGCGCCGACGGCTTCACCGTGGCCGTGAAACCGGTGATCACACCCGACTCGCGCAGCCGGTCCACTCGGCGCTTGACCGCCGTCGACGACAGGCCGACGGCCGCCCCGATCTCGGCGAAACTGGTCCTGGCGTTCGCCATCAGAGCGGTGATGATCTTCCGGTCGAGCTCGTCGAACGGCGCTGGCCTGCTGTTCATGCGGGCACTGTATCCAGCAGGAACGTCCATGCTCCGCACATGTCCAGGCGTACCGAATGCTCCTAGACTCCACGTTCATGCTGCGCGCCCTCGCCGTCGACGACGAACGCCCCTCGCTCGAGGAGCTTCTGTATCTGCTGCACGCGGACCCGCGGATCAGCAGCGTGGAGGGCGCGAGCGACGCGACCGAGGCGCTGCGCCGCATCAACCGCGCCCTGGAGTCGGGGCACGACGGCCCCGACGCGATCGACGTCGTCTTCCTGGACATCCACATGCCCGGACTCGACGGCCTGGAGATGGCCAGGCTGCTGACCGGCTTCGCCCGGCCGCCGCTCGTCGTGTTCGTCACCGCCCACGAGGGCTTCGCCGTGCAGGCATTCGACCTCAAGGCCGTCGACTACGTCCTCAAGCCCGTACGCCGCGAGCGGCTCGCCGAGGCGGTACGCCGCGCCGCCCAGCTGCGGGAGACCGCACCGCTGATACCCGTGCACGAGCCCGACCCCGACCACATATCCGTGGAACTCGGCGGCGTGATGCGGTTCGTGCCCGTCGAGGACATCACCCACGTGGAGGCGCAGGGCGACTACGCCCGCCTGCACACCCCCCTGGGCAGCCATCTCGTGCGGATCCCGCTGTCCACCCTGGAGGAGCGCTGGCGCTCACGCGGCTTCGTCCGCATCCACCGCCGCCACCTCGTCGCACTGCGCCACATCGACGAACTCCGCCTGGACGCAGGCACGGTGAGCGTCCGCGTCGAATCCGTCGAACTCCAGGTCAGCCGACGGCACGCCCGCGAACTGCGGGACCTGCTGATGCGCCGGACCGCGGGCCAGTGAGGGGGAACGGCGTGCCGCAGGACCCCACCGAACGCCGAGTCGTCGTCACCGGGCCACCCCGGCGCATCCGCCGGGCCTCCGGCTACTACCGGCCGCGTACCGAGATCGACGAACAGACCACACTCGGTCACACCTACGTCCGTTCGCTGATGCGCAGCCAGTTGCGGGTGGCACTCGCCGTTTTCACGGTGCTGGTCCTCCTGGTGGGGCCGCTGCCCCTGGTCTTCGCCACCACACGGAACGCCGGCCTGGAATGGATCGTGCTGGGCTTCGGTCTCTACCCGCCGCTGGTCCTGCTCGCCCGCTGGTACGTGCGCCGTGCCGAGCGCAACGAGAAGGACTTCGTCCGCCTCGTCGAGGACCGCTGAGGCGCCGTCGTGAACCAGAACTACGCCGTCCCCGCAGTCGCGCTCGTCGTCCTGGCCACCGTCCTGGTCGGCGCCTTCGGACTGCGCATCTCCCGCACCACCTCCGACTTCTACGTCGCCTCCCGTACCGTCGGGCCTCGCCTCAACGCGGCCGCGATCAGCGGAGAGTACCTCTCCGCCGCCTCCTTCCTGGGGATCGCGGGGCTCGTCCTCGTCCAGGGCCCCGACATGCTCTGGTACCCGGTCGGCTACACCGCCGGCTATCTCGTCCTCCTCCTGTTCGTCGCCGCTCCGCTGCGCCGCTCCGGCGCCTACACACTGCCCGACTTCGCCGAGGCCCGGCTCGCCTCGCACCAGGTGCGCAGGCTCGCGGGGGCGTTCGTCGTCGGCGTCGGCTGGCTGTATCTGCTGCCGCAACTCCAGGGAGCCGGGCTGACGTTGACCGTGCTGACCGGCGCGCCCGATCCGCTCGGCGGGGTCATCGTGGCGGTCGTGGTGGTCGCGACCGTCGCCGCCGGCGGCATGCGCAGCATCACCTTCGTGCAGGCCTTCCAGTACTGGCTCAAACTCACGGCCCTGCTCGTCCCCGCACTCTTCCTCGTGCTGGCCTGGCAGGGGGACGGCGCGCCGCGCGACGCCTTCACCGAACCGGCGACCTTCCGCGAACACCGCGTCGTGCGGATCGACGACAGCCTCGACCTCACACTGTCCCGCCCGCTCGAGGCCGCCGCGACGGGCACGATCGACGGCCGGCGCTACGCAGGGCAGCGGGTGGACCTCGCCGTGGGCGTCCACCGCATCGAGCGCGGCACCCGGCTGACCTTCGGCAGGGGCGACACCGTCCCCGTCGCCGACCGCGTCAGCAACGGCGGCATGTCGACCTCGCTGGCGTCCGGCCGTGAGGAACGCCCGCTGTACGCCACCTACGGGCTGATCCTCGCCACGTTCCTCGGCACCATGGGTCTGCCGCACGTCGTCGTCCGCTTCTACACCAGCCCGCACGGCGTCGCGGCCCGCCGCACCACCGTCGCCGTGCTCGCCCTGATCGGCGCCTTCTACTTCCTGCCCCCCGTCTACGGGGCACTGGGACGGCTCTACGCCCCCGAGCTCACCCTCTCCGGGGACGCGGACGCCGCCGTGCTGCTGCTGCCCGGCCGGATGATCGGCGGCGTCGGCGCGGATCTGCTGGGCGCTCTGGTCGCGGGCGGGGCCTTCGCCGCGTTCCTGTCCACGGCGTCGGGGCTCACCATGGCGGTGGCCGGGGTGCTCACCCAGGACGTGCTGCCGTCGCGCGGTGTACGGCACTTCCGGCTGGGCACGGTGCTGGCGATGGCGGTGCCCCTGGCGGCGAGCGTCCTGGTGGGCGGGCTCCCGGTGGCCGACGCGGTCGGGCTCGCGTTCGCCGTGTCCGCGTCGTCGTTCTGTCCGCTGCTCGTCCTGGGCATCTGGTGGCGGCGGCTGACGCCACCGGGGGCTGCAGCGGGCATGCTGGTCGGGGGCGGTTCGGCGCTCGTCGCCGTGGCGGCCACGATGGCGGGCTGTCCGGGCACCGGCACCCTGCACGCCCTCCTCGCCTGGCCCGCGCTCTGGTCGGTGCCGCTCGGATTCCTGACCATGGTGGTGGTGTCACTGGCCACGCCGGGGCGGGTTCCGGCCGGGACGGCGGCGATCCTGGCCCGGTTCCATCTGCCTGAGGAACTCCGGGCGGAGGTGAAGGCGTGAGCGGCTTCCTCGCCGGCCTGTGCGTGGCCGTCCTCCCGCTGCTGGCCGCCGGGTTCTGGCTGGGCCGGCGCACCGCGCGCCCCGAAAGCCTCGGCGGGCTCGGCACCCCCGTCGAGCACGCCACCTTCCAGACCCTGCACACCGCCTCCCTTGCCGCGCCGCCCCTGCGCGCCGGTCTCACCGAGGAGACGGCCCGCAAGTCCGCACGCCGGCTGCGCACCCTGCTCGGCACCGACGCGCTCTGCCTCACCGACCGGGAGGCCGTGCTGGCCTGGGACGGCGCGGGGGAGCACCACCGCGAGGAGGTGCTGGAGCGGCTCGGCGGCCCGCTGGAGAGCGGCCGCGGGGAGGCCTTCCGCCTCCGGTGCGAGGAGCCGGACTGCCCACTGCGCTGGGCCGTCGTCGCCCCTCTCACCGTCGACGACCGGGTGCACGGCGCACTGGTGGCCTGCGCGCCCCGCGAGTCCGCCGTCCTCGTACGGGCCGCAGGCGAGGTCGCCCGCTGGGTCTCCGTGCAACTGGAGCTGGCGGACCTCGACCAGTCCCGGACCCGGCTCATCGAGGCTGAGATCAAGGCCCTGCGCGCCCAGATCTCCCCCCACTTCATCTTCAACTCGCTCGCCGTGATCGCCTCGTTCGTCCGCACCGACCCCGAGCGCGCCCGCGAACTCCTCCTGGAATTCGCTGACTTCACCCGTTACTCGTTCCGGCGACGCGGCGACTTCACCACGCTCGCCGACGAACTCCACGCCATCGACCACTATCTGGCCCTGGTGCGGGCCCGCTTCGGTGACCGGCTCTCGGTCACTCTCCAGATCGCGCCCGAGGTGCTTCCCGTCGCCCTGCCCTTCCTCTGCCTCCAGCCGCTCGTCGAGAACGCCGTCAAGCACGGTCTGGAGGGCACCACCGACAAACGCCAGATCAGCATCACCGCGCAGGACGCGGGCGCCGAAGCCCTGGTCGTCATCGAGGACGACGGCGTCGGAATGGATCCGGAGCTGCTGCGGCGCATCCTCGCCGGAGAGGTCAGCCCGTCGGGCGGCATCGGTCTGTCCAACGTGGACGACCGGCTGCGCCAGGTCTACGGCGACGACCACGGGCTCGTCATCGAGACCGCGGTGGGAGCGGGCATGAAGATCACCGTCCGGTTGCCGAAGTACCAGCCGGGAGTGCACTCGGCGGGACGGCTGCCCCGGCAGTGATGGTCAGTTGTTGCGGGAGACCACCATGCCGAGCGTGATCAGGCCGAGCACGACCCAGCCGAACCACAGCCAGCCGCTGCTTCCCAGCGCCACCGTGTAGGCCGTCACAACGACGAGCCCACCTACGGTGAGCACTCCCATCGCCTTCGTGGAACCGGGCATCGCAACACCCTCCTCATGGTTTGTCCCCTCTCATGGTGCCCCCCGTTCTGCTTGCGTACGGTGCAGACGACCGGATGAGTTCCGGACGTCCATGCTCCCTTTCCGGTCTGGGACGCAGCCTCGCAACGGACGGGTCGTAGACGTAGTCCTCACGCTGAAAGGGATTCAGCGGTGTGGGAGAACTCAGTGGCCGCGTGCGTTGAGTGATGCCAGATAGGCGTTGTACGCCTCGAGTTCCTTGTCGCCGTCGCGGTCCGCGGCCCTGTCCTTCCGCCTGGCCTGCCGCTGCTCCGATCCGTACCACTGGAAGAGCAGCGCAAGGAGCACGAGCACGGAGGGGATCTCGCTGAACGCCCAGGCGATGCCACCCGCCGCGGTCTGATCCGCCAGGGCGTCGATGCCGAGCGAGGCGGGCGGATGCCTGTAGGTGTCGACCATCGGTGAGGACGCCATCATCAGCGCGATGCCGAAGAACGCGTGGAACGGCATGCCCGCGAACAGCTCCAGCATCCGCATCAGGTAGCCGGGGCGGTGGGGTCCCGGGTCGATGCCCATGATCGGCCAGAAGAAGACCAGGCCGACGGCGAGGAAATGCACCATCATCGCGATGTGCCCTGCCTTGGACCCCATCAGGTAGTCGAAGAGCGGGCTGAAGTACAGCCCGTACAGGCTCGCGATGAACAGCGGGATCGTGAACGCCGGGTGCGTGATGATGCGCATGTAGCGGCTGTGCAGCAGCATCAGCAGCAGTTCGCGCGGACCCTTGCGGCCGCGGCCCGCGGTCGGCAGCGCGCGCAGCGCCAAGGTGAACGGCGCGCCGAGCAGGATCAGGATCGGGGACAGCATACTGATCACCATGTGCTGCACCATGTGCACGCTGAACATGACCATGCCATAGTCGTTCAGCTTGGTGCACATGGCCAGCATCACCGTCAGTACGCCGATGACGTACGCGACCGTGCGGCTCACGGGCCACTTGTCGCCGCGGCGGACGAGCCGTACGACACCCCACCCGTAGAGGGCGAGACCGGCCAGGCAGGCGACGAGGAAGAACGGGTCCGCCGACCACTCGAGACCCCGCCCCAGCGTGAACGGCGGCAGATCCATGGTCATGCCGTGCCCGCTGTGATCCATCCGCCGGCTCCTGTTTCGTGGGGGTTGCGCGCTGTCTGTCCGGACCAGACTAGAACCGCCCCCGGCGGCCACTGCCACCGGGGGCGTTGCAGCGCCCCGTCAGGGGCGCGGGGCCGTGTCGACATGCGGCTCCGCCGCGCGGGCGCGACAAGCCACGGACGATCCGCAGCCGACGAACCACCCGCATACCTACGGTGCAGCCCTCGGCTAGAGCACGCACTCCGCCTCGGCGTACCGCTCCAAAGGCACCGTCTTCAGGGTCTCCACCGCCTCCGCCAGCGACACCATCACGATGTCGGTGCCGCGCAGCGCGGTCATCTTCCCGAACTCGCCCCGGTGCACGGCCTCCACGGCGTGCCAGCCGAAGCGGGTGGCGAGGACGCGGTCGTACGCCGTCGGTGTTCCGCCGCGCTGGACGTGCCCGAGGATCACCGGACGGGCCTCCTTGCCGAGCCGCTGCTCCAGCTCCAGGGAGAGCTGGCGGGCGATGCCGGCGAAGCGCTCGTGGCCGTAGGCGTCCTTGCCGCCCTCGTCGAAGTCCATGGTGCCCGGCCTCGGCTTGGCGCCCTCGGCGGCGACGACGATCGCGAACCGCTTGCCGGCGTCGAACCTCTCGCCGACCCGTGCCGCCAACTCCTCGATGTCGAAGGGGCGTTCCGGTACGACGATCGCGTGGGCGCCCGCGGCCATGCCGGAGTGCAGCGCGATCCAGCCGGTGTGGCGGCCCATGACCTCCACGATCAGCACCCGCTGGTGGGACTCGGCGGTGGTCTTCAGCCGGTCGAGGGCCTCGGTCGCCACGCCCACGGCCGTGTCGAAGCCGAAGGTGACGTCCGTGACCGCGATGTCGTTGTCGATGGTCTTGGGCACACCGACGATCGGCAGCCCGTTGTCGGACAGCAGGCGGGCGGCTTTGAGCGTGCCCTCACCGCCGATCGGGATGATGGCGTCGAGACCGAGCTCCTCGACATGGCCCCTGGCCCGCTCCACACCGTCCCGCAGGTGCTCGGGACGGACCCTGGAGGAACCGAGGATGGTGCCGCCGCGAGCCAGGATGCCGCTCACCGCGTCGAGGTCGAGCTTGAGGTAGTCGCACTCCAGAAGGCCCTTCCAGCCGTCCCGGAAGCCGATGACCTCGTCGCCGTGGTCGACGACGGCGCGGTGCACGACGGACCGGATGACGGCGTTCAGGCCGGGGCAGTCACCGCCGGACGTGAGGACACCAATGCGCATAGCCCGAAATACCTTCTCACCGTGGGCCGGGGACCGGACCACGCTGTCCGGTTCGATCCCCGCCACCCTACCGGCGACAGGGGGCGGGGCCGCATCGTGCGTCCGCCTGCTGGACGTGCCCGCTCAGCTGTGCGGACGTACCGTCAGACGGGCTGGTTACGCCGGGCGGTCCAGCGGGTGTACGGGCGTCGGGCGGGCGTCGAGGAACCCCTTCGGGGCTGCCCCGCGGCGGACTCTAGGCAGGCTGCTCGGCAGCCGCGATCCGCTCGTTGCGCAGCGCTTCGTACCAGCGGTCGTCGACCGGCGGGAGGGCGTTGACGTCCAGCGCCAGCTTCAGCAGCAGGTCGGCGATCTGCGGGTTGCGGGCGAGAACGGGACCGTGCATGTACGTACCGAAGACCGTGTCGTTGTACGCGCCCTCCGTGCCGTCGCCCGTGCCGTTGCCCCTGCCGAGCCGCACCTGCGCGAGCGGGCGGGCGGTGGGGCCGAGGTGGGTGACGCCCTGGTGGTTCTCGAAGCCCGTGAGCTGGGGCAGGCCGAGGCGCGGGTCGATGTCCGCGAGGACGTCGCCGACGCATCGCTCACCCTCGCCGCGCACCGAGACCACGTCGAGCAGGCCGAGACCCGGCTCGCGCTGCCCCAGGTCGTTGACGAACTCGTGGCCCAGGATCTGGTAGCCGGCGCAGACCGAGAAAACGATCGCGCCGTTCTCGACGGCCCGGTACAGACCGCCGTCGCGGCGCAGCCGCTCGGCCGCGAGCCGCTGCGGACGGTCCTCGCCGCCGCCGATCAGGTAGATGTCCCCGGAGGTGGGGATGGGCTGGTCGCTGCGCACGTCCAGGCGGGCGACGTCGAGGCGGCGCTGGCGTGCCCGGCGCTCCACGACGAGCGCGTTGCCCTGGTCGCCGTAGGTGCTCAGCAGGTCCGGGTAGATCCACACCAGACGCAGGCTGTTGTCACTCATCGATGATCGTCCTTAGTGGTCAGTTGCCGACGCGGCGGCGCAGGTCCTGGAACGCGGTGTAGTTCGCGATGACCTCGATCCGGCCCGGCGGGGCCTGCTGGACGGCCTGGTCGAGGTTCTCGCAGACCTGGAAGGACTGGTTCGCGACCTCCAGGCGCACGGCGAGGTCCAGCTTGCGGTCGCCGATGACGAAGATCGGGTGGCCGGTCAGCCGTGTGTAGTCCACGTCCCACAGCCAGGAGGTGTCGGTGCCGTCCGCGCTGCGCGCGTTCACCGAGAGGATCACCGGGGTCGGCGGCGGGTCGATGAGCGAGAACGTCTCCAGCCATCCGGCCGGGTTCTTCGCGAGCAGCAGGCGCAGGTCGCGACCCTGGAACTGGACGACGTCATAGCGCCCGGCCACGGCCTGCACCTGATACATGCGCTCCAGGGCGACCTGCGGGGGCACGCCGAAGACGGCGGCGACGGCGGCCGAGGTGGCGGCGTTCGCCTTGTTGGCGCGGCCGGGCAGCTGAAGATGGATCGGCCAGGCGGAGCCGTGCGGGTCCAGGACATGGTCGCCGGACAGAGCCCAGGAGGGGGTCGGCCGGCGGAAGCCGCACTCGCCGCAGTACCAGTCGTCGCCGGGGCGCTGCATCACACCGCCGCAGGACGGGCAGGACCAGGCGTCGTCCTTCCACATCTGGCCCGCGGCGACCCAGATCACGTTGGGCGAGGAGGAGGCGGCCCACACGACCAGCGGGTCGTCCGCGTTGGCGACGACGACGGCCTTGGATCCGGCCAGGCCCTCCCGCCAGTTCTCGGCGAGCATACGGGTCTCGGCGGCGCGGTCGAGCTGGTCGCGGGAGAGGTTCAGCAGCGCGATGCACTTCGGATCGGTGTCCCTGGCGACCCCGGCGAGGTACTTCTCGTCGACCTCGATGACACCGAACTTGGCGTCCGAGCCGCCGGCCAGCGCCGAGGTGATGCCCGCCGGCATGTTGGCGCCGAGCGCGTTGGAGACCACCGGGCCCGCGGCACGCAGCGCCTCGGCGATGAGCCGGGTGGTCGTGGTCTTGCCGTTGGTCGCGGAGACCAGGATCACGTCCAGGTTCTGCGCGAGCCGGGCGAGGAGGTCGGGGTCGAGTTTGAGCGCGACTCGGCCGCCGATCACCGATCCGCTGCCGCGCCCCGCGGCGCGCGATGCCGCAGCGACCGCCTTGCCCGCGGTCACGGCCAGCTTGGCCCGCGGCGTCAGCGGGTCCGAGTTGCCTGCCATCAGTTCTCGATCCTCCTTGCGTACGGCGCCGCGCCCTGTCCCGGCAACGTGTGGACCTCAGCCTATCGAGATCCGTTCACGCACCCGAATCGCGGCACCACCCCGGCGCCCGCGCGACCTTGAGGACCGTACCCTTGCCGCCATGCGACACGGCTCCATCCCGGGCGCCCGAGGGCGCGTGAGGCCCCTCATCCTGCTCGGCGACCCGGTACTGCGCACGCCGTGCGCGGAGGTCACCGAATTCGGCTCCGAACTGGCCCGGCTCGTCGAGGACATGTTCGCCACGATGTACGCCGCCCGGGGGGTCGGCCTGGCCGCGAATCAGGTCGGCGTGCCCCTACGTGTGTTCGTGTACGACTGCGAGGACGACGAGGACGTCCGTCATCTGGGGCATGTGGTGAACCCGCGGCTCGTCGAGGCGGACGGTGTGGTGCTCCGTGGACCGGAGGGGTGCCTGTCCCTGCCGGGGCTCGAAGCGGGGACGGAGCGGTACGACCACGCTGTCGTCGAGGGCTTCACCGTGGACGGCGAGCCGGTCATGGTGCACGGCACCGGGTGGTTCGCCCGGTGCCTCCAGCACGAGTGCGACCACCTTGACGGGGCTCTCTATGTGGACCGGCTCGGTGGCTGGCGCCACCGTCGGGTGATGCGACAGGTGGCGCGAGCGGCCTGGGGTCGTTGAGCGTTCTCGGCGACTGCGGGTTGCCCGTGGCTTGTCGCGCCCACGCCGCGGACGGCCGAGCCGCATATCGACACAGCCCCGCGCCCCTCTCGGGGGCTTCAGAACCCGGGGCCTCCGATGCGATCCCCTGCCGCGGCCAGCCGGCCCCACAGCAGGTCCGCCAGGCTCCGCACCAACTCGGTCCGGGAGCAGGGCCGTTCTCCCAGCCACCAGTCACCCGCCGCGTGCATCATGCCGACGATGCCGTGTCCCCACACCCGGGCGAGCTGGTGGCTGTCCGGGCCGAGGTCCAGTCGCTCCTCGATGACCTGGGCCAGCTCCTCGCCCATGCGGCGCAGCAGCGGAATGGCGTGCCGGCCCGTGTCGAAGCCCTGGTCGTTCTGCGAGCCGCCCTCCGCCGGATGCATCAGGAAGCGGTAGACCTGCGGCCGTGCCTCGATCGCCGCGAGATAAGTGTCCAGTGTGGACTCGACCCGCTCCCGCCGGTCGGCCGGGGCGTCCAGCGCCGCCCGCAGCGAGTCGAGGAGCGCGTCCGTGTGGCGTTGGGCGAGCGCGGCGTAGAGCCCGCCCTTGTCGCCGAAGTGGCGGTAGAGGATCGGCTTGGTGATGCCGGCCTCCGCGGCGATGGCGTTCATCGAGGCCCCAGGGCCGTCGCGCAGCACCACTCTGTCGGCGGCCTCCAGCAGTTCTCGCCGTCGGCGGTCGGCGGACCGCTGCTGATCGGCCCGCTGCGTGGTGTCCATGATCTCTCCCCACCCGTGTTGTATCGGTGACGCCTGCGCAAAGTAACACTGAAAGGCGGGCCGGTATCGAACGAGCTGCCGACCACCCGCCGGAGACGTTCCGCCCGGCTCGGAGTTGACTTTCCTACTGGCGAGTAACAGACTGTGGTTACCGCAAGTAACGCGTTAGCGCAGTGGAGGGGACATGGCCGAGTTCACCATGGAGCTCAACGACGAACAGAAGGAGGTCCGGGACTGGCTGCACGGCTTCGCCGCCGATGTGATCCGCCCCGCGGCCGCCGAATGGGACGAGCGTGAGGAGACTCCCTGGCCGGTCATCCAGGAGGCCGCGAAGGTCGGCATCTACTCCCTGGACTTCTACGCCCAGCAGTACTTCGACCCCACCGGCCTGGGCCTCCCCGTGGCCATGGAGGAGCTGTTCTGGGGCGACGCGGGCATTGCGCTCTCCATCGTCGGCACCGGCCTCGCCGCCGTGGGCGTCCTCGCCAACGGCACCGAGGAGCAGATCGGCACCTGGATCCCCCAGATGTACGGCGATGCCAACGATGTCAAGGTCGCCGCGTTCTGCTCCTCCGAACCCGACGCCGGCTCCGACGTCGCCTCCATGCGTACGCGTGCCGTGTACGACGAGGCGAAGGACGAATGGGTGATCAACGGCACCAAGACCTGGGCGACCAACGGCGGCATCGCCAATGTCCACGTCGTGGTCGCGGTCGTCGACCCGGAGCTGGGCTCCAAGGGCCACGCGTCCTTCATCGTCCCGCCGAACACCCCGGGCCTGGCCCAGGGGCAGAAGTTCAAGAAGCACGGCATCCGCGCCTCCCACACCGCCGAGGTGATCCTCGACAACGTCCGCGTCCCCGGCTCCTGCCTGCTCGGCGGCAAGGAGAAGCTGGACGAGCGCCTGGCCCGCGCCCGTGAGAAGGCGAAGGCGAGCGGAGAGCGCGTGAAGAACGCCGCCATGGCCACGTTCGAGGCGTCCCGTCCGGCCGTCGGAGCGATGGCCGTGGGGACCGCCCGGGCCGCGTACGAGGTGGCCCTCGACTATGCGAAGACGCGCGAGCAGTTCGGGCGCCCGATCATCGACAACCAGGGCGTCGCCTTCCAGCTCGCGGACATGCGGACGCAGATCGACGCCGCCCGTCTGCTGGTGTGGCGCGCCTCGTGGATGGCGATCAGCGGCAGGCCGTTCACGGCGGCCGAAGGCTCCATGTCGAAGCTGTTCGCCAGCGAGACGGCCAAGAAGGTCACGGCCGAGGCGATACAGATTCTCGGGGGCAACGGCTACACCCGTGAGTACCCGGTGGAGCGCATGCACCGTGACGCGGCGATCTACACGATCTTCGAGGGTACGAGTGAGATCCAGCGGCTGGTGATCGCGCGTACGTTGGCAGGGATGCCGATCCGCTAGGTCCTCTCGTCGGGCTCCCGTCGTCCGCCCGGAGGCAGGCGGGAGTTCGACGACGGGACCTGGTCACCGATGCTTGAGCGGTGTCAGCTGCTCGATGTCGTACCGCCTGCGCAGCGCCTCGATCGCCTGGTGGTCCGGCGGGCCGCCGCTGCCCAGGATCTCCAGCAGTTCCTCGAAGTACCGCTCGTGATCGGGCGGCGGGGACGCCTGGAAGAACACCTTCGTGGGGGCCTCCGTGGGGTTCGCGAACGCGTGCGGGCAGCCGGGCGGTACGACGATGACCGTGCCCGGCGTGGCCCGCACCACGCGGCGGCCCGAACTCGACTCCCACTTCTGCCAGTTGTCGGGGGTCCGCACCCGCGGCTCGAAGGCGAGCACGTCCAGTTCGCCCTCGAGGACGTAGAACAGCTCCTCGCTGCGCGTGTGGACATGCGCGCCCACGTCGAAGCCCGGCGGCACGATGACCTCGAACGTGGAGGCCATGCGCGAGTGCGAGCCGGTGACCTTGAACGTGACGTGCTGGGCCGGCGTCCGGACGACGCGGCCATGGCCCGGAGGCACGAACAGGCCTTCGGAAGCCGCCACTCTGTCTGTCGTCGTCATCGGCCGCTCACCACGTCACGGGCAGGGCCTCGAGCCCGCCGGTCACCGCGCCCTTTCGGAAGGGCACTTGGTCCGGCGGCACCGCAAGGCGCATTCCGGGCACCCGGTCCAGGAGGGCGTCCACCAGCAGTCCGGACTCCAGCCTGGCCAGCATTCCGCCCGGGCAGTGGTGCGGTCCGAAGCCGAACGCCGCATGGGAGTTGGGGTAGCGCGCGAAGTCGATCGTCCCCGGGTCCGGGAAGACGTCCGGGTCGTGGTTCGCGGCCAGGTACGACACGTACACCGCCTCGCCCGCCCGGATCCTCACGCCCCCGATCTCCACGTCCTCCGTCGCGACGCGGGACAGCCCCACCGCCTCGCCGTGCGGGAGGTAGCGCAGCAGCTCGTCGACGGCCTGGGGGCGGATCTCCGGCTCGGCCCGCAGCCGCTGCGCCAGGTCGGGGCGGGTCAGCAGGACGAAGAACAACTGCCCGCTGTCGTGGGTGACCGCCTCGCCGCCGATCTGCAGAACCACGGCGAGCCCCACCGCCTCGTGCGGTGTCACCTCGCCCCGGCCCACGGCGGCGCCGAGCAGCGAGATGACGTCCTCGTCGGTGCTGCCCTCGCGGACGCCGATGAGATCGGCGAAGTACGCGCCCATCTCGTCCCTGGCGTTCTCGCCGGCCTTCGCGCCGTGCGAGGAGGACAGGATGAGCTGGGTCCAGGTGTGCATGTTCTGCCGGTCGGCGGCCGGTACGCCCATCAGCTCGCAGATCACGCCGATGGTGAAGGGGCCGAGCACGGTGGCGGCGAGATCGGCGGGCGGCCCGTCCTGGAGCAGCTCGTCGACGAGTTCGTCGAGCATCAGCCGCGACTTCTCACGCACCCGTTCGACGCCGTGTGAGGTGAAGGCCAGGGCGACCGAGCCGCGCAGCCGGGTGTGGTCGGGCGCGTCGAGGAAGCCGACCGCATCCGGGCGTGGGGCGAAGTGCGGGGCGAGCCGGATGGTCTGCTGGTCCATGGATGCCTCGCGGCTGAAGCGGGGGTCGTTGGTGACCGTGCGTACGTCGTCGTAGCGGGTCACGAGCCAGGCCCAGCCCTGACCGCCGGGCAGCCGTATCCGGGTGACCGGGCCGCCCTCGGGCATCCACTCGGCCAGGACCGGGGCGAAGTCGACGCCCATCAGGTCGGCGGCCGGCCACTGGCGGACCGGCGGCATGGTGCCGCTGATCGCTTCTTCGGTCATCTCATGCCGCCTCGCTGTCCGTGTCGCCCGTCATCTCCCTTGGTTCCGTTGCCGGAAATGTGCCAGCGGCCCAGGGCCATCTCCGCGGTGATGCCCGGCCCGAAGCCGGCCATCAGCCCGCGCGCCGTGTGCTCGGCGCCGCCCGCATCGAAGAGCCGGCGCAGCGCGTCCAGAACGACGGCGCTCGCGATGTTGCCGTACTCGGTGAGCGTGGCCCGGCTGAACCGGAAGGCCTCCGGCGGCACCCGCAGAAACTTGCTCAGGTCGTCCAGGATGCGCGGGCCGCCCGCATGGATGATGTAGAAGTCCAGGTCGGAGGCGTCCCAGCCGTGCTGTCTCGCCAGTTCCTGGAGCGCCGGGGCGAGCGGTTCCATCGTGGTCGGCACCCGTTTGTCCAGCAGGAAGTGGAATCCGGTGGCCCGGACGTCGTACGCGATCCACTCCTCGGTCTTGGGGATCAGATACGAGCCGTTGCGTTCCAGCTTGATGCCGGTGCCGCCGTTGCCGCGGACGGCCGCGGCCGCTATGCCGTCGCCGAACAGGCCGTTGGACAGCAGCGAACCGACGCCCAGGTCGGTGGGCTGGTAGCACAGCGAGCAGAACTCGCAGGCCACGATCAGCGCGTTGGCGTCCGGGTAGGCCGTGCAGAAGTCGTGCGCCCGGTTGATGGCCGCGCCGCCCGCGGCGCAGCCCAACTGGGCGATGGGTACCTGCCGGGTGTCGGTGTTGAAGTCCATCGAGTTGATCAGCCACGCGGTCAGTGAGGGCATCATGAACCCGGTGCACGACACATAGATGATCATGTCGATGTCGGTGGTGAGCAGTTCGGCGTCGTCCAGCGCCCGCTGGACGACCGGGGGGACGCGGGCCTTCGCCTCGGCCTCGTAGAGGTTGTTGCGCTCCTCGAAGCCCGGGTGCTTCAGGGTCTCCTCGATGGGCTGCACGATGTGCCGGGTGTGGACCCCGGTGTTCTCGATCAGTCGCAGTGCCAGCGGGAGTTGGGGGTGGTCCGGGTGACGGGAGCGCGCCAGTTCGAGCGTCTCCTCCATCGTGATCACGTATTCCGGAACGGAGACCGCGGGTCTGCACAGAGTAGCCATGGAGCGCGCCTTCTTTCGCCTTGGCGGGGGATTTGCCGGTCCCCCGGCGGAAGGGGGGTTCACCCGTACGCGGGTGCCCACCCACGATCACCCGGCGGCGCGGGGATATCTCGTCGGCCTACTCCACTTCAGTGATGGACACTGTGTGACTGACCCGCTACCCAAAGTGATGATGCCTGGGTGTGGCGCTGCGTCCCGCGCTCTCCTAGCGGAGCGAACTGTGCGCGATGCAGGCCACGTCGATCCGGTCCGCCAGCTTCGCCAGCTCGATGGTCAGCGCCGCCACCGTGTCCTCGTCCAGCCCGTCCTCACCGGCCTCCACCAGACGTACCCACCGGCCGCCGAGCGTGCGCAGCAGCTTGCTGACGTCCGCGGCAGCCACCTGCAACGTGCCGTGGTCGTCGACGATCAGAGGCAGGGTCACTTCGCGGTTCACAGAGGGATCGTAACCGCGGAACGCTCACGCCCCGTGCCATACGGTGGTGATGTTGCAGAACTCGCGAATTCCGTGCTCGGACAGCTCGCGGCCGTATCCGGAGCGCTTGACGCCGCCGAACGGGAACGCCGGGTGGGACGCCGTCATCCCGTTGATGTACACGCCGCCGGCCTGTAGATCCTGTACGAAGCGGTCGACCTCGATCCCGTTGTGCGTCCATACGTTGGAACTCAGTCCGAACGGCGAGTCGTTCGCGATCGTCACCGCCTCGTCGAGGTCAGCGGCCCGGTAGAGCGTGGCGACGGGGCCGAACGCCTCCTCGCGGTGGATGCGCATCCGCGGCGTGATGCCGGTGAGCACCGTCGGCGGGTAGTACCAGCCGGGCCGGTCGGGACGCTCGGCGCCGCACAGCACGCTCGCGCCGCCGCGGACCGCGTCGTCGACGAGTTCCTCCAGGTCGGCGCGACCCTGTTCGCTGGAGAGCGGCCCGACCTCGGTCTCCTCCTCCATCGGGTCGCCGACCTTCAGCGCCTTCATCCCGGCCGCGAACCGCTCGGCGAAGGCGTCGAACACGTCCGCGTGCACGATGAACCGCTTTGCGGCGATGCACGATTGCCCGTTGTTCTGCACCCGCGCCGTCACCGCGACCTCTGCGGCCCGGTCGAGGTCAGCGGACGGCATGACGATGAACGGGTCGCTGCCGCCGAGCTCCAGGACCGTCTTCTTGATCTCGTCCCCGGCGACCGAGGCGACCGAGCGGCCCGCGGGCTCGCTGCCGGTGAGCGTCGCCGCCCGCACCCGTGGATCACGCAGGACCCGCTCGACCGCGCCGGAACCGATGAGCAGGGTCTGGAAGCAGCCCTCGGCGAAGCCCCCGCGGCGGAAGAGGTCCTCCAGGTACAGCGCGGTCTGCGGGACGTTCGAGGCGTGCTTGAGCAGTCCCACGTTGCCCGCCATCAGCGCGGGCGCCGCGAACCGGACCACCTGCCACAGCGGGAAGTTCCAAGGCATCACGGCGAGCACCGGGCCGAGGGGCCGGCAGCGTACGAGGGCCCAGGCGGCGCCCGAGTCCTTCACGTCCCGCTCGGTGGGCTCCTCGTCGGCGAGCAGTTCCTCGGCGTGGTAGGCGTACCAGCGCATCGCCTTGGCGCACTTCGCGGCCTCGGCGCGGGCCTGCTTGATGGGCTTGCCCATCTCGGTGGTCATCACCCGGGCGATGTTCTGCTGGTCCTCGTCGAGCAGGTCGGCCGCCTTGTGCATGCGCAGCGCCCGTTCGGCGAACGTGGTCGTACGGTGGGTGCGGAACGCGGCATCGGCGGCGGCGAGCCTGCGCTCGATCTCCTCCTCGCCCAGGGCGTCGTACGTCTTGAGCGTCTCGCCGGTCGCCGGGTTCACGGTGGCGATGGGCATGGCTGACCTCCTGAGAACAGGCTCTGTCTCGACCTTCTCGCGGCGCGGTGGCCGCCGCAACGCGGGTGCTGTTTGTTCAGCCCGAGTGCTCCGCGAGCCGGTCGAGAAACGCCGCCTGTGCCTTCACGATCACATCCCGGGCCCGGTCGAGGCCGAACCACTCCACACGGTCCAGTTCGGGGAACTCCTTCAGGCGCCCCGACTTCGGCGGCCACTCCATCGTGAAGGTGCCCGGCTCGATCGTCGCCGGGTCGAGGTCCGCCTCGATCGCCCAGACGGCGACGATCTTGCCGCCGGTCTGCCGCACCTCGCCGAGCGGGATGGCCTCCCCGTCCGGCGGCGGCACCCCGAGCTCCTCCTGGAACTCGCGGCGAGCGGCGTCCCAGGAGGGTTCGTCGGGCTCGTACTCGCCCTTCGGCACGGTCCACGCCCCGGCGTCGCGGCGGGCGAAGAAGGGGCCTCCCATATGGCCGAGCAGGACCTCCAGAGCGTGATCGGTGTGCCGGAACAACAGGAGACCGGCGCTGCGCCTCTCCCGATTGCTCACGGTGCCACCTTCGGGTGGGCGGCCAGCAGGGTCTCCACGGTGTCGGCGTCCTCCGGCCGCTTGTCCTCCCGGTAGCGCACGACCCGGGCGAAGCGCAGGGTGACGCCCGCGGGATAACGGGTCGACCTCTGCAGCCCGTCGTACGCGATCTCGACCACGAGTTCGGGGCGTACGGTCACCACCCAGCCGTTGTCGTCCACGGCCAGCTCCTGGAGCCGCTCGGTCTGCCAGGCGAGCATCGAGTCCGTCATGCCCTTGAACGTCTTGCCGAGCATGGCGAAGGAGCCGTCCGGGTTGCGGGCGCCGAGGTGGAGGTTGGACAGCCTGCCGGTGCGCCGGCCGTGGCCCCACTCGGCGGCCAGCACCACCAGGTCGAGGGTGTGGACGGGCTTGACCTTGAGCCAGGAGGCACCGCGCCGGCCCGCGCTGTAGGGGGCGTCGAGCGCCTTGACCACCACCCCCTCGTGGCCGCGCTCGAGGGTCTCGGCGAGGAAGGTCTCGGCGGCGGCCAGGTCCTCGGGCCCCTCCACCACCGTGCGCCGTACCCGCATCGGTTCTGGTACGAGCCGGGCCAACTCGGCGTGGCGGTCGCTGAACGGCAGGTCCAGCAGGTCCCGGCCGTCCACGGACAGCGCGTCGAAGAAGACGGGGGAGACGGGGACGGCCGCCGAGGCCGTCGCCACGTCCACCCGGGAGCCGACGCGCCCGGCGGTCTCCTGGAACGAGCGCGGCCGCCCCTCCTCGTCCAGGGCGATGACCTCGCCGTCGAGAATGAACCGTTCGCCCGCAAGCTCCAGGGCGGCCGAGGTCACCTCCGGCAGCCGGTCGGTGATGTCATCGAGGGTGCGCGTGTGGATGCGTACCTCGGCGCCGTCCCGGTGCACCTGGACGCGGATGCCGTCGAGCTTCTCCTCGACGGCGCACGCGCCCAGCTTCCCGACCGCCTCGGCGACCGACGACGCCGTCTGCGCGAGCATCGGCAGGACCGGGCGGCCCACCGTGAGCCGGAAACCGTCCAGGGCCTGCGGGCCGTCGGCGAGCAGGGCCTGGGCCACGGTCTGGAGCGATCCGGCGAGCATGACGGCCCGCCGTACATCCGCCGGGCCGACCCCCGTCGCCTCCGCCAGACCTTCCGCGGCGAGGGCGTCGAGAGCGCCCTGCCGCACCTCGCCGGTGAGCAGCCCGACCAGGAACCGCTGCTCGTCCTCGGTGGCCGCGGCCAGCAATGCGGCCACCAGACGTTTGCGTTCGGCCTGCGAACCGGTGCCGGCGACCGCGCCGATCCGGGTCAGCCGGGCGTCCACGTCACGCACGGTGAGCGTGGGCTCGACGGCCGGCGCAACCGGCTGACCGAGCAGTTTCCACCCGATGCCGAGCCGCCCCTGCGGCAGGCGCCCGGCCAGGTACGGGATGACGACGGGTACGTCCTGCGCGTCTGCGGCCCGGAACAGCTCCCCGAGCAACGCGATCTTCCGGGACCGCGCCGACGTGGCGGCGACCTCCCGGGACACACGGGCGAGGCGGCTCAGCAGCATGCAGTCATGGTGCACCGCGGGCGCCCGGTCTACACCCGCGCGGTCGCGTCCAGATCCGCCATGAGCAGCTCGCCGTTGATCGCGGCCCCCGCCCGGTATCCGCGGCTCGCCGCGTTCACGACCTGCTCAGCGAAACCGCTCGCATTGCCCGCCGCCCACAGTCCGGGCACGGTGGTCAGACCCCTCTCGTCGACCACCGGGTAGGTGCCGAAGGGAGTCGGGCGCAGCTCGGCGCCCAGTCGCTCGACCAGAGCGGTCTGGGGGACGGGGCGGGGCGCCACGAACAGCACCGTGCCGTCGTGGACCGTACCGTCCGCGAGCCGGACCCCGGTGAGCCGGTCGTCGTCGACCACCAGACCCGCGACCTCGCCCGGAACCACGGCCACTCCGGCCGCCGCGAGCCGGCGCAGGTCCTCGTCGGAGAGTTCGTCCTCGGTGACCGTGTGCAGGAACAGGGTCACGTCCTTCGACCACTGGGAGACCATCAGCGCCTGGTGCACGCTCATCGGCGTCGAGGCGAGCACACCGAACGCCTGGTCGCGCACCTCCCATCCGTGGCAGTACGGGCAGTGCAGCACGTCGCGCCCGAAGCGTTCGGCGACGCCGGGGACCGTGGGCGGCTCGTCCTTCAGGCCGGTGGCGACCACCAGACTCCGGGCGTGCACGGTCCGCCCGCCCGCGAGCGTCACACCGAACTCCCCGTCCGCGTCCCGGACGGCGTCCACCGCCCGGTCCCGGACGAGTTCCACGCCGTACCGGGCGATCTCCTCGCGCCCCGCGGCGAGGAACTCGGCCGGCGACATTCCGTCACGGGACAGATAGCCGTGCATGTGGGCCGCGGGCGCGTTCCGCGGCTCACCCGCGTCGACGACGAGCGTGCGGCGCCGCGCGCGCCCGAGGACCAGAGCCGCCGACAGTCCGGCCGCGCCGCCTCCGACGACCACCACTTCGTACTTCTCGGTCATGGATGACCACCTCCATCGGAGACGGTGGCCCCGACGCTGCCGGATCAACAAACTTCTTTGCCGATTCGGCAAGGCGGTCATCACAATGGATCCATGAGTACCGATGACGTTCTGGCGGGCGTGGGCCCGAGGCTGCGGCGGATCCGGAAGGAGCGGGAGGTGACCCTGGCGGCGCTGTCCGAGGCCACCGGCATCTCCGTCAGTACCCTCTCGCGCCTGGAGTCGGGCCTGCGCAAACCCAGCCTCGAACTGCTGCTGCCGATCGCACAGGCCCACCAGGTTCCGCTGGACGAGTTGGTGGGCGCTCCACCGGTCGGCGATCCGCGGGTACGGGCCAAGCCGATCGTGCGGTACGGGCGCACCCACTGGCCGCTCACCCGGCAGCCCGGCGGCCTGCAGGCCTTCAAGGTGCTCGAACCGCAGCGGAAGCTCGAACCGGAACCTCGGACGCACGAGGGCTACGAGTGGCTGTACGTGCTGTCGGGGCGGCTGCGGCTGGTGCTCGGGGAGCACGACGTGGTGCTGACGGCGGGGGAGGCGGCCGAGTTCGACACACGGGTCCCGCACTGGTTCGGGTCGACGGGGGAGGGGCCGGCGGAGTTCCTCAGCCTGTTCGGACCGCAGGGCGAGCGGATGCACGTACGGGCGCGGCCCAGCCGTTCATGACGCCCGAGGCCCGGGCGTTCATGACGACCGCGGCCGGGCCTTGGTGACGCACGCGACTGTTCCCTGATCGGCAAGCGACCGCTTAGTATGCGATCGACCCCGGTCAGTCTCTCGACACCGGTCGAGGCGCTCGGGAGGCGAACAGAACCAGCTGGAGGCCCCGCATGCAGGCATGGCAAGTGCACGAGAACGGCGAGCCGAGCGAGGTGATGCGGCTCCACGACGTGGAGCGGCCAACGCCCGGCGAGGGCCAGGTCCTGCTCAAGGTGCGGGCCGCGAACATCAACTTCCCCGACGCGCTGCTGTGCCGCGGCCAGTACCAGGTCAGGCCCCCGCTGCCGTTCACTCCGGGGGTGGAGATCTGCGGCGAGACGGAGGACGGGCGCCGGGTGATCGCCAATCCGGCGCTGCCGTACGGCGGTTTCGCCGAGTACGCCGTCGCCGATGCCGCGGCCGTTCTGCCCGCTCCCGAGTCCCTCGACGACGCCGAGGCCGCCGCCCTGCACATCGGCTACCAGACGGGCTGGTTCGGTCTGCACCGCCGCGCCGGTCTGGAGGCGGGCGAGACGCTGCTCGTCCACGCTGCCGCAGGAGGGGTCGGCAGCGCGGCCGTGCAGCTCGGCAAGGCCGCGGGAGCCGTCGTCATCGGCGTCGTCGGCGGTGCCGACAAGGCCGCCGTGGCCCGGGAGCTGGGTTGCGACGTCGTGATCGACCGGCGTGCGCAGGACGTCGTCGCGGCCGTGAAGGAGGCCACCCGCGGGCGGGGCGCCGACGTCGTCTACGACCCGGTGGGCGGCGAGGCCTACGCGCAGTCAGCGAAGGTCGTCGCCTTCGAGGGGCGCATCGTCGTGGTGGGCTTCGCCAGCGGCTCCATCCCCAGCCCGGCGCTCAACCACGCCCTCGTCAAGAACTACGCGATCCTCGGCCTGCACTGGGGCCTGTACAACACCAAGAACCCGAAGCTGGTCCAGCACTGCCACGAGCAGCTCACCGAACTGGCCGCCCGGGGCGCCGTCAAGCCCCTTGTGAGCGAGCGAGTGCCGCTCGGCGGGGCCGCGGCCGCCGTGCAGCGCGTCGCCGACGGTGTGACCACCGGCCGGGTCGTCGTCGTACCGGAGAACGGAGCCGCCGCATGACCGACGCAGCCGAACTGCGCAAGCGCACCCGGGAGTTGCTGGCCGCGCACCCACCCGCCGGCACCGACCGCCTCGACTTCCTCAAGGCCCGCTTCGACGCGGGGCTCGCCTGGGTGCACTACCCGGAGAGCCTCGGGGGCCTCGGCGCCCCGCGCTCGCTCCAGGCCGTGGTGGACGCGGAGTTGGAGGCCGCGGGCGCTCCCGACAACGGCCCACGACGCATCGGCATCGGCCTGGGCATGGCCGCGCCGACGATCCTGCGCTTCGGCACCGAGGAGCAGAAACAGCGCTACCTCAGGCCCCTGTGGGTGGGCGAGGAGGTGTGGTGCCAGCTGTTCAGCGAGCCCGGCGCCGGTTCCGACCTCGCGGCGCTGGGCACGCGCGCGGCCCGTGAAGGCGACGACTGGGTCGTCAACGGTCAGAAGGTGTGGACCTCCAGCGCCCACCTGGCCCGCTGGGCCATCCTCATCGCCCGGACCGACCCGGACGTGCCCAAGCACCAGGGCATCACCTACTTCATCTGCGACATGACCGATCCGGGCGTCGAGGTCCGGCCGCTGCGGCAGGTCACGGGCGAGGCCGAGTTCAACGAGGTCTTCCTCACCGATGTCCGCATCCCCGACTCCCGCCGCCTCGGGGATATCGGCGACGGCTGGCGCGTCGCGCAGACCACGCTGATGAACGAGCGCGTGTCCATCGGTGGAATGCGCATCCCACGCGAGGGCGGCATGATCGGCCCGGTCACGAAGGCCTGGCGCGAGCGCCCCGAACTGCGCACCCACGACCTGCACCAGCGGCTGCTGAAGCTGTGGGTCGAGGCCGAGGTCCTCCGGCTCACCGGCGAGCGGTTGCGGCAGCAGCTCGCTGCGGGTCAGCCCGGCCCCGAGGGCTCCGGCATGAAGCTCGCCTTCGCCCGCCTCAACCAGGAGATCAGCGGTCTGGAAGTGGAGCTGCTCGGCGAGGAGGGCCTGTTGTACGACGACTGGACCATGCGCCGGCCCGAACTCGTCGACTTCACCGGCCGCGAGGCCGGATACCGCTATCTCCGCTCCAAGGGCAACAGCATCGAGGGCGGGACCAGCGAGGTCCTGCTCAACATCGTCGCCGAGCGAGTCCTCGGCCTGCCCTCCGAGCCGCGCACCGACAAGGACGTCGCATGGAAGGACCTGGCCCGATGAGCACGACGAGCACCGAGCCCGACCTGCTGTACTCGGAGGAGGAAGACGCCCTGCGCGCGGCCGTCCGCGACCTGCTCGCCGACCACTGCGCCTCCGCCGACGTCATCGTCCGCACCGAGTCGGACGCCCCGCACGACTTGCCGCTGTGGAAGGCGCTCACCGACGGCATGGGCCTCGCCGGACTGCTCGTGCCCGAGGCGTTGGGCGGCCAGGGCGCCACCCATCGGGAAGTCGCCGTCGTGCTGGAGGAGCTGGGCCGCGCGGTCGCGCCCGTGCCCTATCTGACCAGTGCCGTCGTGGCCACCGAGGCGCTGCTGGCGTGCGGGGCCGACGACCTGCTGTCCGAGCTGGCCTCCGCGACGTCGATCGGCGCGCTGGTCGTCGGGCTGCACACCGCCCCGGGCGCCCCCTTCCCGGTCGTACGACTGGAGAACGGCACCCTGCACGGTGAGTTGACCGCGATCGCCGACGCGACCGTCGCCGACGTCCTGCTCGTGCCGGCCGACGACGGCGGCCTGTATGAGGTCGCGGCCGCCGTCGCGACCATCACCCCGCAGGTCTCCCTGGACCAGACCCGACCGGTGGCACGCGTGGGTCTCGACGGGGTTCCGGGCCGTCGCCTCGGCGCCGCCGAACCCGCCGTAAGACGGGCCCTGCGCTCTGCGGCCGGACTGCTCGCCTCAGAACAACTGGGCGTCGCCGACTGGGCGTTGACCGAGACCGTGCGCTACCTGAAGGAGCGCAAGCAGTTCAACCGGCCGGTCGGCGGCTTCCAGGCGCTCAAACACCGGCTCGCCGAGCTGTGGCTGGAGGTCGTCGACCTCCGGGCCGCCGCCCGCGCCGCCGCCGACGCTCTCGCCACCGGCGAGGACACTGACGTCACGGTGGCCGTCGCCCAGGCCTACGCCGCCCCCGTCGCCGTACGCGCCGCCGAAGAGGCGCTGCAGCTACACGGAGGCATCGGCATGACCTGGGAGCACCCGGTCCACCTGTACCTGAAGCGGGCCAAGGCCGACTCGATCGCCTACGGCACCGCGGGCGCCCACCGGGAGGCACTGGCCGAACTGGTCGACCTCCAGGCACCCTGACATACGGCGCGTGAAGCCCGCCCCACCTGCGGCGGGCTTTTCCGTGCACCTGCTCCGGCGAAGTGAAGAATGGCCCTCACCACTCGTCGCAGAGCCCTCACCACCCTCGGCGCCGCCCTCGCAGGCTCGGTCGCCCCGCCCGCCGCGCGCGCCTCGGCGGGCGCGGGCCAGCGCGGCGCGCGGCCGCTGTGACGCGCCCACGCGCACAACGATCACGAGCACCCGCGTCCCCTCTTCGACTCCCTCGACCACCGCTTCGGCAGCGTCGAGGCACCTCGATCCCTTGCAACTCCTGATCGACATCAAGACCGAGGGCTCCCGACCTACCTCGAACTCGACCGTCACCTCCGGCGCTGGCGCGCTTCTGGGCCACACCCCGACGTTCCTCGACAAACACGAGCGGCCGTAGAACCACACGTTCGGGGGACACGTCAGCCGCCCGGACCAACCCTCCGCTACGCCACACTTGCGGCCGGGCCGCGACGTGGGCGTGGCGGAGGAGGTTGACGATGGCCGTTTCCATCTCTGTGGTGCTGTTGCTCCTGATCATTGTGGTGATCTTCGTGCGCAACGGCGCGATGAAGATCTCACACGCCATCATCTGCATACTGCTCGGCTTCTTCCTGGCCAGTTCGAGCATGGCTCCGACCATCCACCAAGGGCTGGCGGCGACGGCGCAGATCGTCGGCAGCCTGCGCCCCTGACCCTCAGGAGCCGGAGAAGACGCCGATCCCGTCCGGGACCGGGCGTTCGGCGCCTCCGCTGGGGTGGTTGCGCACCGTCACCGTGCTCGCGCCGCTCGTCCGGGTCACCAGCGTCGTGGAGCCGCCGCCGTCGAGGTTGAAGCCGTCCGTGGCGCCCAGGCTCTGCAGGGTCCGGGCGACTTCGGCGACGGTGAGACCGCTGCGGTAGGCGGTCCCACCGTCCAGGGCCAGAAGCAGCAGGCGGTGGCCGCCGTCCGCGATGCCCACCGCGGTGCGCACGGCGGACGTCGTGCCGTCGAGGCCGGGCAGCGGCGCGCCGTTCCGCAGCACCGGGAAGCCGCCGATGGCGAAGAGGTACGGGACGCCGGAAGAGGCTGCCACCAGGCGGTGGTTCACCTGGACTTTCTCGCCGACGAACATCTTGCGCAGCTGTTGTGCCCCCGCCTCACGGCCGACCAGCACCGTGGTGCCGGGCGCGATGGCCCCCTTGCCCGGTGTGTCCGCAGTGCCGACGACCCGGCCGTTCCTGATCGTCACCTCATAGGTGTCGCCACTGCACGGCCCGCCCCGGTTCGTGTCGGTGCCGCAGGTGGCCCGCACCCGCGAGACGCTGCCCCAGTCCGAGGTGTACGCCCCGATCGACCCCTGGGGCAGCGCGTACTGGTTGAGCCCGCGCAGGGGCAGCCGCCCTCCCGGTTCGATCACGTACCCGGAGAGGGACAGCCGGTCCAGGCGGGCCGTGCGGTCGGTGCCCACCCCCAGGACGTCCTCGGTGCTCGTCCCCGCCGGAAGCGCGGGCCCGAAGCGCTGCCCGCGTGGCACGGCGGCCTTGAGGGTACGCCCGTTCGCGACGGCCGGACCGACGGCCGAGCCGGTCGCCTCGACCCCCGGGTGCTGGGTCTCGGAGATGTTGAAGAAGTCGCCGTTGATCCCCGCCACGGCTCGTTGCGCGTCGGCGAGCCGGGACACGGCGGCCCGTGCCGACACGGCACCCGGATGCAGCAGGCCGACCCGTACGTGCTGGTCGCGCAGGTCGACGGTGACGAGGTGCGCGTGCGTCCCCCCGTGGGCCGCCGCGATGTCGAACTGGCTGTACTGGACTCCCGGCGCGATCGTCCGGGCCCTTGGCGCACCACTGGCCGGTGCCGCCCCCACGAGGGCCGCGCCGGCCAGCGCGCTCCATGCCACGAGAACCGTCAGTGCCGTTCTGAACCGTCTGTCGCGACGCGTCACCGTTCCCCCTGATGTCTCGTCAACTTGCCTGGGACTCAGGGGAAGTGCACCAGATAGCGGTGGCCCGTGCGGTGTTCAGGCGTCGACGACGCGGGAACGGATGAGAAAACGCACTCCTTCGGGTGCTTCCAGGGAGAAGCCGCTGCCTCGGCCTGCCACGACGTCGACGATCAGCCGGGTGTGGCTCCACACCTCGTACTGGTTGCGGGACATCCAGAAGCCCACCGGCTCGTCGACGCCGTCGACGTCGAGTTCCGCGAGCAGCACGTCCGCGCCGCCGGTACGGAACTCACCCTCCGGGTAGCACATCGGGGCGCTGCCGTCGCAGCAGCCGCCCGACTGGTGGAACATCAGCGGCCCGTGGACCTCCCGCAGCCGCCGCACCAGTTCGGCGGCCGCAGGGGTCAGCTCCACACGCGGGATCATGTCCATGGTCACGCGCCCCATCCCAACACGGGGCACGTTGCAACGACGTTGCGTACCCGGGGCGCTCAGGAGCCCATCCCCAGCGCGGCAGCCGTGCGCGCCTTGTTGCCGCCGTGGCGGCGCAGTGCCTCCAGGATCGTGGCACGTTCGGCGTCCTCCATCGGGCTCAGAGGCCGGGCCGGGGGCCCTTCGCGCATGCGATCCGGCAGCTCGGCCCGGCGGACCGGCCCGGATGTCCGCCGGTGCTCCGCCAAGCCCTTACGACATGGGCGAGTTCGGTGACGTTCCCGGGCCACGGATACCGCTCCAGCGCACGCAGGGCGTCGAGCGTCCAGGTCAGCGGAGGCCGCCCGGGCTCGGGCCGCGGCACCAGACCCGGGAGCAACTCGCGTATGTCCTCGGGGCGTTCACGCAGTGCGGGCAGCGGGACCGAGCAGGCGGCCAGCGTGTCCAGGAGCCGCTGAAGACAAGGGCCGGGCGGCGCCCCGGGCGTGTAGGTCACCAGCAGGTGCGCGTCCGGATGCTCGTCGAGCAGCGAGTTGAGGGCGGCCACCCCGGGCTGCGCGAGCCGCTCGGCGTGGCGGAGCAGGAGCGGCTGCCCGGCCGCCAACTCCGCGTAGTGGACGTCGAGTACGGTGTCCTCCGCGGCGTCGACGACCCGTGCGGCGCGCCCGCCGAGCAGTTCCCGCGCGAGCGCCGTCTTGCCCGTGCCCCGCTCGCCGGTCAGCAGCAGCGGCTCCCCGGAACGCGCCAGCGCGACGGCGCGACCGGTGGCGTACCGCCAGGGGACGGAGGAGCCGGTCAGGGCGACGGCCGGGAGTGGCACGGGCGGTACGGGGTCGCCCAGCGGCTCCAGCACGGCCACGACCCCGATGACCGCGCCCTCGTGACGCACCGGGCTGACCCGCGCGGTGCACCCCGTGCCCTCGCGCAGGACGGCATCGACCGGGACGTCCCGCTGCCGCACGGCCACCGCGGTCCGTTCCAGAGCCTCCAGCGCCTGCGGTGACAGGGTCCGCTCCGCGGCGGCGCTGACCAGGCGGTTGCGGCCGTCCAGCGCGGCCACCGCACGGTCCTGTCCCTGAGCGGCGCGCAGATAGGCGTCGAGCAGGACCCGCTCGGCCCGTCGCACCCGCGCGAGCAGTTCGGCCTCCACCGCCGTGGCGGCGGCCTCGGCGAGCGCCGCGCCCGGATGCGGCGGGCCCCCGGCGCACAGCCCGGACGCGACGGTGACCGTGCCGAGCGCCTGCCCGCTGTCCGGTGCGAGCACCGGGACGCTGACCGCCGACACGTTCTGCCACAGGTCGAGGAAGTGCTCGGGCCCGTGCACCTCGGCCCGGCGCCGGGTGCGCAGCGCGAGGGCCGCGCTGTTGTGGCCGACCTCCTGCTCAGACAGACCGGGCCACGGCGCGAGGCCGGGTGCGCTTCCGGCCGTCCACAGCACGCGCAGCCGCTCGTCGCTGAGGACGAGGACCGAGCGGCCGGTACCGAGGGCGGAGGCGATCCGTTCGAGTACGGGGCGGGCGGCACCGAGCAGGGCCGACTCCCCCGGCCGTACGGGACCGGAGGCACCCTCCGCCAAGTCGTGCGGCACGCCGAAGAACCGCGCACGCCGCCACCCGGCGACGACCTCCTCCGGTACGCCGGCGGGCAGCGGACGCCCCGACAGGAACCGTTCACGCGCCAGGCGCAGCGGTGCGAGAGAGGGGGCGGCGGCGGAGTGCTCTGTGGTGGTCACGACGCATCCCACCGCAGCGGGTTCGGTTGAAGAAGCAACAACTGCCCTGGCGGCCCGGCCTCGCGCGTCAACGCGCACGGCGTCGACCTCAACCAGCGCTACGTCTCGGAGGCGATCGTCCCGGACGGCACCCCCGACCTCGGTTTCACGTGCGACCCCGAGCTGTACCACGAGGCCGAGCTGTACCACCAGGCCGGCACGCGCCCCGGCGCCCGGCTCCCGCACGCCTGGATCACCCCCGGCACCCGCACCCTCTCCACCCTCGACACGGTCGGAAAGGAGCGCTTCACCCTGCTGACCGGGATCGGCGGCGACGACTGGGTGCGGGCGGCCGCGGCCCAGGAGACCGAGATCGCCACCGTGGTCATCGGCCCGGGACAGGAGTACGAGGATCCGTACGGTGACTGGGCGCGACTGAGCGAGGTGTCCGACGCGGGAGCCCTGCTGGTGCGGCCCGACGGCTTCGTCGCCTTCCGCCACGCGTCGGCCGCCGCGGACGCCGCAGAACTGCTGGCGGACGCGCTGCGGCGGATTCTCGGACACGCCTGAGCGCGGGAGCATGGAGTAGACGGGACGTCGCAGACGACGAGGAGCCGGTATGACCACGGACGCCACCGAGACCGCTGTCACCGAGGAGGTCGTCGCCAGTCTGCGCCAGTGCGCCGACCCGCGGCTGCGCGAGCTGCTCGGCGGCCTCGTCCGCCATCTGCACGACTTCGTGCGCGAGACGCGGCCGACCCGGGGGGAGTGGGAGAAGGCCGTCGGCTTTCTGACCGCGACCGGGCAGACCTGCTCGGACACCCGGCAGGAGTTCATCCTCCTGTCGGACGTCCTCGGTGTCTCCATGCTCGTCGAGACCATCAACGGCGACCGCGCACCGGGCGCCACCGAGTCGACCGTCCTCGGCCCCTTCCACATGACCGAGTCGCCGGAGCGCGAACTCGGCGACGACATCGGCCTGGTGGGCGGCGGCGAGGCGTGTGTGGTCAGCGGCCGGGTGCTGTCCCGGGACGGAACGCCGCTGCCCGGCGCGGTCCTCGACGTCTGGCAGGCGGACGCCGAGGGCTACTACGACGTGCAGCAGCCGGACCGCCGGCCCGCGGGCAACGGGCGCGGACTGTTCACCGCCGACGCCGAGGGCCGCTTCTGGTTCCGCACCTGCGTGCCCGCTCCGTATCCGATCCCCACCGACGGCCCGGTCGGTGAACTCCTGCGTGCCACCGGCCGGCACCCCTACCGGCCCGCGCACATCCACTTCATCGCCACGGCCGAGGACCACACGCCGGTCACCACGCACATCTTCGTCGGCGGCAGCGACCATCTGGACTCCGACGCCGTGTTCGCGGTGAAGCGGAGCTTGGTACAGGACTTCGCCGTGACCGACGACCCGTCCCTGGCCCGCGGGTTCGGCGTCCCGAACCCGTTCCGGTATGCCCGCTTCGATCTCGTACTGGAGCGTGCGACATGACGATCTCCATCGACTTCTCCTACGAGACCCGGCCCGTACGGGTCGTCTTCCGCCCGGGCGCCGCCCTGACCGCGACCCCGGACGAGGCCGAACGCCTCGGCCTGCGGCGGCTGCTCGTCGTCTGCGGCAGCAGGGGTGAGGCCACCGCACGGGCGGTCGCGGGGGTGCTCGGCGACGCCTGTGTGGGACTGCACGCCGAGGCCCGTATGCACGTACCCGTGGAAGTCGCCGATCGGGCCGTGGAAGCGGTCCGGGCGGCCGGGGCCGACGGCTGCGTAGCGGTCGGCGGCGGCTCCGCGATCGGGCTCGGCAAGGTGGTCGCGCTGCGCACCCGGCTGCCGCTGATCGCCGTGCCGTCGACCTACTCGGGTTCGGAGATGACCCCGGTCTGGGGCCTGACCGAACACGGAGTCAAGCGCACCGGCCGCGACCCGGTGGTCCAGCCCCGCAGTGTCGTCTACGACCCCGAACTCACCCTCTCCCTCCCCGTGCCGCTCACCGTGACCAGCGGCATGAACGCGCTCGCGCACGCCGTCGAGGCGCTGTACGCCCCGGACGCCTCGCCACTGGTCTCGCTCATGGCGCAGGAGGGCGTCCGCGCGGTGGCCGGCGCGCTGCCGGCGGTGGCCGCGGACCCGGACGACCTCGACGCGCGCGGCCGGGCCCTGTACGGGGCGTGGCTGTGCGGAGCGTGCCTCGGCGCGACCACCATGGGGCTGCACCACAAGCTGTGCCATGTGCTGGGCGGCACGTTCGGGCTGCCGCACGCGGAGACGCACACGGTGGTGCTTCCGTACGTCCTCGCCCACAACACGCCCGCGGCACCGCAGGCGGTGACGGCACTGCGCGGGGCCCTGGGCGCGCAGGACGTGCCGCGTGCTCTGCGGCAGCTCGCGGGAAGCCTCGGTGCACCGCGTTCGCTCGCCGAACTCGGCCTCAAGGAAGAGGACTTGACGGTCGCGGCCGCTCAGGTGACCGGCCAGCCGTACGTCAACCCCCGCCCGGTGACGGCGGACGGGGTGCTGGGCGTCCTGAGGGCGGCGTACGAGGGGCGGGAGCCGGAGTCCTCCGGGGCGCCGGAGTAGTGCGCGGACTGTCTCGTAATGAGACACCCGTGCCGGAGCGGTGTGCCACAAGATCGAGACGGGGGGACCGCATGCAGGCGCGGCCGCTTCGGCGTGCCCACAACCGCTGCTCACACGGCCGCGTCCCGAAGAAAGGTGAACATCATGGCCCTCGCACAGCTCCGGCGCCGGCGGCCCAAGGGCGCCTCTGCCGTGGCGGCGGGCCTTTCGCTCCCCCTCCCGGCGGGCGCGGGCGGCGTCGCCCGTGAGGTCGTCGACCCGATGGGCTCGCCCATGGCAGCCGCCGACGTCACGGTCACCGCCCTCGACACGCACCGCGTCGCGGCCCGCGGCACGACCGATCCGTACGGCTTCTTCCTCGCGGCGCTGCCGCCCGGCCGGTACAGCCTCCTGATCGCGGCGGAGGGGCTGCAACCGCACCGCGAGACGGTCGAGATCGTGCCGGGCGCGGCTGTCGCCGGCGAGCGCATCTGGCTGCAGCCGGCCGAGAGCCTGCAGCTGCCGGTGCCGGGCACCTGGCTCTTGGACCCCCCGCACACGGCGATCCGCTTCATCGCCAAACACGTCGGCATGGCCCATGTCCACGGCCGCTTCGAACGCTTCGAGGGAGGCATCCAGGTCGCCGAGGACATGACGCAGTCCCGTGTCCACGTCCGCATCGACGCCACCAGCATCAACACCGGCAACAACACACGCGACAACCATCTGCGTTCCGCCGACTTCCTGGACGTCGAGCGCTTCCCGTACATCGACTTCACGAGCACGCGCTTCGCCTACCGGGGCGGCAGCAAGTGGACACTCCAGGGTTCTCTGACGATGCACGGCGTCAGCCGCTCGGTGTCACTGGACACGGCGTACCTCGGCACCGTGAACGGCGGCTACGGCGAGGAGCTGCGCTGCGCCGCCCTGGCGAAGGCGGAACTGCACCGTGAGGACTACACGCTGAACTGGTGGTCGATGCTGGCCCGCGGGATCGCGGTGGTGGGGCCGACGGTGCAGCTGGAACTGGACGTCCAGGCGATGTACCGCACCCACGACACGCCCACGCCGCCGGAGTAAGCGCTCGAGCGGACCGGCCGTGCCCTCGCCCCGTGACGCGGGGCGAGGGCACGGTGGTTCGGGGAGCTCCCGGCCGTCGCGAGGGGCGCATACCACCGGGAGCCGGGCCCGTGCTGCGCGGGCGCCTTCCGTTGCGGCCTCGCGGGCATGGCGCGAGGATCAAGAGGACTGTCCGGCTACACGAGCTGGGGTGCTGTGGTGGGTGCCATGCCTCATCCGACATCCGGCGGCCACCGGGACCCTCCCCCGGGACCCGTCGCCCCGAACGGGGACCCCGTCCTCGCCGCGCGGTTCAGCGTGCCCGTGCCCCCGAAGACCTTCGTGCGCAGGCCCCGTCTGACGGAGCGGCTCAGCCACGGCGTGCGAGGACCCCTGACGCTGGTCAACGGGGCCGCGGGAGCCGGCAAGACCCTGCTCGTCGCCGACTGGATCCCCGCCGGGGCCGCCCCGGGCCGGGTGGCGTGGCTGACGGTGGCACCCGAGGACAACGGGCCCGGTGTCTTCTGGACCTATGTACTGGAGTCCCTGCGGCGAAACGGCCTGCAGACCCCGGACGACATCGGCAGCCCGGCCCGCTCCGGCGAGGTCGACCACTCGCTGCTGACCAGGCTCGCCGCGCAACTGAGCCGGCGGACGGAGCCCATGGTCCTCGTCCTCGACGAGTTCGACCGGGTGGGCACCTCGGCGGAGGTCGCCGAGGAACTCCAGTTCGTGCTCCGGCACGCGGGCGACGGGCTGCGCCTGGTGATCATCAGCCGCACTGAGCCCCTGCTGCCGTTGCACCGCTACCGGGCTGCCGGCGAGGTCACCGACATCCGCGGCGCCGACCTGGCCTTCCGCCCGCAGGAGACGGCCGAACTGCTGGGCCGCCACGGCATGCACCTGTCGGACGACGGCACACGCGCCTTGACGGAGCGCACCGGCGGCTGGGCGGCCGGACTGCGGCTGTGCACCCTGGCGGCCCAGGGCGCCGACGACCCGGAGACCTTCCTGAAGGACTTCGAGGCGGGCCAGAGCACACTCGCCGACTTCCTGCTCGCCGAGGTACTCGACACCCAGCCCGCCGAGACGCAGGACCTCCTGTTGCGCACCAGCATCCTCGAACAGATCCACCCCGACCTCACCAACGCCCTCACCGGCCGGGACGACGCGGAAGCGATCCTGGCCGGACTACAGCGCGCGAACGCCTTCGTCGAGGCCATCGGCCATTCCTGGTACCGCCTCCACCCCCTGTTCGCCGAGATTCTCCGGGTCCATCTGCGTGTCCGGCACCCCGGACTCGAATCCGAACTCCACCGCAGGGCGGCGCACTGGCTGAGCGAGGCAGGCCTGCTCACCGAGGCCCTCCCGCACGCGGCGGACGCGGGCGACTGGGAGCTGGCCGCCACCCGGTTCATCGACGAGCTGGCGATCGGGCGACTGCTGACCGGACTGGACGCCGAGCAGCTCGACGCGCTCTTTTCCCGGATGCCCCCGGACGCCTCGGGGCCGTCGGCGGACCTGGTGCGCGCCGCCCGCGAACTGGCCCGCCACGACGTCGACCGCGGCCTCGAGCACCTGCGGCGCGCCGAAGCGAACCTCCCCGGCGCCGAGGCCTCCGACTCCGCGGCCGTGCGGCTCAGCTGCGCCCTGCTGCGCGTCCTCGCCGCCAGGATGACCGGCTCGGCCGACCTGGCCGAGGCCGCCGCCGACGAAGTGGAAGCGGCGGAGCAGGACCTTCCCGCCGAGCGGCTGGCCCGGCACCCGGAACTGCCCGCCCTGATGCTCACGGACCTGGGATCGGCGCAGCTGTGGGCAGGACGGTTCGACGCCGCGCAGTCCACGTTGTCCGCCGCAGCGAAGGTGGACGCCGGGCCGCAGACCGCGTTGCCGCGGCACGAGTGCCTCAGCCGGCTGGCATTGATCGACTTCCTGCACGGCTGGCCGGGGCGCGCCGAGGCACACGCCCGGGAGGCGGTCGCGGAGGCCGAGCGTTCGGGACTGCCGCCCGACGCCCGTACCGGCATCGCCCAGCTCGTGCTGGCCGCCGTCGCCATCGACCGCGACGACCTCGACACGGCACGCGCCCACCTGGACCACGCCGCCTCCTCCACGCTCCCGCGCGACCCCCTCGTCAGCGCGGGGCTGGCGTTGCTGCGGTCCCGCCTCCTGCTCGCCCGGGGGCACCCGCGGGCGGCGCTGCGGCTGCTGGAGGAACAGGAGCGAAGCCCAGCCCTGATGGAGGCCTCGCCATGGGTGAACGACCGCACGGCCCTGACGATGGCCGGCGCCTACCTCGCCGACGGACGTCCGCAGGCCGCGCGGGAGGTGCTCGATGAAGAGGGGACCGCCGGACCGGAGAGCGTGGTCGCGGCCGCACGTGCCCGGCTCGCCACGGGCGACGGCGAAGCGGCCCACGATCTGCTGGCGACGCTCCCCACGGGGCACGGCGAGGGCCCGGCCATCACGGTACGGGCGCTGCTTGCACGGGCCCAGATCGCCGACGCACTGGGTGACGGACCCGACGCCCAGCGCCTGGTCGCACGGGCCCTGAGCCTGGCCCGGCCGGAGCGCCTGCGGCGTCCGTTCCTGGAGGCCGGGCCGTGGCTGCGGCGGCTGGCGCGCCGTCGGCCGGACCTGACACAGGGGCACGAGTGGCTGCCGGCCTCCCTGGTCGGGCATGCCCCGGCCACGGAGGCGGCCGAGGGCGGTCCCGCGCCGGTGACCGAGCCGCTCAGCGAACGCGAGCACGAGGTACTGGAACGGCTGGCGCAGATGATGTCGACGGAGGAGATCGCCGCGGACCTGTATCTGTCGGTGAACACCGTCAAGACGCACCTGAAGAGCCTTTACCGCAAGCTCGCGGCGACCCGGAGGGGTGAGGCCGTGCGCCGCGCCAGGGACCTGCATCTGCTCTGATCGGCCCTTCGGCGGCAACCACGGCGAAAGGGGCGTCCGGATCACTCGGGAAGACGCCGCATCTCCACCACGTGCAGCCCCAGCGACTGACAGCGCGCCAGCAGGCCGTACAGATGCGCCTCGTCGATGATCTGGCCGGACAGCACGGTCTGGTGCGGCACGACGACGCTGTCCAGTTCCGGGAACGCCTTGGTCAGTGTCTCGGACATCTGCCCGGCGACGCGGATCTCGTATCGCATGAGAGCGCTCCCTCGCGGTCGTACGGTGCCTTGTGCCCCGGCCGGCCGGCTCCTCGACCTTGCTCATACCGGCCGTGGGCCCGGAGGCGGCGGCCTCCCGCACACACGAGCGGAACGCCCGGCTCCTGGGCCTGGAGGGGGTAGTCGCTCACGACGGCCACCAGTCGCCCGGCCCGCCCGCTCGACGGCTCGGGCGGGGAAGCGACTCCTGACGCACCCAACGGTGAATCCGGCGCGGGGCGACGGGATCACCCGGTACGGGTGGCCGTGCGGGGGCCCTCGGCGTGGGCCCGCTGGTCAACCCGCTGATGCCGCCGGACATCGTCGTGATGTGAGGTCACCTGCCCGGGTCCGGCATCACCTGCGGCGGGTGAGGATCTGCCCGGCGGGCGTCCTCGGGCGGGCCCGGCGTCGGGTGCTCCGCCTCGGACGTGGCCCTGCCGCTCGCGGCCGGCAGCGGGACCCAGGGTGATCCACTGACGGGGCTCCTGAGTTCACGTCCCCGGACCGTCCGGTGTGATCCGGCGTGCGTACGCCCAGGTTGCCGCGGAGTCCGGCGTGCGTTCGTAGGCTCCCCGTGCCGCGAGGACCACCGTGGCCGCGCTCCGCGCGATCGCGTGCCCGACCGTGCCCGCGCACTCCTGCCACGGGTCGACCGCGGCGCCGCACCCCTATGGATCGGGGGGAGCCGCGATCGTGCGCAGCGGTCATGGGGCCTTCGGCGACGGCTACCGCGGGACGGTGTCCCTCGGCGCCACGCACAGTGCCCAGATGATGAACCCGTACAGCGCGATCAAAGTGAGCGACCACACGGGGTAGTACGGGATGGACAGGAAGTTGGTGATGATCAGCAGGGACGCGATCGCCACCCCGATGGCCCTGGCCCAGGCGGCCATCGTGAACAGGCCGAGGCTCACGACCACGGCGAGCGCTCCGAGGATCAGGTGGATCCAGCCCCAGCCCGTGAGGTCGAACCTGAAGACGTAGTTGCGGGTGGAGAGGAAGACGTCGTCCCGGGCGATCGCCATGATGCCCCGGAAGATGTCGAGGACGCCGGAGACGAAGAGCATCACGGCGGCGAAGAGGGTCAGACCGGTCGCCGACGCCATGGTTCCGGCCGAGCGCTGGTGCGATCGGGTGGTGGCCATGAGGGATCTCCATTCGTTGCCCGGCTGCTGCTGGCAGCCGCTCACCAGTGAGCGTGCGCTCGACGTGCGCCGTGTTCCTCACCCGGGAAGGGTGAGGACGGGGGACTCGCACGTGTGATCGACTGGCGTCGGTGCCTCCTGGGCCGCCGGTCCGGTCCGAGTTCGCGCCGCGCCGGGACAGGCGGTGAGCCGATGTCGGCTACGGCCCGGCCACTGTGCCGACGCCCGTGTGAGACCCCCTCAGGACCGTGCGGTAGGGTTTACCTGCACGATCCCGCGGAACACCGCGGGGAGACGCACCGGGACGTGGCGCAGCTTGGTAGCGCACTTGACTGGGGGTCAAGGGGTCGCAGGTTCAAATCCTGTCGTCCCGACGGTGCGAAGGGTCTTCGCAGGCGAGAGCCTGTGGGGGCCCTTTTCGCGTGGGTCGTTTCCGATCTTCGAGGTTGAGCATGCCGCTCATCGGCACCTTTACTCGGAGGCCGGCGGAGATGCCGTTGCTGAATCTGGAGAAGATGACCGCGGGTCTGTCGAAGGCCTGGTCGGGGTTCCTGCGGGACTGGGACCGCTCGCTGCGGGCGGGGAACTACCCGGAGACCACTCGGTACAACTATCTGCTGGCGGCCGCACAATTCGCGAGGTACCTGGAGGAGTACTCGCCGGACCCGGACGCCGACGCCGCCGGCGACGATCCGGTGGAGGTCACGCGGGCGCACGTCGAGGCCGAGTGACCCGGCGCTCGGCCGAGTAAGCCCGCCCCGGCGCCCGCAGGGAGCCAACCCCCCTCCAGGAACTCGCCTCCGCCCTCGGACTCACCGGCATGAAGATCAAGAGCCTCAGCAACCAACTCAGCCGCTCGGCCCGCACCGGCATCCTGACCCGCACCGCCCCCAGCACCTACAAGATCGCGCTCCCGGACGCCTTGACACCGGCTACGACGCCTTAACTTCGCGGCATTGCTTGATCAGTATCCACAGGTTCTCCGCAAGGGCGTTGACGTACGAGTCCCCGACGGAACCCATGGACGTCTCAACTCGCGCTCGTAGCAGTCGCGTTGTGAGCTTGATCGATGTGTATTGGGCGAACCCGCACCCAAGTGCTGGATCAACTCACCCGCCACCGGCCAGGTGCCGGTCCGGTAGCGCTGCCACAGCGCTATCTTCAGTGCGGCCAGAACGAGTTCGGTGTGCCAACAGAGCACGAACACGACCCCTTGTAAGTCGCCCACCGGACGGCGCCCTCGGTGATCGAAGTCACACCGGATAGGGCGGTCGTGTCAGGTGACGCGCAGTCCGCCGTCGACGAACAGGTCTTGGGCGTTGACGCCGGTGTTTCGGAGGAGGAAGTCGGTGGCCGCGGCGACCTCCGCCATTGTTACAAGGCGCCCGATGGGGGTACGCGGCACGTGGGGGTGGTTGGGCACGTCGCGCCATCTCGGGCTGTCGCCCACCACGCCCGGATGGATCGCGTTGACACGGTGAGGCGCGATCTCCACTGCGAGAGTCTTCACCAATCCGGTGACACCTGAGTTGATGGCGGTCACGATGGTGGAGCCGGGGTAGGGGCGTTCTTTGGCCAAGCCGCCGAAGAGGACGACCGACGCGCCGCGGGTGAACCGGTCACGCAGGACTCGCACGGTCTCGGTGTACCCCACCAGCTTGGTGGTCACGGCTTCGACCGCCTTGGTGATGTCGAAGTCCGCGAGAGTGTTGAAACCCTCTGAGACGCCGGTGATCACCAAGTTATCCACGTCCCCTACATCGACGAGCGCTCCGTCGATGGTCTCCGGCCGCGACAGGTCAACGGCCAGACCCCGGGCCGTGTCGGCGATTTCTGCGGCCACGGTATCGGCGCGCTCCCTGGCGCGGCTGGTGATGATGACGCTGTCGCCGCGGTCGGCGAATCGCTGAGCCACAACGCGTCCCAGCGCGCCGCTGCCTCCGACGATGATCGAGGTGGCCATGATCCACAGGTCCCTTCAGGGGATATGAAGCCAATGGAGTATTTTATGCGCCCAGGATTGGACGGTGCGGGCGCCGCCGGACTGGTCCACTCGGACGGCTCAGCAACTGTCCGCCGTTCGACCGCTCCACCCGAACGCACCATCGGGGAAGTCGGCGCGTTCTGTACGGCGGGACAACAACAAGCCACTGATGGGCCCTTCGTCCGCCGGCGCCCGAAGGGTCGCGAGCCGACGTACGACGTCGGCGGTGAGGGCTCGGCCGCGCGGCATCCCTCCGGGGGCGTCACCATGCATATCCGATTGCCATCGAATCCGTCCACGGCCGCGAACTGACGGTGGTGGGCCTCGACGCGGTTTCGGGCACCCCGGTCGTCGACCTGAAGCCGACGATGGCGGAGTTCCGCCCGGCGAACATCAATCAGCCGGAATGGGTCAGCCGCCTGATGTCGGAGTACTTCCAGCCATAGGCGGGATCTGAGGGCCCGTGACCTGCGGGACGGCGTGCTGGAAGTGGCGGCCTGAATGCCCTGGTCAGCTGTCTGCTGCTGCCGCGCGTCCGCTGTGGTGGAGGTGCTGGAGCATCGCCAAGTGGTGGTGTCGCACCGCGTCCACTGCGGCCTCGGTGTCACCGGCCTCGATGGCGGCGACGATGGGTTCGTGCAGGGCGATCTGCTGCTCGGCCTGATCGGGGCGCAGCCAGTCGGGGACGTCGTTGTTCTCGACCCACGGGCGGTACTCGTGGGAGATCACCGCGGTGTGCACGCTCTCGTAGACCGCGGTCAGGTAGGGGTTGCCGGCGAGCGAGACGATGGCGGAGTGGAAGATCGTGTCGGCCGCGATCCAGGCGGAGGTCTCTCCCACGCTGGTGCGCAGCCTCTCCAAGGCCGTACGCGCCAGCCGTGTGGTGTCGGGGCCGGGGCCGACAGCCGACTCCCGCACGCCGAGCGTCTCCAGCCAGAAGCGGAAGTCGGCCAGCCTCGAGATGCTTCCGGCCTTCAGTTCGAGCATCAGGTCGACCGACGCCCGCATGGTGATGTCCGGCTGGCGCAGGACGTAGGCGCCCGATCCCCGGCGGATCTCCACCAGGCCCATGAGCGACAGGGTCCGCAGTGCCTGGCTCACCGTCGGGCGGCTGGCGCCGAACTGCTCGGCGAGAACGCGCTCGGAAGGCAGCCGGGTGCCTTCCTCCAGGTTGCGTTCGAGGATGAACGTCCGGATCTTCTCCGCCACCTCGTCGGAGAGTCGTTTGACGACCACCTTGTCCATGGCGCTGATGTCGACCGGCGAGTTTCCGCCCGCGGTGCCGTTCCCGCCCCTCTTCGCCACGTTCGCTTCCCTTGTCGTCGTCTGTCGTGAAGCCGGTGCGGACTCCTCCTTGATGCTACTGCGAGCCGGCAGGTGGGGGCCGACGAGCGGTTTCCGGCCTGCCGGCACGCGGGTTACGCCCTATGCCGCCGGTGGGCTGAAGGCGCGAGTGAGCGCCCGCCGGGCTTCTTCCACGGCCTGCTCGTACGGCAGTTCTCGGGCCCGGTAGAACAGCGGGCGGCCGGTGGCGACAGCGGATCCCGCGGCGGTCACCGCTGCCGCCCAGTGGCGGGCCCGGGCATCCAGCTGTGCCCGGGGCACCACCTCGTCGACGATGCCGAGCCGCAGCGCCTGGTCGGTGCTGAAGGGCTGACCGGTCAGCGCGTTGGTGAGGGCTGCCTTCTCCGGCACCCGACGGATCGCGGGGACCTGGGCCAGGGCGGGCCAGGCTCCGTAGGCAGCTTCGTTGGTGCCCAGCCGTGCGCCCTCGGCCACGACGACCACATCGCAGGCGCACATCAGGCCGAATCCGCCGGCCAGCGCGTCGCCGTTGACCGCGGCCACCAGTGGGGTCGTGGAGCGCGGGAGGAAGGCGAAAAGGCGGGCGACGGCGTCAGCGAAGGGGGCGGCGCGGCCCGAAGCCCGTACCGCCGCGGCGTCGGCGCCTCCGCAGAAGACGTCTCCGGCCCCGGTCATCACGATCGCGTCGACGTCCGCGCGGCTGTCGAGGTCGCTCAGGCTCTCGTGGAGCCGCACCGCCATCGCCTCGTCGATGAGATGGGCCGGGGGCCGGTTCAGTTCCAGCACGGCGGTACGTCCCTCGACACGCACGCTGACCGGGGTGGAGCGCGTCTGTCCGGTCACCCTTCCGCACCTCCTCTGACCACGTCGTCGGTGACGTAGTCCAGGGCGAAGCGGTCCTCGCACAGTTCGTCGAGCTGGGCCAGGAGGCGCTGGTGGGCCGGATGGGTCCAGTACTCCTCGGTCAGGGCCTGATGCGAGGTCAGCCGGGCGAAGCAGCCGTGGGTGTATCCGTGCCGCAGCCCCGAGGCGTTGGTGTTGGCGCCCCAGCTGAGTTCGAGCAGGCAGGGCAGGCTGCCCGTCAAACCCGAGGCGAACGCCGTCAGGGCGTCCTCCAGCTCACCGGCGCGTTGCGGATGCGGCTTGAAGACGACGTAATGTTCCAGCACGGTAGCTCCTCACCTGCAGTTTTCTTGCTCGTAGTGGTCCCAGTCGGCCGGCCAGCGGTAGGAGTGCCGCGTGGGGGGCACCGGCGCCTGGGTCTCGATCCAGCGGACCCGACCGCCGGCGGTGTTGAAGCACGCATGCGTCTCGCCGACGCCGGCCCAGGCGACATCCCCGGGCCCGAGGTGGTGGACTGTCCCGTCGAGCTCGAAGTCGGTGTCGCCGCTCAGGAAGAAGTACGTCTCCTCGAAGGGGTGGTCGTGCACCTGGGCCGCGCCGTTGACCTCGTAGTCGACCATGAACATGGTGAGCATGTCGGCCCCTCGGTGCTCGTCCACGAGCATCTTCACCGAGATGCCGCTGTAGGCCAGGACGGCCGTGTCCATGCCCGCGGAGGAACGGCCGCGCGGGTCGGCCGCGGTCGCCCGGCTGACGTGGTCGGGCTCGGTGCCCTCGTAGTGTCCGACGAGCACGAGAGTGGGGTCGGAGAAGTCCGGCGGCGCGGCCTTGTGCAGCAGCCGCTCTGGATACCGGGGGAAGAAGGTGTCCCTGCGCCCGGACGCCTCCCGCAGCGCGACCGGGCTGTTGACGTCCATCCAGCGCGCCTGAGTGCCGCCGGCGTTGCGGAAGCCATGGAGGGAGCCGATGGGGAAGAAGGCGAAGTCACCGGGGAGCAGGAGGTGGGCACGGTGGTCGATCTGCACCGCCAACTCGCCCTCGAGGACGTAGATCGCCTCCTCGTAGGAGTGGACGTGCAGGTCCGTGCTGCCCCCCGGCTGCAGGCGTCCGACGCCGAGGTCGGTGTGGACACTGCCGGTGTGCGGGCCGATGAGGGCCAGTCGTTCGAAGCCGTCGGACCGGGTTGCGAAGGGCCAGGGGACCTCCGCCCTGCTCCAGTCCTGTCGGGTCACTGCGGGCACGGTCACTCCTCGTCGGCGCTGCCGCCGGCCGGGTGGCCGACGGCGGAGGTGTACAGGTCATCGAGGCAGGCGAAGTCCCGCTCGGCCCAGCCGCGCCGCTCGCACAGCCGGTACAGCTCCTGGGTGCGTTGGGTCACGGGCAGCCGCGCGCCCTCCTGCCGGGCGGCGTCCAGGGCAAGATCGAGGTCCTTCGTGATCAGGGCGAGGCTGGCGGCGGGCGCGTAGTCCCGCGCGATCAGGGCGGGTGTCTTGGCCGCGAAGAACGGCGAGCCGAGCGGCGTTCCGGCGACCACGTCGAGGAACTGCTGCCGGCCGATGCCCAGGCTCTCGGCGAGGTTCACCGCCTCGACGAGAGCGGCCATCCCGATGCCCACCAAGACGTTGACCGCGATCTTGACGGCACGCGCCTCGTCCTCATCCCCTACCCAGACGTGGCTGCGGCCCATGGCCTCCAGCAGCGGCGTGTGGAGCTCGTACGCCTCCTTCGGCCCGGAGCAGAAGAAGCTCACCTGTCGGCCGGCGGCGGCCTGGGCGCTGCCGCTGACGGCGACCCGCAGGTACGACACGCCCTCTCGGCCGAGTCGTGCGGCGCAGGCGGCGGAGTCGGCCGTGGAGATCGTGCTGAGGTCGAGTACGGTCTGCGCGCTCCCTGCGTCGGCCGCGCCTGCCGCGAGATGCTCGGAGGTGAAGATGGCGTCCAGGTCCGCCTTGCTGCGTACGCAGGTCAGTACTGCCGAGGCGTCCCGGATCGCCTCGCCCGCCGTGCCGGCGACGGCGATCCGGCTGCCTGCCAGCCTGCCGGTGGCCGCCGTGTCCGGGTCATAGCCGGTGACGGAGAAACCGGCTGCCGCCAGGTTCGCCGCCAGCGGTCCGCCCAGCCGGCCGAGACCCACGAAGGCGACTTTGGGCCCTTGAGGTGTTCCATCCATGACACTCCCTGAATTCGATGCTATGGGCCGAGGTGTGGCGGCGCAGACGGTGGTCCCCGTGCGGCCGGACGACCGGGTGGCGGGCGCTTGTCCCGCCACCGGGTTGCCGGATCGCCTCACGACGGGTCGGGCGGGCGGGGGCCGGCGCTGGCGAGACCCGCGTTGCCGGCCTGCTGTTCGTACAGCGAGAGGAAGTCCTCGGTGCGCCATCCCGCGCCGATCGCGGCCTGGACGAGCTGGTGCACAGCGGCGCCGACGGGCATCGGCACCTCGAGGGAGCGTGCTTCGGCCAGGCCGAGGTCGAAGTCCTTGCGCAGCAGTTCGGTGGTGAAGGTGGGCGCCCAGTCCCGGGCTGCGAGGGCCGGCGTGCGGTTGCGTACCCAGTCGGAACTGACCACGGTGCCGTTGAGGAACTCCAGGAAGGCCGCGCGGTCGGTGCCACCCTTCTCGGCGAGCGTGGTGACCTCGACCAGCGCCTGCACCATCATGCCCAGATACAGGTTGTGGCAGAGCTTGACCAGTCGGCTCTGATCGGCGTCGCCCGCCCGCACGACGGTCTTCGCGGCCATCGCCAGATAGGGCTGCACCCGCTCCATGGCGGTGGGTGGGCCCGAGGCGACGATGCAGCAGTCACCTGCGGCGACGACATCGGGATTGCCGCTGACCGGGGCTGCCACGAACTCGACGCCCCACCCGGCGGCCGCACGGCGCACGCGTGCCGAGACCTCGCCGGAGACGGTCGAGCAGTCCACCACGATGTCCGGCACCGACGAGCCGCTGAGCAGTCCTTCCGGTCCGAGCACGACCTCCTCCAGGTCGGCGGAGGTGCTGACCATCGTGAAGACGATGTCGAGTTCGCCCAGTCGGGCCTTGCCGTCCGCGACGGCCGCGCCCCGGGCAGCCAGTGGCACCGTCTTGGCGGCCGTACGGTTCCACACCGTCACCTGCTGCCCGGCATCCAGAAGGCGGCCCACCAGGGCGGCTCCCATGCGGCCGGTGCCGATCCAGCCGATCCGATCTGTCATGCGTCAGTCCTCGTCTGTTCCGGCTCGTGGTGCGTCGTCCCCGCGCGTCACGGGCATCGGGCGGTCAGGATCCGCTGGGCGCCGGGTCGGCCGGGCCGCGGCCACTGGGCTGTGTGCCGGAGTCGAATCCGTTCCAGTAGCGGGTGCCGGCCACGTAGAGCTGGTCGGCGGGGAAACGGGTGATGATGCGCGGCCCGTCGGCCGTGACGACCACCTCCTCCTCGATCCGGGCGGCCGAGGAGCCGTCCTTTGTGGGCCAGTAGGTCTCCAGGGCGAAGACCATGCCCTCCTCGATCGGCACCGGGTGCTCCAGCGAGTGGTAGCGGCTGATCAACGGCTGCTCCCACACCGACAGGCCGACACCGTGGCAGTACTGGAGGCCGAAAGCCTCCTCCTCACTCGCGTAACCGAGGTCGGCGGCGCTGGGCAGGGCACGGGCGACATCAGCGCTGGACGCGCCGGGGCGCACCGCCGCGATGGCCTCGTCGATCGCGGCCCTGGCGCGCTTGTAGGCGTCCCGCTGCTGGGCGTTGGAGCTGCCTACGTTGAGGGTGCGGTAGTAACAGGTGCGATAGCCGTTGAAGGAGTGGATGATGTCGAAGTACGCGGTGTCGCCGGGCCGGGTGGCCCGGTCGCTGAAGACGTGCGGATGGGGGCTGCACCGCTCGCCCGAGATGGCGTTGACCGCCTCGACCTCCTCCGAACCCCGCTCGTACAGCACGCGGTTGACCAGCGCCACGGCATCGTTCTCGCGGGTTCCGACGGACAGGAACCGGTACAGCTCGTCGTAGGCGGCGTCCACCATGCCTGCCGAGTGGTCGAGCAGTGCGATCTCGTCGACCGTCTTGATCCGGCGGGCCTGCTGCATGAGTTCCTGGCCGTTGACGATGTGCAGGCCCTCGGCCTCCAGAGCGCGCAGGACGGGGATCTCCACGACGTCGATGCCGACGGGCTCGTCCGCCAGTCCGTTCTCGCGCAGCAGGTCGGCGACGCGCCGGGCGTTGCCCGCCTCGACGCCGACGTCCTCGGGGATGGAACCTCGCCAACTTGACAGTCCGGCACGCCAGCTGTCCTCGGGCAGCCAGGTGGCGTGCGCCTTGTGCTGGCGTGCGGCGGAGCCGATGTCCCACAGGATCGGGTCGTGGCCCCGCATGAGCAGCGCACAGCGGAAGAGCTTGTCCCGGGCCCAGTTCCCGATGTGGGTGGCGGTGGTGTAGCGGATGTTGTTCATGTCGAACAGCAGCAGCGCGCCGAGGTCGGAGGTCTCCAGGGCGGCGTTCGCCCGTGCGAGCCGCTCGGTGCGCAGGCGTTCGAAGTTGACCCGCTCCTCCCAGTCGACGCCGAGGACGGCGCCGGGGGAGGCAATGCTGTTGGCGGTCATGACGGTGGGCTTCCTGTGGAGTGCGGCCGTGGGGGCCGGCCGGATGGTGGGAGGTGATTTGGGGGCGATCGGACGTGATCGCCATGGCGCCGGGCTCCGCGGGCGTCGGCGCGGGGTCAGACGGGGGCGTATTCGCCCGCAGCGGCCTGCTGAGTGCGTGACTGCGGGGGGCGTCCGGGCCGTCCGAGGAGCGACCATGCGGCGTCCACGATGTGCTGGGTGGACAGCCCGTATTTCTCGAACAGGTAGGGGCCGCTCTTGGCGCCTTCGGCGAAGGTGTCGGCGATGCCCACCCGCCGCAGCCTGGCGGCCACCCCCTCCTCGGCGAGGACTTCGGCGACGGCGGATCCGAGTCCGCCGATGATGCTGTGGTTCTCCACCGTGACGACCGCAGCCGACCGGCGCGCCGCGCGCAGCACGCCGTCGCGGTCGAGGGGCTTGATCACCGGTACGTGGACGACGCCGACGTCGGCGCCGGTCTCGCGCAGCGTCGCCGCTGCCTGAAGGGTGACCGGAAGCATCATGCCGCTGGTGACCAGGAGGACGTCCCTGCCCTCGGCCACGGTGTGCACCGCGCTCAGCGACAGGCGGTGGTGCGGCTCGAAGACGGTGGGAATCTCGCCGCGTTTGAGCCGCAGGTAGACCGGCCCCGGCAGGTCGGCGATCGCGGGAACGACCTGGGCGATCTCCTGGGAGTCGCCCACGTCGACCACGGTCATGTTGGGCAGTGCCCGCATGAGGGCGACGTCCTCGATGGCCTGGTGACTGGGTCCGCCCGGTGACGAGACACCCGGCATGAACCCGATGAGACGCACCGGCAGCGCCGGATAGGCGATGGCGTTGACGACCTGGTCGAGGGGGCGCCTGGTCGCGAACACACCGAAGGTGTGCACGTACGGGAGGAAGCCCTGCCGGGCGAGGGCGCCGGCCATGGACATCATGTTGGCCTCGGCCATCCCCGCGTGGATGAACCGTTCCGGGAACCGCTCCTGGAACAGGTCGACTTCGCACTGCTTGGTGAGATCGCCGGACAGGCACAGGATCTCCGGGCGCGCGGCGGCCAGTTCGACCAGCGCGCGGCCATACGGTTTGAGGACCGTCGGGAAGGGGGGCTCAAGCACCTTGGTGCTCCAGTCTGTCGGTCAGCTCGGCCAGTGCTGCGGCCGCGAGGTCGGGAGGGAGCTTGATGAAGTGGCCGTCGGCGTCGTCGGGCAGGCAGTCCAGGCCGTGCACGGTCGAGGTGCGGCAGACCAGTACGGTGGGCCGGTCGGCGGTACGGGCGGCCTGCTCCAGAGCCGCTCCAACGGCGGCGGTGTCGTGGCCGTCGAGTTCGATCGCCTGCCACCCGAAGGACTCCCATTTGGCGGCGATCGGGTCGAGCGTGGTGATGGTGTCTACGGGGCCGTCGACCTGGGAGTTGTTGGCGTCCAGCAGGGCCGTGACCGCGCTGAGGCGGTGGTGGGCCGCGAACAGGGCGGCCTCCCACAGCTGGCCCTCCTGCATCTCCCCGTCGCTGAGGAGTGCGTACGTCCGGGCCTCGCTGCCGTGGAAGCGGTCGCCGAGCGCGAGGCCGACCGCGGCGGACAGGCCTTGTCCGAGTGAGCCGCAGGTGTAGTCGACCACCGGTGACCTCTCGGTGCCGATGGCCTCGATCGGGGATCCGTCCTGGCCATACCGGACAAGGTCCGCCTCGTCCATCAGACCGAGCTCCACGGCCGCTGCGAACGGGGACACGATGTAGTGCCCGGGGGAGCAGACGAGCCGGTCGAGGCCGGGACGGGCGTGAGCGAACACGGACGCCACCTGCTCGGCCGAGGACAGCGCCTGGCCGAGGTAGCCGAAGCCCTGCGGGGCAATCATCTGAACGGCTCGGAGCCTGATCCGGGTCGCCAGCGACGGAACATCGTCGACGGTCCATCTGGTACCAGGATCGGAGACACGGGACGAGGGATTCACCCGGCCCTCCTTTATTGGCTAAGTGGCTAATTGGCTTTACCAAAACTGTCCGCCGGGTACGCCTCGCTGTCAAGCCCGCGGGGGGCCGAAACTGCGTCCGCAGCGAGCGGCGAGGAAGCCCCCAGTCCGCTGACCTGGGGCTTGACGGGGAGGTGTTCCGTCAACGCGCTGTTCGCATGGCTCCTCTCCCTGCTGCCACGGTGACGCCGGCGCCCAGCGACAGCGCTGAGGCGAAGCCGATCATGGACGGCCGGAGGGCCGGTGCTGGATCACCAAGCTGAAGGCGATGGAGGGCAGGCCAAGACCGGGATGGGCGATGACGAAGAAAACGGCCAGAACCCCGGCTCGGGAGGAAGGGCCGGCGGTGGCAACCGTCTGGTTGACGGCTCCCTTGAACGGCAGACCGCGCCGGCGACCGCCGGCCCGGCGACGGTCAGGACAATCCAGAGCTTGGGGTCGTACAAGGAGGGTGTGGTGAGGGCGAGACCGGCGGGGTTGGAGCACGCCGACGGCCAGGAGGCGGGACTGGGTGAGCCTGTGAGTTGGGTGACCCATGCCGCGGTCGGGTAGGCAGTGCCCCCGAGAATGCGGACGATGCTCCACACGGTCGAGGCGGCCACTTTGATGCCCAGTGCAGCGAGTTCGCCGTGCACACGCCGATAGCCCCACTTGGGGATTCTCTCGTACGAGTCGTAGTACGCGGGAGCGGATGGAGCGGAGGTGCGGGCCGGCCCGGGTGCCTGGGGCGGGAGGCCTTGGTGTGGCGGCGGCGCAGGAGGTCGCGGTGCCGGCGCAGCACGGTGTCGGGGGAGACGATCAGGTGGGGCTTGCGAAGTTGCACGCGGGGGAGGCGGTGCAGCAGCGCGGCGAGCAGTGCCCGTCGGGCCAGGTCAGTTTCGGCTTGTCCACCTGACGCTGCAGCACAGCGAGTTGGTGGCGCAGGGCGAGGATCTCCAGATCCATCGCCCGGTCCGCCATCGGCAACAGCCGCATGAAGCTGAAGGCGGTCGACAGGACGAGGCGCGACAGTCGCAACAGCACAGCCGAGCATCCTCGCAGTCGGCCGAGGCCTGCTGCAGGCGGTCCTTTCCTACACGGGAGGATGACCGGTCAGCCGCATATTACTGACCCCACGTCAGTCCTGTGACCAGCACGGATGCAATATCCGGCACGTGCAAGGTCGGGTGAGCTTTCAGGGGTTTTATCTGAATTAGGCGCATTAGGGGTGGTTAAGGGACGGTAAGAATGTATGCACCCATTTGTCTTGAATCACTCAAGTCTCTAGCGTGGGTCGAGACAGGCCGAACGGCCCATGTGGCCCAAGGTCGGACGCCGCCGAGATCACCACCTCACGGCCTTTGAGCGGCTCCGCAACCGGCGCGGAGAGGTCGCCGGGCTTCTTCCCACCCAGAAGAGAAACGATGACTAAGTTTCGAGCAGGCTCGGCAGGTCTTGAGCACCAGGACACCCATCGCGCCGGGACAGCAGACAAGGATCGAGATGTGCACGAGCCCATGGCTCGAGCCGCGGCGCGTTTGCGCGAGGCGCAGGTTCGGGTGACCGTGCAGCGCATGGCGGTGCTCACGGCCATCGAGGAATTGGGCGGACACCCCGACGCCGAGGCCGTCCGGGTTCGGGCTCAAGAGGTCACGGGTGGGCTGTCCCCGCAGGCCGCCTACAACGTTCTGCGCGTGCTCACGGAGGTCGGCCTGGTCCGCTGTACACAGATCACCGGCCATCCGGCCCGGTTCGAGGCCGATTGGCACAACAATCACCACCACTTCGTGTGCCGGTTCTGTGGCGACATCATCGACGTGGCTTGCGCGATCGGCGAGGCTCCGTGTCTTGAGGCCGACCTGCCCGAGTCCTACCGGGTGGACGAAGCTGCGGTGACCTATCGGGGCGCCTGCCCGCGCTGCGCCCCCGCCGAGCACGCGTGATCGTTGCGCGGCACGGCGTCCGCCCGGTGAGCGAGATCCCTCACGGAACCACCCGAGGCCGATTCACCGGCAGCACCGTCTCGGAGACCCATGACGTGGCCTCGGGACTTTCACCTCAAAAGTCTGCCCATACGTATAGGACGATCACCTTGGCTTTCTGCACCCATCCAGAAATGAAGAACTTGGCGAGGGGCACTGGCACGGACATGTTCCGCGCTGCCGACAAGCTCGCCGAGGCCGCAGTGCCCGAGCTGGCCGACATCGTCACCGTGGAGCTGCTGGAGCTGACCCTGCGTGGCGAAGCGCCCCCGCCCGGTGCCCTTTGCGGAAGCACGCCGTTTCGGCGTGCCGCCTTCCAGTCCGTGCGGGGAGCCAGTGGGGTCCGGCCCGCGTATGCGGTCGGTGATGTGAGCCCGATCCCGCCGACGACCCCCTACCGGCAGAGCCTTGCCCATCTGTGCCCACGCCTCATGCGCGAGCTGAACGAGGACAGCCAGTGGCTCGCCCACGATTCAGCGCGCGCACGGGTGATGCGGGAGGCACGGGTGCACTCCCTCATGGTGGTCCCCCTCGTTGTGCAAGGTGTTGTTCTCGGCGTGGTCGCCTTGTATCGCCGGGCCGACTCGGCTCCCTACGGCGTGGGCGACCTTCAAGCAGCCGCCAGGTTCGCGGAAAGTGCTGCGTCGTGTATCGACCTCGTCCGCCGCCGCATCCAGGAGCGCGCCCGCGCCCGACTCCTGCAACGAACCCTGCTTCCTGACGTGCTTCCATCCCCCAGCGCACTTGAGGCTGCCCGCAGTCACGTCCCGGTGGAAGGCTCCGGCGGCGAGTGGTTCGACATCATCCCTCTGTCCGGCGCACGGGTGGCGCTGGTGGCGGGCGTAGCAGAAGGGCAGGGCGCATTCACTGCGGTGGGCATGAGCCAGCTGAGAGCGATGATCCTCACACTCGCCCTGCAGGACCTGGGGCCCGAAGAAATACTCTCGTGCCTGGACGAGGTGGCGGCCCGTCTGGACCGGGAACACGAGGCTCCACGCCGGCACCCTTTCGGCCTGAAGTACGTCGGTTCCAGCTGTATATATGTGGTCTACGACCCCGTCACCGAGCACTGCTCCCTGTCCCGGGCGGGGCATGCTCATCTCGTGGTCGTCCACCCGGACCGCACCGTCAGCGCCCCCGTCCTGGCCTCCCATCCGCCCCTGGGCGCCGGTGGGCAGCCCTTCGAGGCCACCGAGATCGACATACACTCGGGCAGTGTCCTGCTCCTGAACAGCGGCGGTGGTGACGACCCGCTTTCCGATGCACAGGCGACGGCAGAACGCCTCGACGAGGTGTTGAGCCGGTTCGGAACGGATACGCAGGAGATCGTTGAGGGTGTCCGTCGCGGCGTGTCTCCCGGACGCGAGCCGGCTCTGCTGGTGACCCGCACCCGGGCGTTCGACGCCGAGAACGTGGCGACCCGGAGTCTGCCGCCTGACGCCGCCGCTGTCGCCGCCGCCCGCAGGTGGACCAACCGGCAGTTGGCGAGATGGATGCTCGACGAACTCGCTTACACCACCACCTTGGTCGTCAGCGAACTCGTGACCAACGCCATGCGCTACTCCACGGGGCCGGTGGAACTCCGCCTGATCAATGACGACCGCACGCTCATCTGCGAGGTCTCCGATACCAGCAGTGCGGCTCCTCACCTGCGGAAGCCGAAGCTGAGCGATGAGGGCGGCCGTGGCCTGTCCATCGTGACACAGCTCACAGAGCATCAGGGGACTCGCTACACCGCTTCCGGCAAGACCGTCTGGGCCGAACAAGACCTTCCGACATGAGCCCGTATCCCGAAAGCCGCCACGCCCCTTCGGGTGCCCGTTGGCCGTTGGCCGCCGAGGGCGTCGAAGTCGAGCCCGCCGCACCAGGTCCGGCGGCAGCTGCCCAGTCCAACCCTGCGTAGTCGGACCTGTACTCGCTCCACGAACGCGCGCGTGTACGTGCCATCCCCATCCAAGGAGCCCAGACATGAGTGTGCAGGTCAAGGAGCTCACGGCACCTCGGAGGATCACCCTTCGGTCGCTGCGGCAGCGGATCAGCCCGAAGCGGCTGCTTCGGCGGATGCGGCAAGTGGGCCAGCCGTTTGAGTGGATGCTCCTTGCGCCACTGCTGGTGATCGCGCTGGCCGGGGTGGCGGATGTCCTCACGCCCCACCTGCAGTTCAACCGGTTGCTGGGGGCGGCGCCGGCGTTGGCCGCCGCCATGTGGCCAGTGGCCGGCACGCTGGCCATCGGGCTGCTGGCCTTTATCGCCGCCATCGGGCTCTCGGCCGCCGCCAACCACGACCTGGGCCGGACACCGAGCCTGTTCACCCTGCTGGCGATCACGGCCATCACCTTGGCCGCCGCCTACGCCAGCCGGGTACGCCAGCACCGGGAGCGCACCCTCGCCGAGGTTCGCACCGTAGCGGAGACCGCGCAGCAGGTGCTGCTACGTCCGCTACCGCGCCATCTCGGGTCCGTCGACATCGAACTCCTCTACCAGGTCACTGCCGCGCACGCCCGGATCGGCGGCGACTTCTACGAAGCGCGCCAGACCCAGCACGGGGTGCGGCTGATCATCGGCGACGTGCGCGGCAAGGGGCTTCCCGCCGTCGAGGCCGCCTCCGTGGTACTGAGCTCGTTTCGGGTGAACGTGCGCGAGGCACCCGATCTGGCGGAGCTTGCAGCCCGGCTGGAGACCAGCATGAGCGAATACTGCGAGGACCTTGCCAGTGATGACGCGCTGGAGCGTTTCGTCACCACCCTGCTGGTCGAGATCCCCGCTGGGCAGCCCCTCGCGCGCCTGGTCAACTGCGGGCACCCCCCTCCGCTGCTGCTGCACGGCGGAGAAGTGCGCGAGGTGGAACCCAGCGCGCCGTCACCGCCCGTCAACATGGCTGCCCTGCTCGGCGCCCACTACCAGGTCGACGTCGTCCCCTTCACCGTCGGCGATCGGCTGCTGCTCTACACCGACGGCGTCAGCGAGAGTCGCGACCTCACCGGGACCTTCTACCCTCTCAGCCAGCGCATCCGCCGATGGTCCTTGGCAACTCCCCGCCAGCTCCTCGACCACCTCCAACAGGACCTGTGCGCCTACGTCCCAGGCGCCCGCGACGACGACCTCACGGCCCTGGTTGCCCATCGCGTCGCACCGGGCGGCTGAGGGGGGAAGGCTGCGAGGACGGTGCCGAACGCCCCCCGGACTCCCGGGCGCCGACGAGCATCCGGGAGGTGGTGGCCCCACCGCCCGGCGCCGACGCCCCGTCGAAGCCGATGAGCCCGCGAGCGCCATGTCTTGTCCCAGAGCAGGACGTGATCGAGGACCTCGCGCAGTGGCGTCCCGATGGCCCTCTCCCAGTGCGCATCGTCTCTGGCCGTGATCATGATGATCGGCACTGACGAGCGGGACCTCAGCGCCCGGCAGACGTCGATGCCGTCCATATCGGGCAGCCCCACGTCCAGCAGCACCATCGCCACCTCCCCTCCGGCCCTGCGAGACCCTCGGCCGCCGTTCTGGCGTGTTCCACGGTGAACCCGAAACGGCGCAGCCCCTCCGCCAACGGCCCGGCCACCCGGTCGTCGTCCTCGATCAGCAAGACACGCATGCCGAAGGGCTCACAGACGCCGGCCACAGCGCGTGGCGCAAACGCGGGGCGGCTGCATGCGTAGTGCGGGCGCACCTTACTCTTACAACATGTAGGAGTTGCCGGGGAGTGTAGGCGCGCTCCGGCAGACCCCAAAGGGGCACTCCGTGGGTGGCCTCTTGGCGCCGACGGAGCCGGGCCCTTGGCTGAGGAGTGGCGAGAATGAGCGAACACCGGCGCCGATCGTCGGGGAGGACCATACCGTCCGGCTCTGACGGTATGCACAACGGTGGCCGGGCCGCGGCGCGCAGGGCTGCGCGGCCCCGGGACGGGCGTGCCCGCCGAACTGCGGGCACGCGACGTGCGGACGTCACACGGTCCCGTCGGCGGGGCCTGATCGACTACCCGCGGGCCGGCCGACGTGGTCTCCGGCGGTGGCTGCCGTCGTGGAAGCTGGTGTCGGGCACCTTCCTGCTGTTCGTCGTCGGCCTGCTGGGCTTGTTCGGCTATGCCTACGCCACGACGACCATTCCCAGCGCGAACCCCAATACCCAAGCGCAGAGCAACACCTTCTACTGGTCGGACGGCTCGGTGATGACCACGCAGGGGGCGACCAACCGGCAGAACGTCGACCTCGCCCAGGTGCCGAAGCTGGTGCAATGGGACTTCCTCGCCGCGGAGAACGCCACCTTCTACTCCGATCCGGGTGTCGATACGCAGGGCATGCTCCGAGCCGTTTACCACATGGCCACGGGCGGTGAGGTGCAGTCGGGGTCCACCATCACCCAGCAGTTCGTGAAGAACACCTACCTCAGTCAGGACCAGTCGGTCACCCGCAAGCTCAGGGAGATCATGATCTCTCTGAAGATCGGCGGGCAGATGTCCAAGAAGCAGATCCTGCAGGGCTACCTCAACACCTGTTACTACGGCCGGGACGCCTACGGCATCGAGGCCGCGGCCCGTACCTACTACCACGTGCACGCCTTCCAGCTGACCGTCAGCCAGGGGGCCTTCATCGCCGCAACGGTCAATGAGCCGAGCCTGCTGATGCACGCCGACACCGACCCGCGGGCCAAGGCCCAGGCCAAGGCGCGCTGGACGTACGTACTGGACCGCATGGTCAAGATCCACAAGCTCACCGACGCCCAGGAACAGCAGTACCTTGCGGCCGGATTCCCGACGCCCAAGCCGTACACGCCGGCGGCGGGGATGGCCGGGCAGACCGGTTACCTGGTGCAGACCGCAGAGAAATACGTCGAGGCCCACACGTCCCTCACGGACCAGCAGCTGGGCCACGGCGGTTACCAGATCTACACCACCTTCGACAAGAAGAAGGTCAGCGCCCTGTCGACGTCCGTCACGGCGATGGAGCAGAAGCACCTCGACCCGCAGCACCGCTCGGCCGACAAGGACGTCCAGGTCGGCGCGGCGTCGATCGATCCGTCCACCGGCGCGATCGTCGCGCTCTACGGAGGGCCCGGCTGGAACAAGGGGCACTGGACGGACAACGCGGACGCAACCGGCGTGCCGGTCGGCTCCACCTTCAAACCCGTCGACCTGGCTGCCGCCCTCGACCACGGCGCCGTCTTCTCGCCTGGGCAGCCGGCCGCACCGGTCACCCCGGATTCGAAGTTCGACGGCGACGACGGCATCACCATCAAGAACCGGCAAGGCCAGGAACTACCGGACCCGAAGGACCCCACGGGGCTCCTGCACCAGCGCAACGACGTGTCCACCAAGTGGGGTTACATCACTCTGCGCAAGGCGATGGAGCAGTCGGTCAACACCCCCTACGTCCAGCTCGGCGAATACGTCGGCTACGACAACGTGGAGGGCGAGGCCCTGAAGGCGGGGCTCCTGCGCACAAGCCTGCAGTACGACACCCCGGGCTTCTACATCGGTACCTCCACACCGTCGGCCATCCGGATGGCCGACGCGTACGCCACCTTCGACGACGGCGGGATCCAGCACGAGCCGTACTCGGTCACCAAGGTTTTCGCCGACGGCCGGCAGCTGCCCGGCTTCGACAAGCCCAAGGGCACCACGGCCATGCCCGCCTCGACCGCCGACACCGTCACCGACGTCCTGCGAGGCGTCGTCGAACACGGCACCGGTACCAACGCCCAGGCCCTGGGGCGCCCGGCGGCCGGCAAGACAGGTACGACCGACGACTACAAGTCCGCCTGGTTCATCGGCTACACCCCGCAGCTGACCACGGCCGTGAGCATGTTCAAGGAGGACCCGAAGAACGCCGGCCTCCAGTCGATGCAGGGTGTCGGCGGCTACGCCAAGGTCTTCGGCGCCGACATGCCCACCGAGGTATGGACCGGCTACATGACAGCCGCCCTTAGGGGACAACCCGTTCAGCAGTTCCCGCCCGCACCGCAACTGGGCCAGAGCACGGACGAATACGGCGCGCCCTCGCCCACCCCCTCCGCCACCGCGGCCCAGAGCACGCCCCCGGCCACCCCGACCGCGCCGGCCACCCCGACCCCCACCACCGCACCGTGCCGCGGGCACGGGAAGCACTGTGTCAGTCCGAGTCCGACCGACACCGCCGGAACCACTGCCGGTACTGGCGGCGGCCTCCTCGGCGGCACAACCGGCGGCAACACGCCACCCTCACCCACACCGACGACCAGTACACCGGCGCCGACAAGCGTCCGCGGTGGGCCTTGAGCCGTCTCATGGCGGTCCGGCGCTGCCCAACTTGCCAGTGGGAGGGGGTCTGTACGGTCTTCGGGTCTGGCTCGTGGTCGGTGGTGACGCTGGGTGTCCGTCAGGGTAGGAGGATGCGGTGGCGGAGGAGGTCGAATCCGGCGCGTGCGTGCATCTGCCTCATGATCCTCTTGGTGCGGGTGTTGACGCCTTCGGTGCGGCCGTTGCGGTAGGGCAAGGTGAGGCCGGCGTCCACGGCGGACCGGTCGATTTCGAGGCCGTTGGTGAGACTGCGCACGTGGGGCAGGTCGACGGCGCGGGCAGCGTTGATCCACTCGGTGAGTTTCACGTCGTTGCCCTCGGCCGGTTTCAGCAGGACAGTGAAGCCGCGTACGAGATCGGTGAGTGCGGTCATCTCCGGGCAGGCCGAGGCGATCTTAGGTGGCCGAGCCGTCCCGGCGCACGACCTCGACTCCGGAATGTTCGCGCAGCCGGGACTCCAATGTCGTTGCCTCGCGGCTGGGCAGGACCGCGACGCGTCTGCCGGTCTCGGCATCCGTGATGATCGCGGCATAGCGGTGGCGGCAGCGCAGGGCGAAGTCGTCCACGCCGATCACCCGCGGGGCCGCCTGCTTGGGCAGCGGCAGGCGCCGCAGATGGCGCAGCGCGGTGCTGCGAAACGGGCACGGCCAGCAGGGCGGCGAGGCGGGCGGCCGCCCGACCGCACAACTCCCGCGCCACCTGAGATATCTGCCCGGCAAGCCGCACCGTGCGGCGCTGATGGCGCTCCAGCAGTCCGGGAATCTGCTCGCGGAACGTCCGCGGCAGACAGCCCAGAACCGGGCAGACCAGCCGCACACGCGCAGGCGCACGACGACCGGGCGGCCGTCGACCGGCACGTCCGTCACCGTCCGTTCGTGGTACCCGTGCACCTTCGCCGACGACATTCCACACACCGGACACGGCACCGCGTTCTCCCGGGTGCGGGCCGTGACCACCACCGCGTCACCGCCGTCCGCCACGTCCTCGACGACCAGCGCCGACAGCCCGGAAAAAAACCGTAGCCATACGGGAGTTGACATCCATCACAAGATCATGATCGCGGATGGCTGCTCGACGTCACCACCGACTACGGGCCAGACCCGTTGGCTGGACAGACTCTCCACACTGTGCCCGGCCCCGGCTACGTGCTCCGGCCCGAACCGCCGCGAGCTTCGCCGTAGCGACACCACCTCGCCGAGTGGCGAGCTCACCGGCGGGGCAGGCCGGGGACGCCGTGTTCGCGCAGGGGGCCGACCTGCCAGCCGCGTTCCTGGCAGGTGTCGAGGATGCGGGGCAGCGCAGCGAGGGTGGTGCGCCAGGAGCCGGTGGCGGAGGTGCAGTCGGAGTCGTGGAGCAGGATGGTGCCGCCACCGCGCAGGTTCGTCAGTACGGTGTGCTCGACGGACTGAGGGGTGGCCCGCCTGCGCCAGTCCTCGCCCCAGCAGGTCCACAGCACCGGGGTCAGGCCGAGGCGTCGGCAGGCGAGATGCGCGGCGCTGCTCATCACCCCGTACGGCGGCCGGAAGAGTACGGGTGGCCTGCCGGTGACGTCGGCCACGGCGTCGCGGGCGTGGGCGAGGTCGTCGTAGGCGGCGCGGGGACCGCGGAGCAGCAGCGGGCGGTGGTGCCAGCCGTGGACGGCGATCTCGTGCCCGGCCGCGGCCATTTCCTCAGCCAGCTCCGGTGAGCGGGCCAGCATCGAGCCGAGCAGGAAGAAGGTGGCACGCAGCCCGCGTGCGTCGAGGAAGTTGAGGAAGCGCGGGGTGGACAGGTGGTCGGGGCCGTCGTCGAAGGTGAGCGCGACGTGATCCGGCCGGCCTCGGCCGGCCAGGCGTGGCATGGCCACGTTGCGCAGCGGCCCGAACGTGGAGATCACGGGTGCCGCGTGCAATGCCGCGAGCGCGGGCACCGCCGCTGCCGAGGCGAGCGCCGTGGCACGGGCGAGACGGGCCGGGGTCATCGTCCGTCTCCATCCAGGTAATGGGCGACGGCGGTGAAGCGGGCGGGCGTCTCGTTGTAGGCGTAGGCCAGCGGGGCGGCGACGCCCAGACAGGCCGTGGCCGCCACGGTGACGGCTGTCAGGGCGATCCGTCGTCGGCCGGGGAAGCGCCTCACCGCAGGCTGTGCGTCCGGCGGCGGCTGCTGCCCGGTTCTGGCGGCGATGGCGGTTACCGGTCCGGGAGCCAGGCGGTGCAGATCGAGTCCCACGGCGCGCTGGGCCCGACCGCGCGGTCCGTGGAGGAGTTCGGCCAGCACCGGGCCGAGGTCCGCCGGGTCGCGGATCCAGGCCGCCAGGCCCGCCTCTTCCAGGGCGTCCGCGTTGGTCTGGCCGTGACCGGGGATACAGCGGTAGCTGGCCACCGGCAGCCCGGCGGCGAATGCCTCCAGCGAGGTCAGTCCGCCCGCGTTCTGCACCAGGATGTCGCAGGCGTGCATCAGCCCGGGCATGTCGTCCACCCAGCCGAAAGCGTGCTCGACGCCGTCCCCGCGCAACTCCTCCACGAGGGCCGCGTTGCGTCCGCACACCACCACGGGCACCGCGACCCCGGTCTCCTGTATCTCGGCAGCGGCCCGTCGCACCGGCCCGACCCCCCACGACCCGGCGACCAGCAGGGCCAGGGGCGCGTCCGCGGGCAGGGCGAACCGCTCGCGGGCGGCAGTCCGTTGCCCGGCGGTTGCGGGGGTGAAGCGTGCATCGGTGACCGGACCGACGACGGTGGCGGCGGCCGCGCCCTGTACGTGGGCTTGGGCCGCCGGCACCGGGTGCACGGCCAGGTGGGCGTCGATTCCAGGGGCTACCCATAGGGTGTGGACGGAGAAGTCGGTGAGGTAGGTGAAGGCCGGCACCGTCAGCTTGCCGCGCCGGCGCAGCGCGCCGAGGACCTGGCTGGCGCCGGGGTAGGTCGAGACGACCGCGCGGGTGTCCGGCGCGAGCGCCCGCAGTGTGCGTTGCTCGGCTGCGCGGAACAGTGCCCGCCACACCGCGCCGGGGCGTGCGGCCCGGTCGGTGGCCGCGTACAGGCGTTGGTAGCCGTCCGGTATCCAGGTCAGCATGCGGTGGTAGGTACCGCACAGCAGCCGGCCCGTACCGGCGGGCAGCAGGTCGAGGAAGTCGTGCCGGTCCACCAGGTACCCGTGCTCGGCCAGCCGCTCGGCCAGCCCCGCGGCCGCACCGTCGTGTCCCGCGCCGACACCGGCCGAGATGATCGCGATCCGCCCGGCATCGCCCTGCGGCGGTGCGGCGGACGGCGAGGGCGCCGACTCCGGCGCCAGGTCGTCACGGTGGACCACGGTCGATCAGCCTCCTGATGGGCTACGGGGCACGCCGGGCATGCCCCGGTCCAGACGGCGCTGCGGGCAGGCCGAGGCCGCGCCTGTGCGCGGGCCAGGGCCACGACTCGACCGCTGTGGTGCCGAGAGGCGAAGTTACTACATGATGTAGAACTTGGGAAACGGTTGTCGCGGGATGGGAATCCGGCGGCGACCCAAGCTTCGGCATCCCGGTTGGTGCCGGTCAAGTCACTACGAGATGTAGATGCAGCGGTGGTGTACCGAGGGAAGGGACGCCGATGGCGCCAGGTCTCACGACCATTGCGACATCACTGGATCCACAGGCGATGCTGACGAGGTTCGGAGCGTGGGCCGTACTGGTCGTGGTCTTCGCCGAGACCGCCCTGCCCGCCGTGGGCGTCTTCCTGCCCGGTGACACCCTGCTGCTGCCGGCCGGACTGGCGTGCTCACTCAGTACGCTCGGTGCGGCCCGGCTGTCACTGCCCTTCGTGCTGGCATGCGCAGGCGTGGGTTCGCTCGCCGGCGCGCAGACCGGCTTCTGGCTGGGACGGCGCGGCGGCCGGGCGATGCGGCTGCGCCGGCCGGGGAGCCGGGGTGAGGCCCGCACGCGCCGGGCCGAGGCGCTGTTCACGCGTTACGGGCCCCGGCGGGCGGTATTGCTGGGGCGGTTCGTCCCGGTGGTGCGCACCCTGGTCCACCCGGCGGCCGGGCTGCTGGGCATGCCGACCGCATCCTTCACCCTGTGGCAATCCCTGGCCGGAATCGTCTGGTCGCAGTCGCTGGTGCTTGCCGGTTACGCGCTCGGCGAGAGCGGGCGGCACGGGGTGGCGTACCTGGCGCCTGTCATCGCCGCTGTAGTCGCCGCCGGGTTGCTCCCTCCTGTCGTCGAGTGGCTGCGCACCCGCCGGGCGCCCTCCGTCCTGGCCGGGGCGGACCGTGATGCATCCGCGGCGGACGCGCGGGCCCCGTCCGCGTCTGACCCCGGGCGGGTGTGACGTCGGTGACCAGGTGGCCTCCCGGGCGGTGAATTCACGTCGCTGAACAGGCAGGCCGGTAGTCGACTCCCGGGACCAGATGAACCTGGCAAACCGCGTGGACTCGTCCCGTTCGCAACCCCTTGCCCCCGATCGGGGGCAATCCGACCTGGTGGACACAACGTCGCCCCCACCTTGGGCTCGACCCGCCAGGTGCCGGTCTCCGCGGCCGCTGCCGGGCAGACCCCGACCTTGGCCGCACTGCACGGCGGTGGCCCATCATCCTTTCATCTACAAGATGTAGTAGATTTGCTGGGCGATCACTCTGGCGTCGTCGCCATGTGACCCAAACGTCACCTCGCAGGCGCGAGGCGACCGGTGACACAGCCCGAACCCCATAGCCGCTCGCTCATCCCGTGAGCACTCGACGCACTCATAAGGACGGAAGGACGTCTCCCTATGGCCGCGGCCGCCACCGCGCAACTGGCCCTCGACGGATCCGGCATCGACGGCTCGTTGTTCACCTCGGTCACCGACTTCGCCCGTGACACCAAGTGGCTCAACACACCCATGGAGGTGTGGACCAACCTAGGTCTCGGGGTCTTCGCGATCCTCATGATCGCGGGCTGGTGGACCGCACGGCGCCGTGGCCCGCAGGTGATGACCCTCGCGCTGGCCGCGCCGATCGCCGTCCTGACCGCCTTCGCCGCCGCCGAGGTCGTCAAGAAGCTCGTCGCGGAGGTGCGGCCCTGCCGGTCGATGCCCCACGCCTACCTCGTCGACACCTGCCCGGCACCTTCGGACTACGCCTTCCCCAGCGGGCACGCCACGGTTGCCGCCGCGAGCGTGGCCGCGCTGTTCCTGCTCGACCGCCGGCTGAGCGCCGTCGCCGCCGTGTTCGCCGTACTGGAGGGCTTCAGCCGGGTCTACGTCGGCGCCCACTACCCCCATGACGTCCTCGGCTCCGCTGCCCTCGCCCTCCCCGTCGCCTTCCTCATCAGCTCGGCACTGCGCCGCTGGGCCGCCCCGCTGGTCGGCTCCCTGAGTCATGGGGCGCTGCGCCCGTTGCTGACGACCGAGCCCACCGCCACCACACAGCCGGCCCGGCAAGCCGCTTCGACCGGGGATCCACTATGACCACCCGTCCGACAGCGCAGCCTCACATCTCCTTGCGGCGTGCCAGAACGGCCAGGACCAGGAGTCCCGGCACCAGGGACAGCCGGCCGGTCAGAAGCCGGTAGCCGAACACCACTACGACGGCCGTATCCTGATTTTGTCGTTGTGGCCGCCGGTGTCGGCGGACGCACACCCGGCGTAGAAGGCGATCGGGATCGCAGGCGCCGCCGAGTCGTTGCACACCGGCGCCGGGCCGGGCACCGGCATCGGGCTCGCTCGCCCGTGAACTGTCCTTCTCGCTCGGCGGCCGGCTCGCCCTGGCGAGCCGTGCACCGGCCACGTTCACCGAGCTCCTGCCGGTCCGCCCGGGCAACCGCGTGACGGGGTGAGCACCGGCGCCGGGCAGGTCAGAAGTGCCGCTCTCCATGCTCCGGACGATCGGGGTTGGCACAGCAGCCGTGCGGTCCGTGCCCAGGGTCATCGTCGTGGTTGGTCGGCGCGGCGGTGGCGGTGTCGGCATGTGCCGTGCACAGTGCCCACTGGGCGCTGTCCAGCATCCGGTCGCTGTCCGAGGCGGCGTTGGCCAGGCTGGCGCAGCAGACCGCCAGCAGCAGACCGCCCGCCAGCAAGGGCAGGCTCCGGCGGGCTGGCGGTGGGGCCAGCAGGGCCCGTACCCGCTGGAGCACCGCCCCGCCGGTCGCGGCCAGCGCGGCGGGACGGGACGCACCGGCGGATGCCAGCGCGGCGCGGCCCACGGCGTGAGCGACGACCGTACGGTCACCGACCCGCTCGGCGGCCTCCTCGTCGGCCCAGCGCTCCAGGACGAAGTTGCCCGCGACGGCCACCGGCCGCAGCAACGGGTTCAGTGCGGCCGTGAGCCGCCACACGCTCTGGAAGACGTGGTGACGCCCGCGCAGATGCGCCCGCTCGTGGGCGAGCAGCGCCTCGCGCTCGGCGTCACTGAGGCGGCGCAGCATCCCCCGGGAGACGACGATCCGACCCGGTGCCCCAGGCAGCGCGAAGGCCACCGGGACGTCGTCATCAAGTACGGCTAGCTCCGTGTGCCCGGGCAGTTTGGCGCACTCCCGCCGGGCCCGGAGCAGGTGGTGGCCCTGCCGGGCGGCGGCCACGCCGAGTGAGACGACGCAGACCGCGAGCACCAGGGTGCTGACGGCCGCGACCACGGCATAGACGGGGTCCTGGGAGCGCAGTGCGGACACGGACCAGCGGCCCTCCTCGGCGATCTGCGGTATCTGCGCCACTCTGGTGAAAGCCAGCAGGGCGAGTGATCCCGCCCAGCCTGCCGCCGCCACCAGCGCGGCACAGGCCAGCGCCAGGGCCGCTGGGCGCGGGGGCAGCCGGTGCGCCACGGGGGGCGCGAGCACGGCGAGTGTCGCCGTGACAAGGAAAGGGATGTAGACGCTGATCAGCACCGGCTCACCGCTTCCCAGGTGAGCGTCGGCTGTCGGGGAGTATGTCGTCGTGCCCAGACAGCAGCTGGTGCAGCAGGTGCTCGTCTTGTTCGGACAGTTCCGAGACGAAGCGGGCCAGTACCGCCTGACGGTCGGAGCCGCCCTTCAGCAGGGAGTGCATGCGCTGGGCCGTGTGCGACGCCTCGTCGCGGACCGGTTCGTAGGCATAGCCACGACCCTCGCGGTGCCGTGCCAGCATGCCCTTGTCGTACAGCCGGGACAGGATGGTCAGTACGGTCGTGTAGGCGAGGTCGCCCGGCAGCCGTCCCCGGACATCCCGCGCGGTCAGCGGCCCGTTGGCCGCCCAGAGCGCGGCGAGCACATCGCTCTCCAGTTCGCCCCGCGCACGCCTGCCGGATGCCTCGTGGGCTTCCTCGTCTCCTTGGCCCGCCACCTCGCCGTCCGCCTTCCCTCGCTCTCGTTGCGTACAGGCTACCCGCCCGCCTCCTACTTGTCGTAGGACGTGTCCTTGCGCGAGACCGCCAGGTAGCCGACGAAGCAGGCGATGGCGACCGTCCAAGCGAGGGTGACCGGACCGAGGCCGAACCCGAGGCCGCCACGGGCGTGCCCGAGTGCCATCCAGTCGGCGAGGGATGCGCCGAGGGGGCGGGTGATGACGTACGCCGTCCAGAAGGCGGGCACGGCGGCCAGGACGCCGAAACGGTTGGCGAGTGCGGGAACGCAGATCGCCACGGCGAAGAGGACGACTGAGCCGAGGTAGCCGAATCCGGCGGTCGCGGTGAGGTCGCCGGCGGCGGTGCCGAGGGCGAAGGTGGCCAGGACGGCTGCCCAGTAGAAGAGCTCGCGGTTGCGGGTGGTGATGCTGTGGATGGACAGGGTGCGCTCGACGGCGTACCAGAGGGCGAAAACCGCGGCCAGCGCGACGAGGAAGAGCGGGGTGGACACGGTGTATGGCACGCCGAGACCGACGTGCAGCACGTCGGCGGCCATCGTGCCGAAGACGCTGACCATGACGACGGCCGTCCAGTAGACCCAGGCGATGTATCGGCGCACGGCGAACTGCACGGCCAGGGAGAGCGCCAGGGCGAGACCACCGAGACCGACAGCCGGCACCGGGCCGAGGAGCTTGGCCAGCAGGTCCGAAGCGGTCTCGCCCATCCCGGTGGTGAGAACCTTGATGATCCAGAAGTAGGCGGTCACTTCTGGCACCTTGTTCGCCATGGTGCGCAGGGGGGTGAGGGGGCGGTCGTCGAGGAGACGGTCTGAGGTCATGGTCCGCACGATGGCATGGCCATCTCCCGCCGCCCCAGACGCTTTTGCCGTCGCTTGGGGACTTCTGGTGCATGAATTTCACTACCGCGCGTTCAACCTGACCCCAACCTGAATGCCTCGCCAGAGCGCCTGGTCAGGGTGGTTACGAGGATGATATGGGCGGCGCGCGGGCCGTCGTGACCGTCATCGGGGTGCCGGTAACCGCGATGAGATAGGTCCGTGACTGCACAGCGCGGAAGCCGCCGGGGGTGTGACGACGTGGGCGGCGACGGCCGGGGCGGAGGCCATCGCGGTGGCTGAGCCTGAAGGGCAGGACGATGCGGTCGAGCGCGAAGCGCTCGCCGGGGGCGAGGACCGTCCAGCCGCACCGGAAGTAGAAGCCGTTACGGATCTCGCGGACCACCAGTGCGCTGACCAGGGATAATGGAGAACTCTCGCGGGAGTACCTAGGGTCAGCGTGTGGCTTTTATTGTGGTGTGTGAGGATGACGCGGCGGTCCGCGACGTCCTCAAGCGTGCACTTGAGCACGACGGCCATACGATCGCGGTCGCTTCTACGGCGGCCAGCCTGCTGCGGCACCTTGAGCCGATCCCTCACCTGATCGTCCTGGATCTAGGGCTCCCGGACGCTGATGGCCGCGATGTCTGCTTGGCGCTGCGAGCACGTGGTGTTGATGCCCCGGTGCTGATGCTCACCGCTCTGGATGGCATGCGTCACAAGGTGGGCGGCTTCGAGGCGGGAGCCGACGACTACATGACGAAACCGTTCGACATCCCGGAGTTGCTGGTGAGGGTCCGCGCCCTGCTCCGCAGAACAACCGCGACGACCCCACCAAGGGGTGTCGTTCTCGATCCGGCGAAACATGTCGTGATCTACGGTTCGACAAGCGAGAGCCTGACGCCGACCGAGTTTCGGTTGTTGGGCAGGCTCATCGCCTCGCAGGGCGACGCTGTACGCCGCCACGCCCTCATTGCTGCCGGTTGGCCGCATGGCGCGCAGGTCAGCGACAACACCCTTGACTCCTTCGTTCGCCGGCTACGGACCAAACTCGGTGCGCTGGGCGTGGCCGATCGCCTGGCGACGGTCCGTGGGGTGGGCTATCGATGGGAGTGACGGGCTTCCGTGGAAGGGTCGTCGCGCTTGCGGTTCTGATCGCGACCGCGGTGGTCGCAGTGCTGGTGGTGGTCTCACACGTGTTGCTGAGCCAGGTGACCGACGCCGACGCGAACGCTCTGGCGCATACACGTGCAGAGGCGGTGGCGGCGAACGTAGCCGTACGCGGTGGCCACGTCGTGCTGATCGAGAGCGGCAACGAAGCGCTGGACACGGTCTCGTGGGTGTATGCCGATGGGCACCTCATTGACGGGATCGTGCCGGGCAGCGTCCTTGACCGCGTCGATGCGCTTGTCGGCTCCGGGCAGTCCCAAACCACCACGGTCGGCAGTCACCTTCTGTATGCCCAGCCAATCCGGCTCGAAGGCCACCACGTCATGGCGGTCGTGAGGGTGGATCTGACGCCGTACGAGACGTCGGAGCAGCGCAGCCTGACGATGTCGCTCATGTTGGGCGGCATCTCGATCCTGCTCGCAGGCGTCGTCGCACACCTCGTGGTGGGTCGTGCGTTGCGGGTGGTTCACGAAATGGCCGCTCTTGCCGACGACTGGGGCGATCACGAACCCGGGCGCCGATTCAACCTCGGCGTTCCTCGCGATGAATTCGGGGAGCTCGGGCGAACTCTCGATCGCCTACTTGACCGCATAGACAACGCGCTCGCGGACGAGCGCCGGCTCACCGATGAGATCGCCCACGAGTTGCGGACACCCTTGACGGCCCTGCGGGGCGAGGCACAGTTGGCGCAACTCTCCGGTCACCAGCTCGCACCAGAGTCTGTTCTGACCGAGGTCGACCGTCTGAACACGGCGATCACGACGATTCTGAGTGCCGCCCGCACACGGATCGACGGCGGTACCCGCTGCGATCTCAGAGCGGCGGCGCGACAGGCGATCGCCGGTCGCTCCATCGAACTCGCCATCCCGACCAACGTCGACGTCGCCGTGGCAACCGAACTCGTCGTGGCTGTGTTGTCACCCCTGCTGGAGAACGGCCTGCGGCATGCGAGCTCGCGGGTTTGGGTCACGGCGCGGATCCAGCCCCAGGGCGTCGTGATCGATGTCCTCGACGATGGCCCGGGGTTCGATCCGGCGGAGGTCGACCGGGTCTTCGAAGCCGGCGTGACCAACGGCAACGGGCACGGGTTGGGACTGGCCGTGGTAAAGCGTCTCGCCGCGTCCGCGGGAGTGGCAGTCCGTGCGATCGCGGGTGGTCACGGTCGCGTCGAGGTGACCTTCCCCACACCCTAGGCGATCACGTAGTCAGGTTGTGTGCAGGTTGGCCGAGCCAACCTCGTCGCATGACAACGACGAGCGAAGCCCGCACGCACCGCAGCGGGCGGCTGATGCTGAACAAGGTTCCCGAGGTCACCATCTGGTTCTGGGTGATCAAGGTCCTTTGCACGACCGTCGGTGAGAGTTTCGCCGACTGGATCAACATGAAGCTGGGCGTCGGTCTGGTGAACACGGCCTGGATCTTCACCGCGGTGTTCGTGGTGGTTCTGGGCGTCCAGCTGCGGCTGAAGCGGTACGTCCCGTTCCCGTACTGGCTGACCGTGGTCGTTGTCAGTGTCACGGGCACGCTGTACACCGACATCCTGACCGACCAGCTCAACGTGCCGCTGTGGATCAGCTCCGCCGTGTTCTCGGTCCTGCTCGCCGTGGTCTTCGGCGTGTGGTGGCTACGCGAGCGCACCCTCTCGATCCACTCGGTCACGACGCTGCCGCGTGAGTCGTTCTACTGGCTCGCCGTGCTCGTCACCTTCGCGCTCGGCACCGCGACCGGCGACTGGACCCTCGAGCTCACCGGCTGGAGCCCGGGAGTCTCGGTCCTGCTGCCGCTCGGCCTCATCGCGGCGATCACGCTGCTGTGGAAGTTCGGCGCGAACCCGGTGCTGTCTTTCTGGCTCGCCTACATCCTGACCCGCCCGCTGGGCGCCAACATCGGCGACTGGCTCGCCTCCCCGAAGGTCGCGCAGAACCCGGGCGACCCGACCGGCCTCGCGCTGGGCACCTTCACCACCAGCCTGATCTTCCTTGGCCTGATCTTGGCGACCGTCATCTACCTGACGGTGACGCGCTCCGACGTGACCGAGACCTACGACGCTACGCACACCCCGCAGATCACCGCCAACCCGCAGAGGGAGCGCATCGCGCTGGCGGGCTTCGGCCTCCTCGCCGTCGCCACCGGGGGCCTGCTGGTCTGGGCGCACAGCCAGCCGCACGTCGGCCCAGCGCCGGAGACCGACGCCACCTCCACCGCTCAACTCGCCCCTGGCCAGGCCGTGAAGAACTTCCCGTCCACGAAGGTCGACGCACTGAGGACACTCGCATCGACCTCACTCAAGGACGCACAGTCGGGGAACGCGACCGGGGCCCACGCAGCCGCCCAGTCGCTGCGAGACCTCTGGGATGCCGACCAAGCCTCGCTGCAGCCGCTGGACAACACCGGCTGGACGTTCCTCGACGCCCAGATGGACCAGGTCCTGAAGACCTTCGGCATCGACCACCCGAACCCGCCGATGTCGCCGGCCCACCAGGAGGCTGAACTCAACACCCTCCTCACAGATATGCGCTGACGGACCTGATCGGCGGCGACTCCCCTGAGGCCGCCGCCGATCACGCTCTCGCGGGGCACGGGATCCGTGATGCAGTGGTCGCCGACGCGCCCACCTTCGACCAGGTGCTGCCCGAGCTGCTGCGCGTCCTTGACGGCGCACGGTGCTGGCGGGTTGGTTCAGGGCGGTTTTCTTCCAGGAGGCGGACGGGGAAGGGCGGAGCGCCGCAATGAGAAGGCCGTGGCCGGGAGGTGTCATGGCACGATGCTGCTCGGACGCGGACGGCGGGGCGGCGGATGCCGCACGGCAGTCAGGATGCGTTCAGGTAGTCCGTGGCACGGTCGGGCCTGGGCCAGGCGCCGCGCGAGCGGGAGTCCGAGGCCCGCGCCGTCGTCCCCGTCGTCGTGATCGGCGTGGCGGCCGGGGCTGGAAGAGCTCAGCCAGGAACTCCTCCGGTACCCCGCCCGCCATCGGCCGTGCGGACACGGTCACCGTGGAGTCGGCGTAGCGGACCGCGTTGGCCAGCAGCGGGCTGACGATACGTCATGTCCTCGGTCCGGGCGGCGAGGATGGCGATCAGCACGTCGGGAAGCGGGCCCGTCGACACGGTTGTCAGGCAGGTGTGCACCTTGGCCTGTTGCCGGTAGGTGGCCTTGAAGACGGCGGCAGCACCGCGAGGCACAACGTCCTTCGGTGCCAACAGAGCGGCCAGTAACGCTTTGTACCTGTTGAAGCAGTACTGGCCAGCTCGCGCAGCCGTGGCGGAGCAGGAAGCGGATCTGCTCGGCGATCTCTACGACTGTCCGCCCCGGCCGTTGAGCCGCTTCCACCGTGAGCGGACGTATTCCCTAAGCGGGGTCTTCGGCTCGTACGCTTTGGTTCGACGCTTGCCGTGCTGAAGGCCATGGGCGGTAGCCAGGGCTGCTGCCGCCTCAACGGCGTCAGCGAAGTCCGAGTCCAAGGGCGCCTGCAGCGCCTGCTCGACTTCCAGGCGGCTGGTCAGCCATTGCACGACTCGGTCGGCCTGGGCCGTGGCCTCCTCTTTGGTCTGGTCGACGGGCCTCTTCGAGTCGTACATCATCTCCTCCGTCTGCGCCCGCTCGGCAATGGGCGGGAGCCTGCACTGCGTAGAAGGGGCTGGTGTGGCGATGCGTGCGACGTGCCTGAACGCGTGGGGGCAAGTGAGCGTTGACTCGCGGGCCTTGTGGCTTCTGTCCCGTGCATGGGGTCGGCAGCGGTGTCACGGTTGTGGCGTGACCGGCGTCCGCTGGCGGTGCACGGAGAACCGTCGGGTGCGTGTCGCTCGGGGCCCGCCTGGTTGCTCGGCGGTGATGCGGCAACGGGCCACGAGTTCAAGAGTGACCGTCACAGCCACGGCTTGAATGGCCATCAGGGCTATGAGGACGAAGAGTTGAACGGCTCCGGCGACCAGTGGGTCGGCTCCGCCGAGCAGCATGCCGACAAAAGCGCCGGGCAGGGTTACCAGGCCGACGGTACGAGTCTGGTCGAGCCCCGGCAGCAGCGCGTCGGAGGCGGCGGGCCGGGCGATCTCGATCCTGGCATCGCGTTCCGTCATTCCGAGTGCCAGACCGGCCTCGACCTCACCGTGGCGTTGCGCGAGCGCTGAGAGACTCTGGCGGCCGGCCAGGACGGTCGCAGTGAGGGCACCTCCGATCAGGATTCCGGTGATCGGGAGGACGGCTATGCCGCGGGGCGGGACGAGCCCGGTGGCCAGAAGGAGGGCGATGGCTGGTACCACACTCGCTGCGATTGGCACGGCTGCCCACGACCAGGAGCCGTTCGCGGTGATCCGTCGGCCTGCAGTGCGTACGGCGACCGCGTACATCAGGATCAGGTACGCCGGCAGGCCGGCGCGGGAGGACACCACCCATCCGATGACCGCGGATACGGCTAGGAGTTGCACGGCGGCCCGCACTCCCGCAGTCAGGACTTCGCGAGCTCGGCCAAAGCCTTGATCGGGGGACAAACGGGCCGCGGCGGTAACCGCCACAGCTGTTGCGAGGAGCACGGCCAGCGCCCAGCCGAGGTTGGCATCGACAGGGAGAAGGCTGGTCGAGGCGGAGGTCATGCGTCTCACCGTTCATCGCTGTTGGGCTGCGGGTCTGCGGGCTGTTTGGCTAGACGGACACACCCAGCCAGGGGGACAGCTGATCGTCCACTGGCCTGGTCCCTGCATCTGGCCTCTGCGGCGGAGGTGTTGGCGCAGCAGAGAGGTCAACCGCGCGACGATCTGTGCGAGACCGACCGGCTTGACCAGGTAGGCATCGCCCGCGGGTATCCCGGTGTTCGCAACATCGCAGGCGGTTAGGAAGAGTACGGAGACCTCAGGCAGGAGCGCTCGGATTCGCCGAGCCACGGCGGGGCCGTCGAGGTCGGGCAACAGCACGTCGAGTACCACGGCGTCGGGGCGAAAGCGTTCGGCCTGGGCCACGGCACCGGCGCCATCCACGGCGCTGCGGACCTGCCAGCCCTGGTGGCGCAACACCGTGCTGACCACGTACTCCGTGTCGGGTTCGTCGTCCACGACGAGGATCCGTACGGCACCGCCGTCGGGCCGCAACAGCGGCATGGGGGTGGTTTTGCGATCCATCGCTCCCTCCTGTGGGTGCAGGCCCGAGATGGGATGTCGGACCATGCCACACGATCCTCTGAGCCTGCTCTCAGCCTGCCGAGGTTTCCGGATGCCGCCTTCGGTTCGCTCGGCGTGGGGCCTCGATGCCCTCCACGCCGGGCCGCGGACGTCGATGAGAACGACGCCGGGGCAGAGTTCGGTCGCCATGTCGACGCCGTGTACGGCACGCCGAGGCCGACGCGCAGAACGTCTGCTGCCATGGTGCCGAATACGCTGACCATGACGACGGCGGTTCAGTAGGCCCAGGCGACGGACCGGCGCAGGGCGAACTGGACGGCGAGGGAGGCGGCCGGAGCGAGGCCGCCGAGTGCGACTGCCGGTACCGGGCCGAGCGTTCGGGCCAGGAGGTCCGACGCCGTCTCGCCCATGCCGGTGGTCAGGATCTTGGTGATCCAGAAGTAGACGGTGAGCTCCGGCACTTTGTTCGCCAATTGGTGTACGGGGGTGAGGGGCTGGTCGTCGAGGACGTGCCTTGCGGTCATGATCCGCACGATGGGACGCCGAGCCTGAACGCGACCTGAATGGTGAGACCGAGGGTGCAGTGGAGTGTAGTACCGCGGTACGACCCCGCGGGCGTGGATCGGTCCGCGGTACCACCGGATCGGGGTGTTTCGCCTCCTAGCGTTGTCGGTGAGGCGTCAGGGGCGACAGACGGGCGCCGGTTCCGACAGGAAGAGACGCGCATGATCGACGCACAGCAGCTGACCAAGCGGTACGGGGAGAAGACGGCCGTCGACGGGCTGGACTTCGCCGTGAAGTCGGGCACGGTGACCGGCTTCCTGGGGCCCAACGGCGCCGGGAAGTCGACGACCATGCGCATGATCGTCGGGCTCGACGCCCCGACGAGCGGCTCCGTCACGGTGAACGGACAGCGCTACGCCCGCCACCAGGCGCCGCTGCAGGAGGTGGGGGCGCTTCTGGAGGCGAAGTCGATCCACCCGGGCCGCTCGGCCTACAACCATCTGCTGGCGCTCGCGCTGACGCACGGGATTCCCCGGCGCCGGGTCGACGAGGTCGTCGAAATGGCGGGGCTGGGCAGTGTGGCGAAGAAGCGGGCCGGTGCCTTCTCCCTCGGGATGGGTCAGCGGCTCGGTATCGCGGCGGCGCTGCTGGGCGATCCGCAGACGGTGATGCTGGACGAGCCGGTCAACGGGCTGGACCCGGAGGGCGTGCTCTGGATCCGCAACCTGCTGAAGGCGCTCGCCGACGAGGGACGGACCGTGTTCGTGTCGTCTCACCTGATGAGTGAGATGGCGCTGGTCGCGGACCATCTGATCATCGTGGGGCGTGGGCGGCTGCTGGCCGACACCACCGTGGGAGACCTCGTTCGCGAGGCGGGCGGCGACACGGTGCAGGTGGCCACCCAGGAGCCGGCGCGGCTGCGGGAGGTACTGGCCGGTCCCGGGGTCGAGATCACCGGACGGGCCGGCTCCGAGGAGCTTCAGGTGACCGGGGTGAGTGCCCGGCAGATCGGCCTGAAGGCGGCCGAGCACGGGATCGCGCTGTTCGAACTGACGGCGCGGACGGTGTCGTTGGAGGAGGCGTTCATGAACCTGACCAGGGATGCCGTGGAGTACCACGGCTCCACGACCGTCGAGACCCTTGAGACCGTCGGGAGGACCGCATGAGCACCCTCACCACGACGGTAGAGGCGCCCCCGGCCGCTCCGGCCCGGCCCGCCTACCGGGTGACCGGACGGCGGGTGCTTGCCTCGGAGTGGGCCAAGCTGTGGTCGCTGCGCTCGACCTGGATCACGCTGGGCCTCGGCCTGCTCTTCCTCGTCGCCTTCGGACTCATCGCGGCGAACCACTACAAGTCCGGCATCGGCTCCGGGCACCAGGACCGGGACTTCGCCACCGCGACGGCCGTGAGCCTGTCCCTCTTCGGTACCAATTTCGCCCAGCTCGCCCTGGGCGTGCTCGGCGTGCTGGTCACGGCGGGGGAGTACTCCACCGGCATGATCCGCTCGACACTCGCGGCCGTGCCGCGCCGTCTGCCCGTGCTGTGGACCAAGGCGGCGGTGTTCGGGCTGGTCGCGCTGGTGGTCGGCACCCTCGGCGCGTTCGTCGCCTTCGGGTTCGGCAGCGGCATCGTCTCCGGCACCCCCGCCGCCATGGGTTTCACGCACACGGGAGTCGTTCGGAGCCTGCTGGGCGCCGGGCTCTACCTCGGCCTGGTCGGCGTGATCGGCACCGCCCTGGGCGCCCTGCTGCGGTCGGTGGCCGGTGGGATCTCGGTACTGGTCGCCTCCCTGATGCTGGTCCCCGGGCTGATCTCCCTGCTGCCCAGCTCCTGGCAGGACGACATCAGCCCCTACCTGCCGAGCAACGCGGGTGAGTCGATGTTCGCCCTGACCCACGACTCGACCACGCTGTCGCCGGGCGCCGGGCTGCTGGTCTTCCTCGGCTGGACGGTGCTCGCACTGGCGGGGGCGGCGTACAGGCTGGTGCGCAGCGACGTCTGACCGCCTGCACCATGGGCAGGTGACGACTTTGACCACCACCACGACCACCGACGACGTAAGTGGGATGGGGCCGCTGGTCGCCCGGCTCGCCCGGCTCGCCCGGGTCGGCCAGCGGCTGCGGCAGGCGGACCGGGCTCGCCCGTGGGTGCTGGACACCGCGGTGGCGGCGCTGGTCTTCCTCATGTTCTGCCTGCCGGACCTGTTGCCCTACGGCGGCGCGGGGGACGGTGACGGCCGGCACAGGTTCCAGTTCGCCTTCACCCAGCTCCCCCTGGCGGCCGTGCTGGCCCTGCAGGCCGGTCTGGTGCTGCCGCTGCTGTGGCGTCGGCGCCGGCCCCTGGCGGCCTTCGTCGCCATCGCCGCCGTCTTCGTCCTGCAGTGGTCGCTGGGTGCCGCGCTACGCGCGGACGTCGCCCTGTTCGTGGCCCTGTACAGCCTGGCCCTGCACGGGCAGCTGCGCCGGCTGCCGTGGGCGTGCGGGGTCATGGCGGCGGGGATGGTGCTGGTCGCGGTGCGCGTGTCGCCGGCCGTGTCGGTCTGGGACGCGCTGTTCTTCCTGCTGAGCACGGCGATCGCGGCCCTGGCCGTCGGCCTGATGGTGCGGACCCGGCGGGCGCAGCTCGCGGGGCTGCGGGAGCGGGCGGCGCGGCTGGAGACGGAGCGTGACCAGCGCATCAGGCTCGCGACCGCCACGGAACGCGCCCGGGTGGCGCGGGAGATGCACGACATCGTCGGTCACAACCTGTCCGTCATCATCACCCTCGCCGACGCCGGCGCGTACGCCACCGACACCGCTCCCGAACGCGCCAAGGAGGCCCTCCAGCTCATCGGCGACACCGGCCGGACGGCCCTGGGCGAGCTGCGCCGGGTGCTCGGCGTCCTGCGCGAGGCGTCGGACGGCGCCCGCCGGACACCCGAACTCAGCCCTCAGCCCGGCCTCGCGGACATCGAGACGCTGTGCGCCAGCGTACGCACCGCCGGCCTGGAGATCGTCTACCGGACCGTCGGCGACGTGGACGCCCTGGACCGCGGGATGCAGCTGACCGTCTACCGCATCGTCCAGGAAGCCCTGACCAACACCCTGAAGCACGCCGGTGCCGGCACCCGGGTGAACCTGTCGGTCGTCGTCGAGGACGAACGGCTCGTCATCCGGATCCGCGACAACGGCCCGGCCAAGGACCCCGGGCCATGGAACGAGGAAGGACACGGACTGGTGGGCATGTGCGAACGAGCGGCGCTGTACGGAGGGACCGTGAGCGCCGGACCGGCGGCCGACGGGGGGTGGGCCGTGGAGGCGGCCCTCGACCTGATACCGCAGGGAGGCACCCGGTGACCACGGTGCTCGTCGTCGACGACCAGGAGCTGCAGCGCTACGGCTTTCGGGTGCTGCTCGACTCCATCCCGGAGACGGAGGTGGTCGGCGAGGCCGCGAACGGCGCCGAGGCCGTCCGCAGGACCGCCGAACTGCGTCCCGACGTCGTGCTGATGGACGTACGGATGCCCGGCATGGACGGCATCGAGGCGACCCGCCGGATCGCCGAGGCCGGTGGGCGTTCCCGTGTCCTCGTGCTGACCACCTTCGACGTCGACGAGTACGTGCATGCCGCCCTGCGGGCCGGAGCCAGCGGATTCCTCCTCAAGGACGCGCGCCCCGAGGAACTCCTCGCCGGGATCCGCGCGGTGGCCGGCGGCGACGCGGTGATCGCGCCGGCCCTCACCCGTCGCATCCTGGACGAGTACGCCCGGCACGTGCCCACCAGAAGAGGTGACCCGGGCGAGGACCCGCGCCTGGCCGCCCTCACCGAACGCGAGCGCGAGATCCTCGTCGCCATCGGCAAGGGCTGGACCAACGGCGAGATCGCCGCCCGCTTCGTCGTGACCGAGTCCACCGTGAAGACGCACGTCGGCCGTGTCCTGGCCAAGATCGGCGCACGCGACCGCGTCCAGGCCGTGATCTTCGCCTATGACCAGGGACTCGCCCGCCCCGGTACCGGCTGAACGGAAGGCAGAGGTGAGATCGCCTGCTCCGACGCCTTGCAGCGGCATGACCGCCGTGCCGGGCGCTTTGCGGAGAAGCGCGGAGGCGTCTTCTCACCCGTCTCTAACCCTACAAGCCGTAGTGTGGGGTGGTCTCCTACCAGTTGTAGGAGGATCCGGCTCCATGGCGTGCGACGACGAGAGGTACAAGATGGCCGACGGCTCGAACGCCACGAAGACCAGCGCCCCACGCACCAGTCTTCCGGCGCAGTCCGCCGAGCCTCGTCGCCTGCGCGGGGATCCTTGGCTCGCGGCGGTCGGGGTCGTCTTCACGGTCGCCCAGCTCGTTCTCGTACGGCCGGACCTCGGGCTCGGCTGGGACGAGACGGTCTACGTCAGCCAGGTCAGCGGCCACGTTCCTGCCGCCTACTTCAGTGCGCCTCGCTCCCGCGGCATCTCGCTCCTCGCCGCCCCGATCGCATCGTGGTCCGACTCCACCGTCCTCCTCCGGATCTACCTGGCCGTCCTCTCCGGCCTGGCCCTCTACTTCGCCCTGCGCGTCTGGCGAGGACACTTCAGGCCCGGCGTCCTGGCCTTGGCCGGTGCCCTCTTCGCCTCGTTGTGGGTGACGCTGTTCTACGGTCCCCAGGCCATGCCCAACTACTGGGTCGCCATCGGCGCGCTGACCTGCGTGGGCTGCATCCTGCGCGCTCGCGCGAACGCATGCGACAGGGCGGCCTGGTGGGGTGTGTTCGCGGGCGCGGCGGTGATGGCGTGGATGCGTCCGATGGACGCGGTCTACGTCGTGCTCCCCCTGCTCGTCCTCGCCCTGCGCCGCCCGCGCCTGCTCGCCGTACTGGCCGTGGGCCTGATGGCGGGCGCCGGCGAATGGGTGATCGAGGCATACGTGAGCTACGGCGGTCTCGGGCAGCGCCTCTCCGACGCCTCTGCCATTCAGGGCGGCCTCGGCTGGCACCTCGCTGTGGTCGACCAGTTGCGCAGTCTGGGCGGACGTACCCTGTGCCGGCCCTGCACCGGCTCGGCCCCAAGCCCGGTGGTGACCCTGTGGTGGTTCGCGCTGCCGCTCCTCGCCGTCCTGGGCGCTGTGGTCGCCGTCCGCGCCCGGCGCGCGCTGCCCGTCCTGCTCCCGGGGGCCTGCGCCGTCACGGCCGCGGTCCCCTATCTCTTCCTCATCGGCTACGCGGCCCCCCGCTTCCTGCTGCCCGCCTACGCCCTGCTCGCCCTCCCCGTCGCCCACGGCCTGGCCCACCTGATCACCGCCCCGGCCCGTGGGACCGCGCGCACCCTGGCCGCCGGCCTGGTGGCGGTCGGCCTGGCAGGCCATCTGGCCGTGCAGTACGTCGTCCTGGAACACACCGTGCACAGCTCCGCCGCCTCCCGTCTCGACTGGGCCCGCACCGCGACCGCCCTCCACGCGCTCGGCGTACGGCAGCCGTGCCTGCTGAGCGGTTACGACGCCGTCCCGATCGCCTACTACACCGGTTGCGGCTCCGCACAGACGGCAGGCCACGACGCCAGCACCAGCGTCGCCGAACTGACGCGTGCCGCCCACCGCACATCCTTCGCCGTCCTCGCCCGACCGGGGAGACGTGCACCCGCGTATGCACGCACCTGGCCCGACGAGCGGGTCGGCGTTCTCCAGGCGTACGTGGCACCCGATGCACGGCAGGGGAGGTGACGGTCGTGACCGCGGCGAGAGCCTGCCGATTGCCGTGGGCAGGCGCCTGTACCTCCAGCTGGGCATCACCCTGGTGGTGCTTGCCGCTGCCGGCGGGATGCTCGCCGCGCACCGGGCCACGCTGGACAGCGGCACCGATCGGCTGGCCGCCGCCGACGGGGAATGGGTGGTGCTCGCCTGCCTCGCCGCCGTCGCCACATGGGTGTGCGCGGCCGTGGCGCAGCAGGGGGCGGTGGTCGAACGGCTGCCCAGGGGGCGGCTGGTGGCGGCGCAGTTCGCGGCCGGCGCCGCCAACCACCTCCTTCCGGCGGGGGCCGGAGCGGCGGTGGTCAACCTGCGGTTCCTGACGCGGTGCGGGCTGTCCACCCGGCGCTCGGCGACCGCGCTGGCGGTGAAGGCCGCCGTCGGCGGGATCGTCCGGTGCGCGCTGGGTGTAGCGCTGCTGGTCGCCTCACCCGGCACGGTCCATCTCTCGGCTCGGATCCCGCATGTGCTGGTCCTGCTGCCGGTGGCAGCCGGAGCCGTCGTCCTGGCAGTCGCGATCAGCCGCCGCCTCAGACGAGCGGTGAGCCGGGCCTTCGCCGACGTGCGCGACGTGCACCGGAGCCGGGAGCGGGCCTGTGCGCTGTGGGGCGGGTCGGTCGCGTTCGCTCTGCTGCACGCCGGTGTGATCGTTGCCGTGGTCCATGCGATCGGCCTCGGCCTCCCCACCAGCCGGGTCGTCATGGCCTACCTGGTCGCCAGTGGCGCGGCGGCGCTGCTGCCCACGCCGGGCGGACTGGGCTCGCTGGACGCCGCGCTCATCCTCGCGCTCACGGCGGCCGGCGCTCCGGGACCGGCGGCGGTCTCGACGGTACTCGGCTACCGCCTGCTCACCGGGTGGCTGCCGATGGCCCCGGGCTGCTGGTCCTGGCTCTGCTGGCCCGCCGCTCGGCACTGTGAACCGGCCGCCTGACTCGTACTCATCCTTCCCGGTCCTGTGAGTCCGGTTTCTCGGCCCTGCGGATCCGGCTGCCGCTCCAGCCGGTACCCGTGCCCGCGCAACCCGTTGGCGCGTGTGTGACTACCAGCCTGGACGCCCTTCTGGCGGAGACCGCTGTCGCGACGCAGGTGCAGACATGGGCCAGCGGGACCCGGCGCACGTCCAGATGAGCCTGTTCCAACCCGACGGCGCGTGACGGTCTCGCTCATGGGCCGTTGCGGGACGACGCCGGCAACAGCCGTGCGTCAGCGGCCGGTGGAGTGGCACGTGTCTGGTCGGTGATACGCAGGTCGGCCTCGATGCGAGCGACAGCTGCGAGCAGATGCGGCAACAGGTCGCGGCGTACGGACTCGACGGAATTGCGGCCCGCGTGGACAGCGATGTTCACGGCCGCCACCACCATGCCGTCCCGGTCCCGTACCGGGGCTGCCACGGACCTGAGTCCCTCCTCCAGTTCCTGGTCGACGATCGCGTGCCCCTGCCGTCGTACTTGGAAGAGTTCGGCACGCAGGGCGGTGGGCGAGACAATCGTGCGAGGCGTCAGGCACTGGAACTCGACGCGAGCCATGCGAAGGTCGAGTTCCTCCTCCGGTAGATCGGCAAGCATGACACGGCCGACAGAGGTGACGTGGGCCGGGAAACGAGTGCCCACCGTGATCGTCGCCGACATGATGCGGTGTGTGGGGACCCGGGCGACGTAGACGATGTCGTCTCCGTCAAGCACACACAGCGAGGACGATTCCTTGACCTGGGCGACCAGTTGTTCCAGGTAAGGCTCGGCGATCTGCGGCAGGGTGAAGCTGGAGAGGTACGAGTAGCCGAGCTCCAGGATGCGGGGGGTCAGCCGGAACAGGTGGCCATCGGTGTGAACGTATCCGAGATCGGTGAGAGTGAGCAGAAAGCGGCGAGCAGCCGCGCGGGGGAGATCACAGGCGCGGGCTACGTCACTCAGAGTCATGGCCGGATGGTCTGCGTCGAAGGCCCGAATGACGGCGAGGCCACGTTCGAAGGACAGAACGAAGTGCGGTGCTCGTGCGGTGCGGGCCATCGCCGCCTCCATGAGGGCTCCGAGTGGGCGCTCTGCGCACGCTATGAACCCGTCGTGGACGATGTCAACGCCGTTACGCAGCAGAGGCATTGACCGTCTGCTCGGTGTGGCTCTACGTTCTCGCTGAGCACAGTCGTGCTGTCTGCGCACAGCCTGTTGGAGCACTCAGAGCCAGGCCCACAGGAGGAGTCATGCGTCGCCTGCTCGCCGGTTTCACCGCCGGTGCCTTTCTGCTCGCCGCGACGGCCTGTGGTTCGTCCGGCGGCGGTTCGTCCGGCGGGAGCACGTCGTCCGGGGGCACCACCACGGTCAAGGTGGGGCTGATCCCGATCGTCGATGTCGCGCCTCTTTATCTCGGCCAGAAGAAGGGCTTCTACGAGAAGCAGGGCCTGAAACTGTCGCCGACGCTCGCCTCGGGCGGGGCCGCCATCGTGCCGGCGGTGGCTTCCGGCCAGTACGAGTTCGGGTTCTCCAACGTGTTCTCCCTGATGCTCGCCCAGTCCAACGGCGTGGCCCTGAAGGCGGTCTCCAACGGTGTCGCCTCAACGGGCGTTCAGGGCAAGGACTTCGGGGCGACCTTGGTGAAGAAGGACAGCTCCATCAAGACGGCCAAGGATCTTGAGGGCAGGAAGGTCGCCGTCAACACTCTCAAGAACATCGTCGAGTTGTCCGTGCGGGAGTCGGTGAAGAAGGCGGGCGGCGACCCGGACAAGGTGAAGTTCGTAGAGATCCCCTTCGACCAGATGGCCGCCGCGCTCGACAAGGGTCAGGTCGACGCCGCGATGGCGGTCGAGCCCGCGCTCACCACCATCAAGGACCAGGGCGGCCGCGAGATGGCCTCGTCGCTGGTCGACGTGGCACCGGACCTCACCGTCGCGACGTACTTCACCTCGGTGCAGTACGCGCAGCAGAACCCGGCTGTGGTGAAGAAGTTCCAGACGGCCACCGCCGAATCCCTCGCCTACGCCGACGCCCACCCGGACGAGGTCCGCCAGATCGTCGCCACCTACACGAAGGTCCCGGCGTCGGTGCTGGCCAGGGTGACGCTGCCCAAGTGGCCGGCCGAGGCGAACCGCTCCTCGATCGAGACACAGGCGAAGCTCGGCGAGGAGTTCGGCTTCTTCAAGAAGACGCCCGACCTGAACACGCTGCTGCAGTGAGGGGGACGAACATCACCCTCGGCGCGGCCGGGCTCGCGGCTTTCCTCGCTCTGGGCGAGGGGGTGCCGCGGCTCGGCCTCGTCAAGGAGGCCTACTTCCCGCCGACCAGCCGGATCGCCTCCGCCCTGTGGGACGAACTCACCGATGGTGCGTTCTGGTCGGCGCTCGGCGACACGCTCACCGGCTGGGCGCTGGGCCTGGCGATCGCGGTCGGCGCGGGTGTCGTGGTGGGCGTGGTCGTCTCGGTCGTGCCGTATCTGCGCGAGGCGACGGCCTCGACGATCGAGTTCCTGCGCCCGATTCCCTCGGTCGCCCTGATCCCGCTGGCCGTGCTGGTCTTCGGCACCGAACTGAAGTCGGTGCTGCTGCTCGTCGTGTACGCCTCCTTCTGGCAGGTGCTGATCCAGACGTTGTACGGCGTCCAGGACGTCGACCCGGTCGCCGAGGAGACGGCGCGGTCGTACGGTCTTGGCACCTGGGCGCGGGTCCGTCATGTGCTGTGGCCGACTGCGCTGCCGTATGTCATGACCGGCGTGCGGCTGGCCGCCGCGGTGGCGCTGATCCTTGCCATCACCGCCGAACTGGTCATCGGCGCTCCGGGGTTGGGCCAGCAGATCGCGGTTGCACAGACCTCGCAGGCGGTGCCGGAGATGTACGCGCTGATCGTGGTCACCGGTCTGCTGGGGCTGGTCATCAACGTGGGCGCGCGTGCCGTGGAACGGCGGGCCCTGGCCTGGCATCAGTCGGTGCGGGGGGAGGTGGCGGTGTGAGGAGCGTACTGCTGCGGCTGTTCTTCGTCCTCGCGCTGCCGGTGGTGCTGGTCGTGGTCTGGTGGGTCGCGTCGGCCGGCAGCACGGACCCCTTCTGGCCGCCGCTGCGGACGATCCTCAAGACCTTCCCGGACGTCTGGACGGCCGACCGGCTGCGCACGGACGTGCTGCCGAGCATCCTGCGCCTCGCGGCCGGATACGCGATCGCGACCGTCGTCGGCGTCGGGCTCGGCACGGTCATCGGCTCCTACCAGCGGGTGCGGGCGTTCTGCGAGCCGGTCCTGGAGTTCCTGCGGGCGGTGCCGCCGCCCGTGCTGGTCCCGGTCATCATGCTGTTCGTGGGCATCGGCGACACGATGAAGATCGTCGTGATCGCGAGCGGCAGCGTCTGGCCGATCCTCCTCAACACGGTCGAGGGAGTACGCGCGGTCGACTCGGTGATGCTGGAGACGGCACGTTCGTACGGCATCACCGGCATCGCCCGGCTGCGCAACCTGGTGCTGCGCTCGGCGAGCCCGCAGATCTTCGCGGGCCTGCGCCAGGCGTTGTCCATCGGCATCATCCTGATGGTCATCAGCGAGATGTTCGCGGCCAGCGACGGCATCGGCTTCACCGTCGTCCAGTTCCAGCGTAGCTTCGCCATCCCCGACATGTGGACCGGCATCCTCGTCCTCGGCCTGCTGGGCTTCCTGCTCTCCGTCGTCTTCCGGCTGGTCGAGCGCCGGGTGCTCGGCTGGTACCACGGTTTGCGCGCAACCACCCGGCGGCCTTGAATGAACATCCTGAAAGGGCGGTCCATGCTCGACGTACGCGGCCTGAGGAAGGTCTACGAGGGGTCGGGCCGACGCGTGGAGGCGGTGCGCGACCTCACCTTCACCGTGGAGGAGAGCGAACTCGTCTGCCTGGTCGGCCCGTCGGGCTGCGGCAAGACGACTCTGCTCAAGTGCGTGGGCGGACTTCTCGCCCCTACGGCCGGTCAGGTGCTGCTCGCGGACAAACCGGTGAGCGGGCCGCCGCCCGGAATGGCGTTCGTGTTCCAGGAGTACGGGCGCAGCCTGTTTCCCTGGATGCGGGTCGGCGAGAACATCGAACTCCCATTGAAACAAAAGGGCTTGAGAAAGACCCGGCGCAGGGAGCTGGTGGCGGACGCCCTGGAGTCGGTCGGGCTGACGGACGCCGCGGGGGCGTATCCGTGGCAGCTGTCCGGCGGTATGCAGCAGCGCGTTGCCATCGCCCGGGCACTCGCGTACGAGCCCGACGTGCTGCTGATGGACGAGCCGTTCGCGGCGGTCGACGCACAGACACGCGCCGACCTGGAGGACCTGGTACGGGGACTGTGGCGGGAGCGCGGGATCACGATCCTGTTCGTCACGCACGACATCGACGAGGCGGTGTACCTGGGGCAGCGGGTGGTCGTCCTGTCCGCCTCCCCGACCGTCGTACAGGAACAGCTGAAGGTCGATCTGCCCGACGAACGCGACCAGTTGCACACCCGGGTGGACCCGCGCTTCGCCGAGCTGCGCACGCATGTGTACGAGCAGATCCAGGCGGCGAAGCGCGGGACCGCGCGGGACGCGGTCACTCCGCCTCACTGAACCGAGCGGACCGTCCGGACAGGAAGTCCTCCGGCAGTCCGGTCAGGCGGTACTCGCCATGATCGTCGGTGCGTGCGCGTGCCACCTGGCGTCCACGGGAGTCGGTGACGGTCACTCGGGTGCCGGCGATCGGTAGGCCGCGTCCCTCGGCCAGCGCTCCCTGCAGCATCGGGGCGTCTCCGGTGTGCCCGGTGGGCAGCGCGTGGGGGGCCGGCGCCTCGATGGTGGGGTCCTCCACCGCGACTTCCGGCTCCGCCTCGCTGCCGTTGTGGGCCGCGGCCCGTTTCAAGCGGCGTTCCCGCAGGACGCCCACCCCGACGAGGGCGGCTCCCGCGACGAGCCAGGCGCTAGCACCAGTGTGGCCGGTTGGAGGTGGCGCCTGCGAGCCGTACACGCGCCACTCCTGGGCCTACGCTGACGGTGTTGTCGGCGAGGACACCATGTCGGCTCGCCTCGCCGTCCGCACTTCCCCGGCGTGTCCGACGGCGACGTGGCCGGCCGCCCCGGACGTTCGACGCCGCCTCACCGTCGCCCTGGGAAGACGGGTCTGAACCGGACGCTGGAAGTTGCCCGGCGACGGCGCAGGCTTGCTCGGGGCCGCCGAACGGCGGCGGCCGGCTCCTTCGGCTATGGAACGCCGGGCGTGCGGGCGCCTGTCGGCGCTCGGACGCTTCGCAACCGGAGGTCAGGGACGCGCCGTCACAGCCAGCCCCGGCGAGCCGCCTGCCAGGCGAGTTGCATGCGGGTGGTCGCGCCGGCGAGTTCCATCATGTTCTGGATGCGGCGCTGCACGGTGCGTCGGCTCAGGCCCATCTGGGTCGCGATCGCCTTGTCGGCCACTCCGGCCACCAGCAGGGCGAGCAGCCGCCGGTCGGTGGCGGTCAGGGGGTCCGGACCGTTCGCCCCGTCGGTACCGGAGACCGTTCCCGTGCTGTCGACGCCCAGGGGGACTGCGTCCTCCCAGTAGCGTTCGAAGAGGGCGATCAGGGCGGCCAGTAGATTGCTGTCCCGTACCAGTGCGGCGGTGGGCTCCTCCGGGCTGCCGTGCGGGCCGCCGGGCACCAGCGGACAGACGGCGATGGAGCGGTCCGCGATCGCGAGGCGCAACGGCAGATGCGGCACGGCGCGGGCGATCTCCCCCGCGCGAACCCCCGCCACCACGTTGTCGACGGCACCCTCGTCGTCGAAAAACGCCTTTTCGTACACGACGCGGTAGCGCACCCCGCGGGCCAGGGCCTCGAACTCCGCCGTGTTGCTGCCCGAGGGCATGGCCACGTACTGGGCCTTGCAGAACCAGAGCAGCTCGTCGTGGGCGCTCGCCTGGATCTGGCGCAGATGCTGGCGCAGCGCCTCGGCGCCGGTGATGACCTCGATCAGCTGACCGGCGTCCTGCCTGCGCATGGTGTCCCGGTAGGCCTCGAGCAGACTGGTCGCCTCGGCCCGGGCGAGATCCAGCGCATCGGCGTTGCGCTTCAGCCTCGGCAGGAGCGCCACGTCGGGGGGAGTGGCCCGGAAGTACCGTGGCAGTCCGTCCGTATGGCTCGCCATGCCCTTGGAGGTCAGCGTGTACAGGATGCGGGCGGCCTTCGCCTCGTCCAGCCCGGTCCTGCGGGCGACATCGGCGGCCGAGGCCCGGCCCGACATCACGAGCAGTCGGTAGACGGACTCCTCCACATCCGAGACCCCAGCGGGCTCCAGCGCCACGGCGCCCTCCCCGAGTCCGGCAGCTTGGTGGTTGAACACCGTACTGCATGGGGGCGGACAAGGCGGTGGGTGAGCGGGCGCGACCGCCGCCCACTCACCCACCGTGCCTGTCCTACCTGCGGCTAACCCCGCTGCAGGTAAGCCCGCCGCACCGTCTGCCGGACGGTGTCGCCCGCGGCGTCACGCGCCGTGACGCGCAGCGTCACATAGGCGTCGCCGTGCATCCGCGACGCCCTGGTGACGACCGCTCGGAATGCGTCCCGGCCGCGCTCGCTCACCGCCGCAGGGCTCCAGCTGCGCCCGTCGTCGTACGAGGCCTCGACCCGTACGGTCACACCGCGCGGCGCCGGAAGACCGTCCGGGGCGCGGACCGTCACGCCGACGGAGTGCGACCGTGCAGCGCGCACGGCGTTGTGGGCGTCCACCGGTATGTCGTAGTCGAGTTGGAGCAACGGCAGAGCGGTCGCCTCGGTGGTCGTCGTGGAGCGGAACGACCAGGACGTGTCGGTCGCGGTCGCGTACTTCCAGTCGTCCGAGACACGGGACGTGGTCAGGTCGAGCCGGTAGTCGGCGGCGCCTGCGGGCACCTCGAAGTCCGTCCAGGCACTGTCCGCCTCGGCGGTCTTCGTCCCGTTGCGGTACAACACGGCGGTGGCCGTGTCGCCGTTCTGCGCCGCGCTGGAGGTGCCGATACCGCCACCGCCGCCCACTTCCAGCCGCGACCAGTGGCCCGCCGACGAGTCGGTGAACTCCGGGATCCGCAGCCGCAGTACGTCTCCGTTGCGCACCGACGGGCTCGTGGTGCCGCGGGGGATCGACGGCCGGACGACCGCGCCCTGCCAGGCCTCTTGCGTGTGTTCGCCCGCCCGGTAGGTCCGTGGTGTGTCCCGCATGCCGACGGCCAGCGGCATGTCGATGTCGAAGGTGGTCGTGCGGTGCACCAGGTGCTGCCATCTGGTGTCACCCGCGCTGATGTACTCGGTGCGCTCGAAGCCGGTCGGTACGTCACGGGTGTACTGCAGCCAGGCGGTGCTCTGGTACGGGCGCCAGCCGAAACGCTGTTCACCCGCCCACCCGGCGCCGCCGTTGTCGGCGTACGTCGTGCGGACGACCGCGCTGTCGCGCTCGGACACGGTGTACACGACGTGCTGCGGAATCCGCTGCGCGGAGACCTGCATGACGTCGTACAGGTAGGGGCTGCGTGCGGTGCCCGTGAACGTCACCGTGGTGGCCCGGCGGCCGATGCGTGCCAGCAGTTCGGCTCCCGTGCGAGCACCGATCCGTACCGTCGGTACGGCCCAGCGTTCGCCGTCGGGACTCCAACGCGTCCAGCCGCTGTCGGCGAAGTGGATCAGCATGACGGCGCGTGCGCCGGCCGCGGCCGCCCGCGCCACCAGGTCCCGTTCGTAGGCGCCCGTCGGGTCGTTGACGACTGCGAGTTTGCCGCGGGCACGGCTGAAGTCAGGAGCGGCCGCGTCACCCGCGTCGACGGCGGTCAGGCGTGCGCCGTGTTGGTCGAAGAGGGGCGAGGAGGGCATGTAGTAGGCGTTGAGGTCCGATCCGGTGCTCGCCACGGCCGCCTTCAGGAGGGGCGCGACGAGCTGCCAGCGTGAGGCGAACTCGAAGGTGCCCTCGGTGACCTTGGTGGTGGGGCTGACGTACAGCCGTTTGGCGCTGTCGAAGTACATCGTGCCCTGGAGCACGCTGTGTCCGTCGAGCTCCCGGTACGTCTGGTAGCTGAGGATGCCGCGCTGTTCGGCGGGCCGGGGCGTGCGGATGTTCACCTGGGTGGTCCTGCGTGCGTCCAGGGTCACGGTCATGTCCTTGGTGACCTTGACCTCCGGGAGCACCACCTGGCGGAGTTCCTGACCGTCGCTCACCGTGTCCAGCCATGAGTTGTCCAGCTGGTAGGTGCCCTCCTCGACCTCGGCGACCGCCGGGTCGGTGCTGGTGTAGCCCACGAAACCGTCGGCTCCCCAGATGGTAGGCAGCGCCTGGACGCGCTCGCCATTGCGGTCGTAGGTCCTGACGGTGATCCGGTGCGTGGGGCCCCGCACGACCAGGCTCACCGTGGTGTGCACGGAGACCTTCCCGTCGGCGGAGGCGGCGGTCACGTAGCCGTAGTACTTGCCCTGTTGGACACGGGCCGGGTCGACCGTGAGCGGGACCTCGGCCGTGCCACCCGCCGGGACGCGTACGGAGCCGGAGCCGAGCCCCACTGCCCCTGGCGGGGGCGTCCGGCCGCCGGCTGTGGACAGCTTGAGGGTGAGCGCGAGGGTGAGGTCCTTGTCGGAGCTGTTCGTGTACCCCAGGGTCGTCGTACGAGGGTCTCCGGTTCCCGTCGAGAACGGGCCGAGGGCGACGGTGCCGGTGGCGGTGACCGGTCCCAGCGCCGCCGCGGCCACGTCGATGCGGCCGCCGCCCTGCTCGTTGACCGTCTGACCGGCGATCGTACGGGCCGTACTGATCAGCGCGTCCTTCAACTGGACGCCGCTCCAGTCGGGGTGGCGCTGGGCGAGCAGCGCGACGGCTCCCGCCACATGCGGGGTGGCCATCGAGGTACCCGACGCCGCCACGTAGTTCGCGTCGACCGGGTCACCCATCGTGGTCCCCGCGGCCCTCGCCGCCACGATCCCGACGCCGGGCGCCGTCACATCGGGCTTGACGGCGTCGTCGCCGATGCGTGGACCGCGACTGGAGAACGAGGCGAGCGAGTCGTCCCGGTCCACCGCACCCACCGTCAGGGCCGCGTCCGCCGCACCGGGGGAGCCCAGGGAGCCCGCACCCTGCTCGCCGCTGTTGCCTGCCGCCACGACGAACAAGGTGCCGGTGCTCCGGCTGAGTTCGTTCAGCGCCAGGCTCATCGGGTCCGTGCCGTCCGACGGCTGTTCCGACCCCAGGCTCATGTTGACGACCTTGGCGCCCTCCGACGCCGCCCACTCCATGCCGGCGATCACCTGGGACTGGCTGCCGTAGCCGTCGTCCCCCAGGACCTTGCCGACCAGCAACTCGGCGGCGGGCGCGACGCCCTTGCGGCTGCCGCCGGACGCCGCGCCGGTGCCGCCGACTATGGAGGCGACATGTGTGCCGTGACCGAAGACGTCCCCGGTACCCGAACTGCCGGAGAAGTCCTTGGCCTCCGCGATCCGCCCGGCCAGGTCGGGATGCGACTGGTCGACCCCGGTGTCCAGGACGGCGACCTTGACGCCCTCTCCCTGGTAGCCGGCCTGCCACACGTCCGGCGCACCGATCTGGGCGGTGCTGCGGTCCAGAGCCGCGTCCACACGGCCGTCGAGCCACACCCGGGGCGTGGTGGACAGCCCGGTCGCCTTCATCTCCCCGTCGTCGGGAGCTAGTTGCTTCCAGAACCGGCCGAGGTCGTCGTCGGCCACACGCATGGACGTCGCGTCGACGCTTTTGAGTCTGCGGACGGGGGAGCCGTCCTCGGCGAGGGCGGTCAGACCCCGTGCGGCGGACGCCTTCACGCTCTGCGGCTGTCCCACGATGAGCGGCAGCGCGTCGGTGTGGGCCTCGTCGTACCGCTGGTCGACGAGTGCGGTCACGTCGAACAGTTTCCGGTCCAGCCGTCCGGCCGCGATCAGATCGCTCGCATCGGAGGGAAGGACCGTCAGATGCCCGTCCTGTTCGATGGTGCGGAAGAGGATGTCCTGCCGTCCCGCTCCCGGTCGTACCGAGGCGATCCGGCGACCGTCCGCGGTCGTGGTGACCGTCACCCGGTCACCGGTGATCAGGCGCACGGTGGCGCCCTTCGTCCCCGCGGGCGCGTCTGCCACGGCCCTTGCGTCGCCGGTCCCGGCGGACACCGGCACCACGGCACCGGCAGTCAGCGCGAGCCCCGCCGATATCGCCGCCATCAGGCGGATCGGTCTCATCAGTCCCGTGCCTTCCCTTGTACGCGGTGAGTTGTTCATGCGCTGGAAAGAATCCGGTGGCGGCGAAGAGACTGTCACTCGATTCCCGTGGCACAGGTGGGACATGTCCCAAGGGCGACACGGGGCCCGACCGTTCGGCGCGGGCGGGGTTCTGCTGCGGCGTGCCGCCCGACACCCGTCTCGTAGCGTCGATATGGTGGATCTGTTGTCAACGCTTCAAGCAGGTGTTATCGTTGACTACATGGATACGAGACAGGCGATAATCGAAGCCACGGCATCCCTGCTGGCGCAGTCATCGACCGGTGACGTGTCCACCCGCGCGGTCTGCGAGGCGGCCGGCGTGCAACAGCCGGTGCTGTACCGGCTGTTCGGCGACAAGGACGGACTGCTGACGGCCACGGTCGACCACGTCTGGGACCAGTACCTCGGAGCCAAACGGGCCGCCGAGAAGTCCGACGACCCGCTGGAGGACCTGCGAGCCGGCTGGGACAGTCACACGGCCTTCGCGCTGGCCCACCCCAACGCTTACAAGCTGATGTTCTCCCCGGCTCTCCGCTCCGCGCCCGAGGCGGCGCAGGAGGCGATGCGCATCCTGCGCGAGGTCCTCCAGCGGCTCGCCGCGCAGGGCCGCCTCCGTGTCCCGACGGACGTCGCGGCCCGCATGGTCATGTCGGCCAACATCGGAGTGGCGCTCGCGCTGATCACCCGGCCCGCGCTGTATCCGGACACCGGCTTGTCGACCCTCGTCCGCGACGCGATCCACCGGGCCGTCCTGGTCGACCCCGGCGCGGACACCACGGCCCACGACACACGGGCGGCCGCCGCCACCACCCTGCTCGCCTCACTGGACGAACTCACCCCGGAACCCTTCACCCCCGCCGAATCGGCCCTGCTCGGACAGTGGCTGGAGCGGATTCCCGCCTCCGGCAAGGCCGGTTGAGATCCGCCGGCGCCCCGGCGCGGCGGGCGCACCGAACCCCCCTTCCCTCACCTCACCGAAGGACAGAGCACCATGACGGACGACAACACGCGCGTGGCCCTGGTCACCGGCGGCTCCGGCGGCATCGGCCGCGTGGTCGTGGAGCGCCTGGCCCGGGACGGCATCGCCGTCGGCGTGCATTACGCCGGCAACAAGGCCAGGGCCGACGAGGTGGTAGCGGCGGTCACCGCGGCCGGCGGCAGGGCCGTCGCCGTCGGCGGGGACGTCGCCGACGAGGACGCGATGTCAGCCGCATTCGACGCCGTGGAGCAGGAGTTCGGCGGCATCGACGTCGTCGTCAACACGGCGGGCATCATGCTTCTGTCCCCGATCGCGACGCTGGACCTGGACGACCTGGACCGGATGCACCGCACCAACATCCGTGGCACCTTCGTGGTCTCCCAGCAGGCGGCGCGCCGGGTGCGCGGCGGCGGAGCGATCATCAACTTCTCCACCTCCGTCACCCGGCTCCAGTTCCCGACCTACGGCGCCTACGCCGCGAGCAAGGGAGCGGTCGAGGCCATGACCCTGGTGCTCGCCCGCGAACTGCGCGGCAAGGACATCACGGTCAACGCCGTGGCCCCCGGACCCACTGCCACGCCCCTGTTCCTCGAGGGCAAGGACCAGGCCACGATCGACAACCTGTCCAAGGTCACCCCGCTCGAACGCCTGGGCACTCCCGAGGACATCGCCGAGGCCGTCGCCTTCCTCGCCGGACCGGCGCGCTGGATCAACGGTCAGGTCCTCTTCGCCAACGGCGGGGCGGCCTGACCTCCTTGTCGCCGGTGCGCTGCACCGTCACCGGGCCTGCGTCACTCGGCACGACGGCGGACCGCGGAGAGCAGCCGCCGCATACCCATCACGTGCCCACCCGTCCCTATGACCAGCCCGCGGTAGAGACCGCCGGCCGGGCCGGGAAAGGCGGCGCGGCTTTCGGCACGCAAACGTGATCGAGCCGGACCGACCCGTTCGAGGCGGAAGACGAGTGCGTAGGACGAGAAGCGATGCCTCCCCACGAGGACCAACTCTCGTCCGGGAAGCACGGCCGCGACCCGGAAACCGGGAAGCGCCGAGCCTTCGGCAAGGGGCCGTGGTCCGGACGCCTCGCGGTCGGCGCATCCCACCAGGCGCGCGTAGCCCAAGGCACCGGGGCGGGAGAAGGAGCCCTCCAGCGTCTCGCCGAGACTCCGCCAGACCTCGTAGGGCCCGGCCGCGATGTCCGTCACCTGCTCGTCGACGTAAGGCAACGAGTCGATGCGCATCGAGCCCTCCCCGAGGTCTGCCGTTCCCTCAGCACAACGTGGCGACCGCCGTTCGGTGGAGGAGGTCCTCGGCGTGGTCCCACGACGAGCCGTTCTCGACCACGAGCGTGCGCCAGCCCGACGGGCCGAACCAGAACCACAGCAGGCCCGCCGTCTCCTCAACGGTACAGGGGGGCGGCGGGTCCAGGGTGTGCAGGTGGCGGGCGGCGGTGTGCAGCGCGTCGCGGTACGCAGCGGTGTAACGCTCCCAGAGCGCCTCGCCGTTCTCGTGGACGGGCAGCGCCTTGTGGATCGCCTCGTGCACCGTGAACTGGCTCTCGTTGCCATAGCGCGTGCCCCGGGCCAGCCGCTCGAGTACCGACTTCGGTGTCCGCAGGGCGAGCAGGTCTGCCAGGGTCCGCTCGTAGTCGGAGGCCGTCTCGCCCTCTTCGACGATTCGGTCCAGGATGTCGCCCTTGCTCCCGACGCTCGCGAAGACGGTCTTGGGCGCGACGCCGGCCGCCGACGCGATGTCCGCGACGGTCACCCGGCCGTACCCCCGGTCGGCGAACAGTTCCGTGGCCCGCTCGAGGATCAGGGCACGCGTCCGCGCGGCCGCCTGCTCGCGCAGGGGGGAGACGTAGGGGCGACGTGAGGGCATGCGGTCATCCTAATGAATGTGGTCCGTGGTTGCCCTATTGATTAGGTGAGCTATAACCTCAATTCCGCGAACAGACGAGCCCAGCGGTTGAGGGCCGCCCTGTCCGCCGCAGCGACCCACCGCGTACAGCGGACGACCGGTGAAAGGCATGAACGCCATGGGTATGGACGCCACGGACCTGGCCGACGGGCTCTTCCGGGTCCTTGCGACCGGGGATCCGGAACTGGCCCTCGAGGTGGTGCACGAGGACTTCCACAACCGCGAAGCGGCTGTGGCTCCCTCGGCCTGCGCGCTCCCGGGGCCGGCCGGGACCCTCGCGTCGGGGGCGTGGATGCGGTTCGCCTTCACCGATCTGCGCTTCCCCGTCCTGGGCGTCGCCCGCAACGACGACCAGGTCTGGGTACGGCTGCGCATGCAGGGCCGCCACACCGGTGCGTTCGTCCGATTCCGGGACGGCGCCCTCGACCAGGCCATACCGCCCACCGGCCGCGAGATCGACTTCGAGCAGATCCATGTGCTCGACCTCCGTGACGGCAAGGTGGTCGGGCACGAGGCGGTGCGCGACGACATCACCATGCTCGGCCAGCTCGGTGTCTTTCCCCCGGCTCCGCCCACCGCCCTGCGCATGCTCGCCTGGCGGGTGACCGGACGGGCCGCCCGCGCGGCGGCCCAGGTCACGGCGCAGGCGGCCGAGGCGGCGGCCCAAGTCCAGGCGTGACGCGGCGCGGTCAGCGCGTGTGAGGTGCTCAGTCGTGGGCGGCCCACAGTCCGCGCACATGACCGAGGTGACGGGTCATCACCTTCCGTACGCCTCCTCGTCGCGGCCCAGCAGTGCGTCGAGGAGTTCGAGGTGCTCCTGGGCGGAGGCGAGCAGTCGGCCGGCCTCGGCCAGGGCGGTCAGCCCGTAGAGGCGGGACCGCTTGCGCAGATCTTCGACGACCTCGCGAGGTGCGCGTTGCCCCCGAGGGCGAGCAGGCCGAGGTGGAAGCGGGTGTCGGCCTCGACGTACGCGATGAGGTCCCCTGTCGCGGCGGCGCTGACGATCTCCCGGGCCGTCGGCCGCAGGGCCTCCAGCGAGACCCGGTCGGCCGTCCCCGCCAGCTCCACGGTGGTGGCGATCTCGATGAGCGAGCGGATATGGGTGTACTCGTCGAGCTGCTTCTCGGAGACGGCGGTGACCCGGAAGCCCTTGTTGGGGACGGTGTCGACCAGGCCCTCCTTGACCAGATCGAGCATGGCTTCGCGTACGGGGGTCGCCGAGACACCGAAGCAGGCGGCGAGCGCCGGTTTCCGCACAGCGGCGGCAGAATTGAAGAAGGACACCGGGTGCGCGGACACGATCACCGCGCTCCAGCAGCGGCTGTACCTCCCAGAGGTGAGCCCGAAGACGGGCTGGCTGGAGGAATGGATGTCACCCGACAACCTCGGCGAGGCCACTCACCGGCACCGGTCCCCGCTCGTCGGACTCTTCCCGGGGACCGGATCCGTCCCGACGGCTCCACTCCGGCCGACATCGTGGACGGTGCCATCGCCCTGCTCACCGCCCGCGGCATGAACAGCTTCGGCTGGGCCAACGCCTGGCGCAGCCTGTGCTGGGCCCGGCTGAAGAACGCCGAGAAGGCGTACCAGCTGATCGTGACCAACCTCCACCCGTCCACGAACGGCAGCAACGGTACGGCCTTCAACCTCTTCGACATCTACGAGGTGGAGCAGGGCCACGGCATCTTCCAGATCGATGCCAACTTCGGCAACCCGGCGATGAACGAGATGCTGCTCTACTCGCGCCCGGGCCATCTGGAGCTGCTCCCCGCGCTCCCCGACGCCTGGGCGTCGTCCGGCTCGATCACCGGAGTCGGCGCGCGCGGCGGATTCGGCGTCGACCTGCGGTGGCGGGACGGGACACCAAGCGAGGCCCGGATCCGCAGCATCGGCGGCCGCAGCACCACCGTGGCGTACGCGGGCAGGTCCCGCACGCTCACCCTGAAGCCCGGCGAGTCCGTCACGCTGAAGGACTTCACCCGGTGAGGGCCCGGTTCGCACAGGCGCGCCGCCTGCTCGTACTGCTGCTGCTCGCAGCCTGCGTCCAGGTCGCGCCCGCGGCGGCGGACGCGTCCGGCGGCCGGCACGACGTGATCACCTGGGGAGCGAGCGCAGACCGCATGGGGGACGCCGTCGCCGACCGGAGCTATCGGCTGGTCGTGCACACCAGCGTGGCCGGGGACGACCTGCGCATCCGGCTGTCCAACGCCTTCGGCGACCGGCCGGTGACGTTCGACGGCGTCTACGCCGGGCGTCGGCGGCAGGGCGCCGGACTGGTGCCCGGCAGCAACCGGCGGCTGACCTTCGGCGGCGCGCGCTCCGTGACGGTGCCCGCGGGCGCCACGGCGTACAGCGACCCGCTGCTCGGCAGGCTGCCCGCAGCGACCGAACTGGTCATCAGCCTCCACTCCCCGGACGCGGGGGGTCCGGCGACCGGGCACGGGATGGCGATGCAGACGTCGTACGCGACCTCCGGCGACCACACCGCCGAGGAGAACGCGGCCAACTGGACGGAGACGACCGGTTCCTGGTTCTACCTCGACGCCGTCACCGTACGGACGGACGCTGCCACCGGCGCCGTGGTCGCGCTCGGCGACTCCATCACGGACGGCTGGGCGTCCACGTCCGACACCGACCGCCGCTGGCCCGACTACCTCGCCCGCCGGCTCGGGAAGGCGAACACAGCGGTCAAGGGGGTCGCCGACGAGGGGATCTCCGGCAACAAGGTCTTGGCGGACGGCGCGGGCCAGAGCGCCCTGAACCGGCTACAGCGCGACGTCCTCTCGCATCCCGGAGTCCGCACGGTCTTCCTCTTCGAGGGCGTCAACGACATCAAGGCCCACACCGGCGTCACGGCCCAGGACATGATCGCGGGCTACCGGCAGATTATCGACCGCGCCCACGCCACCGGGAAGTGCGTCGTCGGCGCCACCGTCGCGCCGTTCAAGGGCTGGTCCGAGTGGGACACGGCCGCCGAGGCCGTACGACAGGAAGTCAACACGTTCATCAGGGTCAGCGGGGAGTTCGACGCGGTCACCGACTTCGACCAAATCCTCCGCAGCCCCTACGACCACGAACGGATCCTGCCCTTCTTCGACGGCGGCGACCATCTGCACCCCAATGACAAGGGCATGCAGGCCATGGCCGACGCGGTCGACCTCAAGAGCCTCGACTGCCGCGCTTGACTTGAAGCGCGCTCCAAGTTGAAGACTCCCGTTCGGGCCCGTAGCCGCGGGTCCGAACGGGAGGGACCACCATGAAGTACCGCACGATCGGCACCGATCCGAGGACCCGCCGTGAGGTGAGCGTGCTCGCGCTCGGCGCGATGCTGTTCGGCTCCCGGACGGACGAGAAGACGTCCTTCGCCGTGCTCGACCGCTATGTCGAGGCCGGCGGGACCTTCATCGACACGTCCGACAACTACGCCTTCTGGGTCGACGGGAGCCAGGGCGGGCAAAGCGAGGAACTGCTCGGCCGCTGGCGCCGCAGCCGCGGCGTCGGCGACGAGATCGTCATCGCCACCAAACTCGGCGCACGGCCGCTGGCACCCGGCACGAGTTACGTCGACAACCCGGAGGGGCTGTCCGCGAAGGTCATCCGGGAATCGGCCGAGCGCAGCCGCGAACGGCTCGGCGTGGACCGGGTGGATCTGCTGTACGCGCACATCGAGGACCCAACGGTTCCGCTGCGCGAAACCGTGGAAGGCTTCGCCGAACTGGTGGCGGAGGGCACGGTCGGCCTGCTCGGCGTGAGCAACCACGCCGTCTGGCGGGTGGAACGCGCCCGCGCCCTCGCCGCCGAGGCCGGGCTGCCGGGCTACGAGGTACTGCAGTACCAGCACAGCCATCTGCGCCCCCGCACCGACATGCCCGGCGACCTCTTCCCGGACGGCAGCCTGGGTGGCACGACCCCCGAACTGCTGAGCTACCTGCGGGCCGAGCCCGCGCTGACCCTGGTCGCCTACTCACCCCTCCTCACGGGCGCCTACGTACGCCAGGACAAGCACCTGCCGCCGGACTACGACCACCCCGGCACCGAGGCCCGGCTGGCGGTGCTGCGCGAGGTGGCGCGGGAGATGGGGGCGACGGTCAACCAGGTGGTGCTGGCCTGGCAGATCGGTGCGGACCTTCCGGTGATCCCGCTGGCCGGGGCGTCGTCGGTGGCGCAGCTGGAGGAGAACCTGGCCGCGGTCGACCTCCAGCTGACGGCGGAGCAGAGGGCACGGCTGGACGCGGCGCACTGAGGCGCCGGGGCGGCGAGGGTGCCTAGGCTGGGACCCGATCCACATCCGTGACCGTGAAGGAGAGCGGGGTCATGACGGCGTTCCCCCTCGGACTGCCCACCGCGCGCACTGTCCGGACCACCCCCGAGGGCCTTCACTGGGAGCCCGGCGAGCGATGGGTGCGCGGCCGCAAAGGCGACGCCACCGTTGTCGACAGCCGGCACCCGGTCCTCGTCTGGGAGCCCGGACGGCCCGTCCCGCTGTACGCGTTCCCCCGCGAGGAGGTCCGCGAAGACCTGCTCCGCCCGGCGAAGAACCCGCCGACCGGTGCCCACGCCGTAGCGCGGATCTTCTACGACCTCGAGGTCGACGGGCAGCTGCTGGGGAACGCGGCCTGGACGTACGCCGCCGACGACCTGGCAGGACACATCGCCTTCGAGTGGTTCCCGGGTCGCGGCGGTGTCCTGGACCACTGGTACGAGGAGGAGGAAGAGGTCTTCGTCCACCCGCGGGACCCGTACAAGCGGGTGGACGCCCTGCCGAGCAGCCGTCATGTGCGGGTCGAGATCGACGGCACGGTCGTCGCGGACACGCGCCGTCCGGTACTGCTGTTCGAGACGGGCCTTCCGGTGCGGTACTACGTCCCGCGCGAGGACGTCCGCCTCGACCTGTTCGCATCCACGGAGCACAGCACCCGCTGCCCGTACAAGGGCATGGCCGAGTACTGGTCGTACCGGGCCGGCGCGGACGTCCCGGCAAACATCGCCTGGAGCTATCCGGCCCCGCTGCCCGCGGTCGCCGCCATCGTGGGACTCGTCGCCTTCTACAACGAGGCGGTCGACATCACGGTGGACGGTGAACGTGTGGAACGGCCGGTGAGTCCGTTCAGCGAGATGCTGTCGTCGGGCCCGTCGGCCCGGCGCCGCCGAGACTGAGGCACCGGGCCGGACCGGTCGGTCAGGACAGGCAGCCGACGTGGGCCAGGGCCTGCTTGAGCAGCACGCCCTGGCCGCCCGGCATCTCGTCCTGCACCACGGCCGAGGCGGCCTCCTGCGGGCTGAACCACACGAGGTCCAGTGCGTCCTGGCGGGGGCGGCAGTCGCCGGCCACCGGGACGATGTAGGCGAGGGCCACCGCGTGCTGGCGGGGATCCTGGAACGGTGTGATCCCCTGTGTCGGGAAGTACTCGGCGACGGTGAAGGGCTGCAGAGAGGCCGGGACACGGGGGAGCGCAACGGGCCCCAGATCCTTCTCCAGATGGCGCAGGAGGGCGTCCCGGACCCGTTCGTGGTGCAGGACCCGCCCGGATACGAGCGTGCGGCTGACGGTCCCGTCGGGCCCGATCCGCAGCAACAGTCCGATGCTGGTGACTTCACCGCTGTCGTCGACGCGCACCGGCACGGCTTCCACGTACAGGATCGGCATGCGGGCACGCGCCAGCTCGAGTTCGTCGGGACTGAGCCAGCCGGGCGTGGTTTCGGTCGTGTCAGGCATTGCCCGATCGTACGGTCAACACCTCGCGTTGTCCGCGTGTCACTCCAGGTCAGACGCAACTCACACGGACGGGCACGGAGACGTGCGGCACTCACTTCACGCCACCGTCGGTCCCACTCCGCAGGACGTCGCGCAGGCGGCGCAGGTCGTCCGCCGGGCGTCCCAGGCCGTTCAGGCGGAGTCGCGCGGCCTCCGTCCGTGCGTCCGGGTGGCTGGTGAAGGCGAGATCCAGAGCCTGGCGCACCATCCACTGCTGATAGGCGAGCAACCGGCCCGCACGGTGCTTTGCCTCCACGAGGTCGGGGTCCGTCACCGGGAGGTTCCGCAAGCGTCCCAGCAGCCGGTGCAGGGCGGCGCTCTGGCGGCCGCAGTCCTGGGCGGTCTGTCCGGACACAGGTCCCGGCTCGCCGCAGGCAGCCACCACGAGGTCCGTCGCGACCTGGGTCGCGAGCGCCTCGTCGAGAAGGCCGGTGAGCGCCTCCAGCTGGGCGGCACGCGGAATGGGCTCCACATCCGAGGAGTACCCGCCGGTTCCCCTCACGATCCCGTGGCCGGGTCGTGGTGGGGGTACACGGTGCTGGAGTTCGTGGTGGACGGTTCCGTCCGTTTGTTCCGCGGACAGTGCGCTGAGGGAGCCGACCCTGTGCGCTGCCGGGCTACCGGCATGCGTGGAGGGTCTTTAGAGTCTCCGAGTGGTCAGGCGGCCACCGTCCCCCGACACTGAGTTCTGAACCCTCGCGGCTCAGGAGATGACGCTGTGAATTCCTTCTCACCGGGCTTTCGTGGGCGTGCCCGTTCCCTGGCGGAGCGGCTGCCTCCCGGGCAGTACCCGACCGAGTCGTTTCCCGTGCTGTCCGCCGGTCCCACGCCGCGGGTGTCCACCGAGGACTGGACCTTCACCGTGACGACCGAACTCGGTGACACGCGCAGCTGGACCTGGGAACAGATGATGGACCTGCCGCAGCAGGAGACGGTTCAGGACATTCACTGCGTGACGCGGTGGTCGAAGTTCGACACGCACTGGCGCGGGGTGCCGCTCGACGCGTTCCTCGAGGATGTCGAGACGGCCGCGGACTACGTCGTCGTCAGCAGCTACGGCGGTTACACGACGAATCTCCCGCTGGAGGACCTCCTCGACGGCAGGGCCTGGATCGCCCACACCTACGACGGCTATCCCCTGTCGCCCGAGCACGGCGGACCCGCCCGGCTGCTCGTGCCGCACCTGTACTTCTGGAAGTCGGCCAAGTGGGTGCGTGGACTGCGGCTCACCCTGGAGGACGATCCGGGCTTCTGGGAGTCGGTCGGGTACCACAACTACGGCGATCCCTGGCGCGAGCAGCGCAACTGGGGCGACTGACCATGCGGATCGCCTGGCGCAGTGCGCGGCTCGTCGAGCGCCGCCCCCAGACTTCGACCGCCCGCTCCCTGGATTTCACCGTGCCCGGCTGGCCCGGTCATCTGCCCGGCCAGCACGTCGACGTGCGGCTCACCGCCGACGACGGCTATCAGGCGGTGCGCAGCTACTCCCTGGCCGCGCCCGCCGACGGCGAGACCATCGAGCTGGGTGTGCAGGCCGTGCTCGACGGAGAGGTCTCGCCCTACCTGGCAGACGATCTGCCGCTTGGCGCGGATGTGGAAGTACGCGGACCCCTCGGCAACTGGTTCGTCTGGCGCACCGAGCAGACCGAGCCGGTGCTCCTGGTGGCCGGAGGCTCCGGTGTCGTTCCGCTCGCGGCCATGATCCGCGCTCACCGCGAGGCGCGGTCGCGCAGCCCGTTCCACCTGCTCTATTCGGTGCGCACGCCCGACGAGGTCTGGTACCGCGAGTACCTGGCCGACCGGGACGCCGGGCTCGACGTGCGCATCGTGTACACGCGGCAGGCCCCGCCGGACAGTACCCGCCCGACCGGCCGGGTCACGGCGGCCGACCTCGACGAGCTGTCGGCCCGGCTGCAACCGGCCGGCCCGGTTTACGTCTGCGGGCCCACCGGCTTCGTCGAGGCCGTCGCCGACCTGCTGATTGACATGGGCCGAGACCCCCTCACCATCCGCACCGAGCGCTTCGGATGACCCAACGACCCAGACCGCACGGGAGGTCCTCATGGCAGACGTCACCGCCCACCTCGACGGCAACTGCCTCGCCGGCCCGCTGTCCGAGATCCTCTCCGTGGAACCGACCACGGCCTGGTGGCGCTGTCCCGAATGCGCGCGGTCCGGTCCGCTCGCCGGGCTCCACGTCTACGGACCCGAGCCCGGCCTGACCGCGCGCTGCCCCGGCTGCGCGTACATCGCTCTGCGGCTGGTCAGGGAGGGGGAGCACATCTGGCTCACGGTGGGCGGCGGCACCGGCGCGTTCCGCTTCCGGACGGCTTAGGGGGCCCACACCGCCCAGGAGTTCCGTCTCGTCGGGGAAGGGATCTCCTGCTCTGGTGTCCTGCTCCGAACCTTCAATCCGTGGGCACGGAATCCGAATCTCCTTGCTTAAGTCAATCAACTGACTTGCCATCAGGCGGAGTCGTGCAGACCCGAGTGCCCCTACGGAGGCTCGACCCATGTCCCACGCACCACTCCGGCCCGCCGAGACGGCGCGCCGCGGACGAATCTCGTCGTGGCGGTCCTGGCCTTCGGCGGGATCGTGGTCTCGCTGATGCAGACCCTGGTGATCCCGATCGTCCCCGAGCTGCCCCGGCTGCTGAACGCCTCGGCCTCGGACACGGCCTGGGCGGTCACCGCCACCTTCCTCGCGGCCGCCGTCGCCAGCGGCTCGGTCTATGCCGCCGGTGTCAGGTGGCCGGTCGGGGTCCAGGTTCGCGGCTCTCTGGTCGGGCGGCGGTGGTGAGTACGGCGCCGTGGGCGTTCCCCCGCCGAGGGCGAGGGTGTCCAGCCACCTTCTGATCTTGCGGCGGTTGGCGTGGGCCAGCTGGAAGGCGAGCAGGATCGTCTGTGCTGCGATGCCGCGGATGCGGCGGGAGCCCGCGGATTCGATGCCCTCTGCGAGGGGGTTCTTGGCGTAGCCGTTGACCGTTCAGGCCCCGGTCCGGCGCAACCACTCCTTTTCCTCGCCCGGTTCGGGCAGCACACGACCGCCCTCGACAGCGGACCGGGCAGGACCGTCCTGGAGCACCACCATGGTCTGACTCTCGTCCACGCCCGAGACCCGGGCGATCGCTGAAGACAGCTCCACGGCCAGTCGCGTCGCCTCCTCCTGGGGATGGCCTCGCCGTACCCAGCCGGTGAGGATCAGCGGTGTCGCCGGCTGCCCGCCTGCGAAGACACTGTCCGCAGGCAGCTCGGAGAAGACCACGTTGACGTAGGCCGGTGGCACGTGGTTGATGGCCACGTGAATCCGGGTGATCTCGGCTGCCAGCAGGGCCTTCGACTCGCTGGTCAGCGATCCCCGGGCCGCAGTACAGGTGTAGATAGGCATGGTGACTCCTCAACTGTCCGGGGCATCGCGGCTGAAGGACGGCCGGGCCGTGAACAGACAGTGGTTGTTGACGTACCCTGAGCCAGGGTTCTCGGTTCAAAACGGGCCAGAGATCCGTTCCCTCGGGTGTGTGTAGGTATCAGTCCGGTCCGAATCGCGGAGGCCCCCAGAGAGCTACGATGCAGGCGTTGGCTCCCTGGCACCGCCTCGGTAGTCACACGCTCGGTCGTGTCGTTCGCCGTGCCCTCGGTCAGAAGCCTCTGCGCACGCCCCCGTCGATCGACAGCATCACGCCTGTCAGATACGACGCGGCGGGCGACAGCAGGAAGGCTGCACTGCGGCCGAACTCGTCCGGGGTTCCGTAGCGGCGCAGCGGTACGCCGGCAGTCGCGCGCTCGCGGGCGGCGTCCGCGTCTCCACCCCGCGCGTCGAGTTCGCGCACCCGGTCGGTTTCGATGTGGGCGGGCACGAGGCCGACGACGCGGATGCCCCTTGGGCCCAGCTCGTTCGCGAGGTTCTTCGCGTAACCGGCCAGGCCCGGCCGCAGGGCATTGGAGATCGCGAGGCCGGGAATCGGCTCGTACACGGAGCTGGAGAGGACGAAGCCGATGACACCCCCCTCGCCCAGCTCAGCCGCGACGGCGCGGGAGAGCCGCACCGCGCCGAGGAAGACCGATTCGAAGGCGGCGCGCCACTGGTCGTCCTCGATGGTGTCCGACGTACCCGCCGGCGGCCCGCCGACGCTGATGAGCACCCCGTCCAACCGCTTGAAGGCATCGCGGGCCGCGGCGATCAGCCGGTCCGGAGTCTCCGTGTCGGCGTTGTCGGCCACGACGCCGACCGTCTGCCCCGGGCCGCCGAGCTCTGCCTCGGCGGCAGCCACCGATTTCTCGCTGCGGCCGCTGACGACCACCCTCGCACCGTCGGCCACCAACTCGCGTGCGGCCGCCTTGCCCAGCCCGCGGGTGCCACCGGTGACGATGTACACCCGGTCCTTCAGCCCAAAGTCCATGATTTCTTTCGCCTCTCCGATCGTGCGGGCCGCACGGCCTACAACATCGCCTTCTGGGGTTGCGTCGGGACCACGATGACCGTGGTGGTGTCGGCGGTCAGGGCCGCCTTGAACTCCCGCTCCAGGTCCTCGGTGGTCTCCACGTCGATGGCGCGGTGGCCCAGCAGGTCGAATGGCTTCCCACGGTCAGTTCCGGATCGTAGCCGATCACGACCACCAGGTCGTGTCCGGTCAGGCGGTCGCTGATGGTCTTCACCGACATGCCGAGCGGGCCGCCGAAGAGGGGGTGGTCCTCGGGGAAGGAGGCGCGGTCCAGCAGCGGGGCGCCATAGACGGAAGCGCGCAGCTTCTCCGCCAGTGCGACGGCTCCGTCCCAGCCGCCGCTGCGGTCGACCTCCGGCCCGAAGATCAGTGCGGGCCGACGGCTTGCGGAGATGCGATCGGCGAATCCGCGCAGCCGCTCGGTGTCGGGGGCGACGCGGTCGCTCACGGTCCGCACCCGGGTGAACCCGGACAGGGGCCGCTTCCAGTCGTCCATGGGAATCGACAGGTAGACCGGTCCCGTCGGCGGCTGCAACGCCTCCGCGTAGGCCCGCATGAACGCCTCCGGCACGTCCTCGGCGCGGGCCGGCTCGTAGGACCATTTCACCCACGGCTTGGGCAGGGTGGTGGCCTCGCGGTTGCCGAGATACGGCTCCCCGATCACCAGTTCCCGGTGCTGCTGCCCCGAGGTGATGATCAGGGGCGTGTTTCCGTGGTAGGCCGCCACCAGGTTGCCCACCGCGTTTCCCAGCCCGGCCGAGGAGTGCACGTTGACCAGTGCGGGGCGGCCGGTCACCTGGGCGAAGGTGTCGGCCATGGCGATGACGGACGCCTCCTGCAGCGCCAGGACGTAGGTGAAGTCCTCGGGGAAATCCTGCAGGAAGGGCTGCTCGGTGGAGCCGGGGTTACCGAAGACCGTGGTGAGTTTCAGGGTCCGCAGCAGGTCGTAGGTCACGCTGCGAACGGTGGATTGCTCAGTCATGGTTGCCATCGACTTTCTCGCTGGGGCTGGGCTTCGGGCTCAACGGGCCTGCCAGAGGGGTGAGCGCTTCACGGGGAAGGCTCGAATGCCTTCCTGGGCGTCGTGGGGACGCCAGAACCGGTGCGCCAATCTGATCCTGCTGGACAAGGGGGTACCCGTCGCGAAATGTGGTCCGTTCGGTGACAGGCCTGCATGAGGACTTGGCCCGGTTCGCTGAGGTAGTGGGCCAGGGCGAACCGCTCGGTGAGCGAGGGATCGCCGGCGCATCTGGCCCCGGCTGGTTGGCGGGTGTCAAGTGAGGCGGCGGAGGGGTTCGGGACTGAGGTCGGCGAGGGTGGGGTAACCGTCGACGGCCATGATCAGGTCTGCTTCGGCGAGCAGGGACCGCAGGACGTGGACGATGCCGGCTTCACCGCCGTAGGCGAGGCCGTATGCGTAGGGGCGGCCGACGCCGACGGCGGTGGCGCCCAGGGCGACGGCCTTGATGATGTCGGCTCCCGTGCGGACGCCGGAGTCGAACAGGACGGGCGTGGCGTCGGCGGCCTCGACAACGCTGGGCAGGACGTCGAGGGCGGGCAGGCCGCCGTTGGCCTGGCGTCCGCCGTGGTTGGAGCAGTAGATGCCGTCCACGCCGGCGTCCTTGGCGCGGCGGACGTCGTCGGGGTCGCAGATGCCCTTGAGGATCAGCGGCAAGTTGGTGATCGAGCGCAGCCAAGGCAGGTCGTCCCAGGTGAGCGGGTTACCAAAGATCTTCACCCACTCGGCGACCGCGGCCTTCGGGTCGTCCTCCGGGCTGCGGGCGAGGCGGGCGCGGAAGACGGGGTCGCTGGTGTAGTTGGTCAGGCAGTTCCCGCGTAGCTGAGGGAAGTTGCTGGTAGCCAGGTCGCGGGGGCGCCAGCCGGTGATCCAGGTGTCAAGGGTGACCACAATGCCCTTGAACCCGGCCTTCTCGGCACGGTGGACCAGGCTCTCGGCCAGCTCCCGGTCGGTGGGGGTGTAGAGCTGGAAGAAGCCCGGGGTGCCGCCGAACTCCTCGGCGACCTGCTCCAGCGGATCGACGGTCAGTGTGGAGGCGATCATCGGCACGCCGGTGCGGGCGGCGGCGCGGGCAGTGGCGAGATCGCCGTGGCCGTCCTGCGCGCACAGCCCGATCACTCCGACCGGGGCCATGAACAGAGGCGAGGGCAGGCGCATCCCGAACAGGTCGACAGACAGATCCCGGTCTGTGGCCCCCACCATCATGCGAGGGATGAGGCCCCAGCGTTCGAACGCGGTGACGTTGGCCCGCTGGGTGCGCTCGTCACCGGCGCCGCCCGCGACGTAGGAGCGGACCGAGGCGGGCATCGCGGCCTTAGCCAGCGGCTCCAACTCGTCGTAGGTCATCGGGAAGCGCGGCACCACCCCGCGCAGTCCGTCGAGGTAGATCTCGTCCTGGTAGTCGGCGTAAGCCATGATCCGGCCCTCCTTCACGCTCACCGGGTGCGGACCCTTGAGGTCCACAATGGGAGAGTGATGCACGAAAGGCGCCAAACGCAGGATTCTGGCTCACAAGGCGGGATTGTGCAGGATGATGGACCGACGCTGCTGACAGAGGACGAGCTGGCGCTGGTCAATGCCCTGCAGCTGCGGCCGCGGGCCTCATGGACCAAGCTCGGGCGCGCCCTGGAGGTCGACCCGGTCACCGTCGCTCGCCGCTTCAGCCGCCTGGCCGACCAAGGCGCCGCCTGGGTGGGGTTCTCACCCGGCCCACGGCTGTTCGAGCAGGTCTGCGTGGCCTTCGTCGTGATCGACTGCGCTCCGGGGACCACCGCTCAGGTCGCCCAGGCGCTGCGCGTCCACCCCCACATGCTCACGATCGAGCGTGCGGCCACCGGGCACGACATCCTCGCCACCGTCGCCACCCGCGACCTGCCGGCCCTCTCCCGCTACACCCTCGACCTGCTCCCGCACCTTCCCGGTATCACCACCGTGCAGGCCCGGATCGTCACCCACATGTTCACCGAGGGCGGCCGATGGCGCATTGCCGCCCTCGCCCCCGACCAGCGCGCCCAGCTGACCGACCCGCCCCCGGCCCAAACCCCCGTCGCCCCGGGCGAGATCACCCCCTTCGACCGCGCCCTGGTCACCCGGCTCGCCCACGACGGCCGCGCTCCCTACCAGACCCTGGCCAACGACCTAGGCGTCAGCCTCTCCACCGCCAAACGCCGCCTCGAACAGCTCACCCGACGCGGCCTCCTGCGGTTCCGCTGCGACTTCGCCCGCCCCCTCGGCGGCTGGCCCGTATCGGTCACCCTCTGGGCCAAAGTCCCACCCGCCGACCTCCCCGAGATCGGCCAGGCCCTCATCCGCCTGCCCGAAACCCGCAACTGCGCCGCCATCAGCGGACCGCACAACCTCATTCTCCAGGCCAGCCTGCACTCCGTCAGCGACGTCCTGCGCCTGGAAAGCCGGCTCGCCATCGCTCACCCCAGCCTCGACATCGTCGACCGCGTCATCACCCTGCGCCAGGACAAGCTGCTCGGACACCTCCTGGACCCCCACGGCCGCTCCGTCGGCGTCATCCCGCCCGACCTCTGGGCGGAGCCGGCGATGTGACGAGGTGTCCGACATCTTCGCCGTCAGTACTGCGGCAACGAAGTCCGTCTGATCAATCCGGACTTGGTAGCTGATCTCCTGCCTCACACCAGCGAAATCTCCCCATCGGGGAGCCAGCCCTCCCAGTAGCCGTCCATGAAGTCGAGCAGTTGCACAGCGACTGCTGGGCACTGCCGCGAACGGTTCCCAACAGCGTCGGCACCGGCACCGAAGTGGGCCTTGGCCCGGTACGGCCCTGCCAGGTGGCCGCGCGATGATGACGCTACGCGTCGAGGCCCAGCAGTCCGGCACTCGCCGTGACGCACGCACACAGGGCGAGGACAGGGCACTGATCGGTCCGGTCGAGACCGCCAACGTCCGGCTGGGCCATCAGTCGCAGCAAGCTCGAGCAGGCGCCACCCTTCTGGGTGTCTGGCCTGCGCGGACTGTGCCAAGACCGTCTCGTCATCCATGGCATCGCCCGCACCGACGCGGACGCCCGGCAACTGATCTAAGCAGCCACTGCCACGTCCCCCTGACCCCGGCCAAGCACTGACAGGGCATCGAGGACCATTCCGGTTTCGCCGGCCGACCCCGGGATGGTCTGCAAACTTCGGCTTCAGCACCCGCATATCCCGTTGCCGTCCCCTTGTGTCGCGGAGTTCGAGAACTACTCCCGGGCAACGGCCAGTTCCAGCAGCGAGATCGACCGCGGTGCCGAGATCGCCAGTGCGCTTGGTGTAGATGGGCGTAGCGGATGATTGTTCGCGCCGCCGGGCTTGCTTGTGTGCGATTGCTCCCTGACTACGACTGCTGATCGTGGCCGGCGTCGCCGAGCTCTTTGAGCAGCAGAGTCAGGGTCGCGAGTCGCTCGGGCCCGAGCAGTTCTTCGATCCAACGGCTGGTTTCCTGTGACTGCTGGCGGCCCAGGGCTGCTCGTTCATGCCCGGCAGGAGTCAGAGTGACCAGTTGCCGGCGGCGATTGCGGGGATCCGTGCTCTTGGTGATCAGGCCACGGGCCAAGAGTCGGTCGAGGAGTGGTGTGAGTGTCGACCGGTCGACTGCGGCGAGGGCGCCGAGGGTCTTCTGGTCGAGGCTTCCGCGCTCGTCCAGGACTTGAACCACGGCGAACTGCGGAGGCGTGAGGTCGCTGCTGCGAAGCTGCCACGAGGCGTTCACCGCCTGCGAGGCACGTCGTAGCTGGTGGGCCATGCCGTCTTCCAGCGTCCCGTCGTATCGCGCTCCGGTCGTCATGAGTCCAGGTTATATCCGTGCACTGTTAGTTGGTGGACGGACTGTTTGCAATCGGAATCCTTGTACCCTACATTGATCCGTGTACGGACTTACTGTGTACGGAAGGTGGTTCCCGTGCCGCGACGGGTGATCTTGGGGATGACTGGGGCAACCGGCGCCGTCTTCGGTGTCGAGCTGCTTCGCCGGCTGCGGGACCAGCCGGACGTGGAGACTCATCTCGTTCTGTCTCAATGGGCCAGAGCGACAATCCATCTGGAGACCGACCTGTCGGTCCGTGAAGTCACCGACCTGGCGGACGTGACCTATGCGTGGAACGACCAGGGTGCAGCAATTTCGTCAGGGTCGTTCCGGGCGGACGGAATGATTATCGCGCCGTGCAGTATGAAGACCCTTGCCGGAATCAGAACCGGATATGCCGACGGCCTCATCCCCCGAGCTGCCGACGTCACTCTGAAGGAGCGGCGTCCCTTGGTGCTCGTGCCGAGGGAGACCCCGCTCAGTGAAATCCATCTTGAGAACATGCTGGCGCTCTCCCGCATGGGAGCAAGGATCGTTCCGCCGATGCCGGCCTTCTACAGCCGCCCGAAAACCATTGACGAGCTCGTCGAGCATGTCGTCGTCCGAGTTCTGGATCAACTGGATATCCAGGTGCCATCGGCGCTGCGCTGGGACGGAATGCCTCGACCCTCCGAACTGAAAGGCGTAAGCCACTGATGTCCGAAATCAATGACCTCCGGTCCTACATCTCCGCACTCGAAGGGCTGGGCGACATTCAACGCATCTCACGGGTGATCGATCCGAACCTGGAAGCATCGGCCGTCACACGGCGGTCCACCGAGAACGGCCGGCCCGCCCCGTTCTTCGAGCACCTCAGCGGAGTCGATGAGGGGTTCCGCATGATCGGAGCCCCGGGCGCCCTGTCGAGCGTTCCCGGGCATCCGCTGGCGCGGGTCTCCCTTTCTCTCGGCCTGCCGTACACGACGACCGCCGCCGAACTGGTCGAACATCTCAGGGAGGCAGGCACCAAGGAGTTGCTCCCACCGCGGCGGGTGGCAGCCGACTCGGCGCCCTGCAAGCAGAACATCCTGACGGGTGCCGAAGCCCGTCTCGATCGATTCCCGATCCCGTTCGTTCACCAGAGCGACGGCGGCCCCTACGTCAATACGTGGGGTGTGATCGTCGCCAGGACACCGGACGGTCGATGGACGAACTGGTCCATCTCCCGAATCATGAAGATCGACGACCGGCACATGACCGGACTGGTGCTACCGAATCAGCACCTCGGCATGATCTGGCGCGAGTGGGAGGCCATCGGCGAGCCGATGCCTTACGCCCTCGTCCAGGGAGGTGACCCGGGCGTTCCCATCGTCGGCGGAATGACCGTCCCGGCCGAGGTCGACGAGGGAGCGTATCTCGGAGCGGTGCTGGGCAAGCCGGTCGACGTGGTGAAGTGCGAGACAAACGATCTGGAAGTGCCGGCCTCTGCCGAGGTCGTCATCGAGGGGCGCCTGTCCGCAACGCGCGATGCCGTGGAGGGCCCGTTCGCTGAGTTCCACGGCTGGGCACTGCCCGAGACGTCACCGCAGCCGCTCTTCAGTATCGAGGCGATCACCTACCGGGACGACCCCGTCTGGCCGCTTGCCGCTGCGGGGCGGCCTGTCGACGACTCGCACGTCGCACCGGCTGCCGGCATCTCCGCGGAGGTTGTCGCGGTCCTGCGGAAGGCGGGGCTGCCGATCACGACCACTTGGCTGCCGCTCGGTGCCGCCTGCTTCTGGACGGTGATCACGGTCCCGCAGAACTGGCGCGACCTGATGCCGGGGATGGACACCGCGCGATTCGTGCACCGCATCGGTGAGGTACTGAAAGGCACCCGGGTCGGCCGACTCTCCCCGGTCGTCTACGTCCTCGACGACGACGTGGATCCATCGAACGACTCGGATCTCCTGTGGGCGCTGGCCACCAGGGTGCATCCTTCACTCCGGCAAGAACAGTGGCACGGGCCGATCATGCCGTGGTACCCGTGCTTCCTCGAGGAAGAACTGCACAATGGCTGGGGAGCCGTCGTCGTGCACGACGCCCTGCTCCCGGCGGTGGGAAGCGGACGCGTCCCGCCCGCCACCTTCGACGGCGTCTTCCCGGCAGAGCTGCGCGCCAAGGTCCTCGCCGCCGAATCCGACTCGGCAAGCGACACCGGCTCTGCCGCATCGCGCTAGCACCTGGGGCGCCGTTGGCCTCTGGGGCGCAACGACCAGGCGGCCCCTTACAAGACCGTCATGCTCGGCTGCCGGCCTCGCCGGGACCCTCAACCTCCCGTCAAGGCCAGGCTGGCTGTTGCCGGACAGCGTCCTGGACACAACGGATATCAGCCGGCGCCGACTCCACAGATCGCCCCCTGATCGGCCACAGCATGGTGCGTAGAGGGCGCGATGAGGCGCAACCTTGCGGCTCGCCTCGGTGAGTACGCGCCGCAGGGCGTTGAGGTGCTCCGTCTTGGCGCGGTAGCTGAGCATGCCGACGGAGCCCCCTGGCCGCTGAGTTCTAGGCCACCCTCACGGCCGCCGCCGCATCAGAATGCTCATCGGCTGGGCGGCGGCGCGGACGGCTCAGGGTTCCAACACCTCGTTGAGCGGTGGAGGCCGTCCGGGTGAAAGAGAAATGACGAGAGGCCGCTGGTCGAGTGACCAATGGGATTTGGCCAACCGCCGTCTCGCTCAGGCCGACTACCGCATCCCCGCACAGGACTGGGCCGACTTGCGGGTTCCTCCCGGGGTACCCGGGTCTGACGGCGTCCGCGACCGTACGGGCCCGGTCACCCAACCAGAAATGTGCCGGGCCCCCGCGGCGACCGCCACCGGCCCGCGTGACGGTGCGGCGCTGGCCCAGCTCGTCGGCGCTTGTCACGGGAAGAGCAGGAGCTTGCCGCTGGTCGTCCGGGACTCAATATCGCGGTGTGCCTGGGCGGCGTCCTCAAGCGGATAGCGCCGGCCGATCTCCGGGATCAGGACGTTGCGCCGCACCAGGTCGAAAAGGTTCGCACTGTGGCGCAGCAGTGCCTCGCGGGTGGGGATGTGGTCTCGGAAGACCGGGTAGGAAATCTTGATGCTGTGGGGCAGTTCGCGCATGTTCACCACGGGTACCGCCCCGATAACCGCGCCGTAGTACAGCAACAGCCCATGCCGGCGCAGGACCTTCATCGAGGCACGGAAGGTGGTCTCCCCTCCGCCGTCGAAAACTACGTCCACGCCCGCACCGTCTGTGAGCGCCAGCACGGGCTCGACAAAGGCGTCAGCTGTGGACACCACGGTGTGATCGGCACCGCTGCTCTGGGCGGTCTTGGCCTTCTGCTCGCTGGAGACGATGCCGATGACCTTGCCGCCACGCGCCTTGATGAGCTGGGTCAGTTTCTGGCCCAGTCCGCCGGCCGCGGCGTGCACCACGGCGACCTGGCCGGGCTGGACGTCGGCGGCCTCGGTGACGAAGTGGTGGGCGGTGATGCCGTGCATCATCAGGCTCGCGGCGACCTCGTCGGAGATGTCGTCCGGTACGGGCACCGCGTCGGCGGCGGGCAACACGATCTGTTCCGCGTACGAGCCGTAGGCGTACACCCAGGCCACCCGGTCACCGACAGCGAAATCGCTCACCCCCTCACCCAGCGCGCTCACCCGGCCCGCGCCCTCCACTCCGGGCACAAAGGGCAGGACGCCGGTCGCGGCGCCGAGCCGACGCGCGCCGGTGTCCATGAAATTGACCCCGGCTGCGGCGATATCCACCCGGATCTGGCCCGGTCCGGGCTCGGGGACGGGTCGGTCGGTGAACCGCAGCTGTTCCGGTCCGCCCAGTTCTTCCACGACGATCGCTTGCATTTCGCGCACCCTTCTCATCGTTCTGCTGCCTCGACTCTTCCTCGTATAAAATGGACCGGCAAGTCCAGAAAAGGTAGAGGAGGGTTCATGTCCGTTGGAGGAGCAAGCGCGCCGCGCCTGACCAGCAAGGGTGCGGCCACCCGGCGCCGCATTGTGGAAGGGGCGGCCGAGGAGATCCGCGAGCGGGGCGTCACCGGGACGACCCTCGACGACATCCGCGCCCGCACCGCGACCAGCAAGAGCCAGATCTTCCACTATTTCCCCGGCGGGAAAGAGGAGTTGCTGCTTGCGGTGGCCGCCCGTGAGGCGGAGCGCGTCCTCGAAGACCAGGAACCGCACCTGAGCGACCTGGGCACGTGGTCGGCATGGCAGGGCTGGCGGGACGCGGTCGTTCAGCGGTACGAGCGGCAGGGCGTCAACTGCCCGCTCGGCATGCTGATCACCGAGCTGGGCCGCGCAACCCCGGCGGCGAAGGCGCTCACGAGCCAGCTCATCGGCCAGTGGCAGGCGGCCCTTAGTAGCGGGATCCGGCGCCTGCAGGACAGCGGCGAGATCGGCGGGGATCTGGACGCCGACCGGACCGCGGCTGCGCTCGTCGCCGCGGTGCAGGGCGGGGTGACCATCCTGATGTCCACTGGCGCCATCTCCCACCTGGAGGCGGCGCTCGACACGACGCTGGCCCTGCTGCGCACCACAGCCGCAACCATGCGGTGACACACGCGCCGATACTTACTTTTTTGTCCGTACTTACGAACGGTCAGGCGGCCGAACTAGCGTGAAGGCATGACGCACAGCACCCCACACGTCGCCACCGGCTACGCTTCTGACCAGCGCCTTCAGTACCTCGCGGACCGGATCGAGATCCAGGACCTCATGGTGCGGTACGCACTCGGCCAGGACCTCCATGAGGGAGGCGACAACGACGTCCTCGAACAGTGGGACACCGTCTTCGCCCCGGAGGCCACCGTCGACTACTCCGCAGCCGGCGGTTCGGCGCTGAAGGACATCGGTTACCGCACCCTCGTGGACGTGATGCGCGGCGCCGACGGGTCCATGAGCGGCCTGCTCAAGTGGCAGCACTTCCAAGGCTTTTCGACCGTCGACATCGACGGCGACACCGCCCTCGCGCGCACCCAGCACCTGCATACCCACAAGGGCGGCGCCGACGGTCAGGGCTGGAACCTCATCCAAACCGGGTTCTTCGTCGACCGGCTCGTACGGCGCCCGGAGGGGTGGCGGATCGCCCACCGCACCCTGGAGATCATCTGGATGGATACCTTCCCGACCACCTGACCGATCCCGGCCTGGCCGGAGGGCCAAACCACCGACCTTTCTACGTTTCGGCGTGGCACGACTGGACCGTCCAGTCGTGCAGGGCGTCGAGTGCCGAGGCGAGCGCGCGTCCGGCCGGGGTCAGTTCGTACTCGACGTGCGGCGGCACCTCGTTATAGACGATGCGGCGTACGACGCCGTCGGCCTCCAGCGCGCGCAGTTGCTGGCTCAGCATCTTCTGGGTCACCTGCCCGATCGCCCGTTCCAGCTCGGAGAACCGGCGCGGCTGGCGGACGAGGAGATGGTGGATGATCAGCAGCTTCCACCGGCCCCGGATGACGCCCAGGGCGTGCTCGACCCGGCTGATGGAGCAGTCCGGGGCCGATGTCCCGGTGGAGGTCTCCCGTTGTTCCATGTCACTGACTTTCGTCCTCGGAACGGCACGAGAGCGCCGGTTCGGCGGGGTGGGTGGTGAGTGCTGCCACCAGTCGGCGGTTGGCCTCCTGCGCCGTCATGCCCCAGTCCCATTCGTCCTTGTGTAGGCGCAGGGAGACCACCCCGTGCCAAGCCGACCACAGCAGGAGGGCGGCGGCGAAGGGGGCGTCCGGGTCGACCCGGCGCGCAAGGTCGACGATCCGCCTCTGCAGACGGGGGCCCCTCTCGGCTCTGGTTGCCGGGAGTTCGTCGCCGCTTTCGAAGAGAAGCTGGTAGGCGCCCGGGTGCTCCAGCGCCCAGGCGATATAGGCGTCGCCGGCGACCACCAGTCGGTCGGCGTCTGTCGCCGCGTTGTCCAGCGCCGCTTCAACGGCCTCGATCAGGGAGGTGTACTCGGCGTCGAGAACTGCGGATCGCAGGTCGGCCTCTGAGGGGAAGTGCCAGTAGACCGCAGACGGCGCGACCCGGCACGCCCGCGCGATGGACCGCAGGGACGGCACCGCGACGGGCTGGGGCTGCGCCAGCATGGCCACAGCTGCGGCGACGAGTTCGGCACGCAGGTCGCGGCTGTCTCTGGTTTCGGCGGTTCCTCGGGCTCTGCTCACCCACCCTATTGAACACCTGTTCATTGTAGGCTCCCAATGAACAGGTGTTCAGTAGGTGATCGGAGAAGGCGATGCTCACGCTCATGACGGTGATCCGCAAGCGGCCCGAGGTGTCCACGGAGGACTTCCGCCACTTCATGGAGCACGAATACGGGCCGACGTACGCGGCGCTGCCCCAGGTGAGGGAGTACGTGCAGTACTACCTGTCGGACTCCGGGCAGGACGACGCGGAGGAGCCCATCGACGCCATCGTCCGGATCGGCTTCGATTCGGAGGCGACGATGCGCGAGGCACTCGGCACGGAGGAGTACCGCCGGGCGCACGAGCTGCGGAAGGCGTACATGCGCGAAACGTCCGTCGGTATTCACTCGGCCGTACTGGAGAAGCAGGTGCGGTTGGTCTAGACGTCCGGAGGAGAGGGGGTCGCTTCAGACCGCCTGGGCGAGCAGGCCCTCCGACAGGTCCCACAGGCGCCGGGCGTTGTCCGCGTCGACGGCGTACCGGGCGACGCCATGCAGGGTGCCGGTTCGCCGGTCGACGACCTCGGTCTCGTTGCAGTCGACGAAGTACCGGCCGCCGATGCCTTCGAGGAGGGGCGAGGTCGCGAGGAGCACGGAGGTCGCGGCGCCCTGCTCGACCGTCTTGATCAGCTCGGCGGGCACCCTGCCGCTGCCCCGGCCGCCGGTGTGGCGCTGCAGATTCGTGTAGATCGCACCGGGCATCAGGGCGTTGGCGGTGATGTTGTCGTCGGCCCAGCGGCGGGTCGCCTCCACGGCGAAGAGGACGTTCGCGGTCTTCGACTGGCCGTAGGCGAGCCACGGGTCGTAGGGGCGGAAGGCGAAGTTGACGTCATCCCAGACGATGGGTGACTGCTGGTGGCCGGTGGAACTCACCACGACGACACGGGCGTTGCCGTCGGCGGCCAGCGCGGCGTGCAGACCGGTGGCGAGCGCGAAATGGCCCAGGTGGTTGGTGGCGAACTGCCACTCCCAGTCCTGTTCGGTGTACTGCTCCGGACTGGCCATGACGCCCGCGTTGTTCACCAGGATGTGCAGTGGGCCCTGCCAGGCGGCGGTGAAGGCGGTGACGGACTGCGGATCGGCGAGGTCGAGGTGTGCGACCTGCACGTCATGGTTGCCGGTCGATGCGGTGATGTCCTTGGCGACGCGTTCTCCCGCCGCCATGTCCCGGACGGCGAGCGTGACGCTCGCTCCGGTGCCGGCCAGGACGCGGGCGGTTTCGGCGCCAAGACCGGACGAGGCGCCGGTGACCACGGCGCGGCGGCCGGTGAGGTCGATCCCCTTCGCCACATCGGCGGCCGTGCTGGAGAATCCGAAGGGAGTGGTGATGGTGCTCATGAGTGAACTCCTTGCCGGGTACTGCATCACGTACTGAGGTGTGTGGTGGTGGTCCTGTGGGTTCAGGGCGTGACCATGCTGTCCTGCTCCACCGGAGGCGTACCGTCGTGCCAGTCCAGGGCCTTGCCGAAGCGGACCAGCTCGCCGTAGAGAGCGGGATCGACGTGTTCGGTGAAGACCAGGTCGAGTACGGCTTCGGCGGCCTGGGCCGGCGTCTGGGCCTGGCTGTAGTCGCTGAACCAGGGGCGCGAGGTGGCGGTGTCCACCATGCCCGGGCACACCGACGCGATCAGCGTGCCGGCGGCGAGGTCATGGGCACGGCGCTCGGCGGCGACCGCGCGGACGGCCGCGACCTGAGCCACCTTCGAGGGCACGTTCAGCCAGACCGGCCAACCCGCCTCCTGCGCGGTCCGGTGGTGGATGGCACTGCGCCACGACTCCACGGCGTACTCGACCTGGTCCAGGCTCGCGCCGTCGAAGAGATGGTGCAGGCGGGGGTCGAGATGGCCGAGAGTGCCCAAGCTGCTGGCCACGACGAGCAGTCGTCCACCCGGCCGCAGGACGGGGCCGAAGGCGCGCAGGATCGTGTGCGTGGCCGTGTTCGAGACGTCGATGAACTCGTCGGCCCGTTCGGCCTGCGACTCCTCGGGCAGCAGCCGGGCGACCGCGTTGGAGATGACGACGTCGGCCCCGCCGTACCGGGTGCGCAGATCATCGGCGAGACCAACGACGGCGTCGGTGTCGGTGACGTCCAGGACGCGCCCCTCGACGCGAGCGCGCGTACCGGGCAGCAGGCCGACCTCTTGGGCCGCGACTGTTACGCGCTGATGGTCACGGCCAGTGAGCAGGACCAGGTCGTCCGGCTGCATGCGAGCCGCCAGCCCTTCGACGAGAGCGCGGCCGAGTCCTTGGTTGGCTCCCGTGACGAGAGCGATACGTGAACCGTTCATGCATCCCACGCTAAGAACGGCATGCCCATGAGTCCAACGAAAGTTGAGCACAGCTAGTATGCGTAAACATCATGGACTTCACTGACGTGTCACTCACCGCGCTGCGCGTCTTCCGCGCCGTCGCCGAGCAGGGAACCTTCACCGCAGCCGCCGCGTCGCTGGGTTACACGCAGTCGGCGGTATCTCGGCAGATCGCCGCGATCGAGCGGGCTGCGGGCGCGGAACTGCTTGAGCGGCGGCGCGAGGGCGTACGGCTCACCGCGGCCGGCCGTCTCGTCATGCGCCGCGCGACTGTCGTACTCGATGAGATCGACACGGCCGCGCGCGAACTGTCCGGCCTGCCTGAGCCGGCCGGGACGGTGCGACTGGGCTGGCTGCCCAGCGCCGGCGCCGTTCTGGTGCCCCGCGCCCTGGCCGCCCTGCGCCGCACGGACCCTGGCCTTCGGATCGTCGGCCGGGAAGGCGGCACCCCGGCGCTGGTGCGCGCCCTACGGGCCGGCAGCCTCGACCTGGCTCTGCTCGCGTCGGCGCCGCCGTTCCGCCCGCCGGACGCCGAGTCACCCCCGCTCGCCCTGCAGACGCTGACCGAACGCGCGCTGTGTCTTGCGGTGCCCGCGACGCACCCGCTGGCCCGCGGCGACTTCGTCGACGTGGCCGACCTGCGAGGGCAAACCTGGATCGCGAGTTCCGTATCCGGCGAGGACCGGCTGATGGGGGTGTGGCCCGGCCTGGACGAGCGGCCCGAGATTGCGCACACCGCCCGCGACTGGCTCGCCAAGCTTCAACTGGTCGCCGCGGGCTGCGGACTCACCACGGTGCCTGCGTCGCTTGCTGCCGCCGCACCTCAGGGCGTCCGCGTCCTGCCCGTCCGCGGCGGCCCCCAGGAACAGCGGCGACTGCTGCTGGCTCGCCTCCCCCAGACGCCGGCCGAGTCGATGACCCGCGTGGCGGCCGCCTTGCGCGCGGCGGTCCTCGACTCGGATACGCCCACCACGTCCTGACGCGGGAGCCGACCACTCACAGAGATCAACCCCGTGACGTTTCGATCAGTTCGAGGAGATTGCCCTCCGGGTCGGTGACGTAGGCGAACCGCATGCCTTCGGTCACGCCTGGCGCGGGCGGCGAGACCTGGCCTGCACCACATTCGGCGGTCAGACGCGTGAATGCCGCGTCGAGATTCGGAACTTGCAGAGCGAGGTGGGTGAAGGTCTGCGCGGCAGTGGCGGTGAACGGATCGGCGTGCGAGACAGGGCTCGACCCGGGACGTTCGACAAACTCCACGCGCAGGCCGGCCGCGTCGCTCAGTACGACGGTGCGGACGCCCGCCTCCGGCATTTCCAGACGTTCCTCCACGTGCGTGAGCCCGAAAGCATCGCCGTACCAGGCTTCCTGAGCGGAGAGGTCGGCGACCGAGAGGCTGATGTGATGGAAACGAACGGGGGTCATGGCAACCTCCATGGTTAATTCCTTTTACCTGGTAAGCGATGTTAACCTTAGCGTTATGAGCTCTCCCGTCAAGCGGCGTCCCACCGGCCACCATCACGGGGACCTGCGCAACGCCCTGTTGCAAGCGGCTCTTGAGCTGATCCGTGAGCGCGGCCCCCACGGCTTCACGCTGGCCGAAGCCAGCCGCCGGGCCGGAGTGAGTGTCGCGGCGCCGTACAAGCACTTCGCCGACCGAGAAACGCTGCTCGCGCAGCTCGCCACGAAGGGCTACCGCGAGCAACAGGACCGTTTCGCCGCCGCCCTCGGCGCCAGCGAGGACCCAGTGGAGCAACTCGCGGCGTTCGCATCCGCCTACGTTCGATTCGCCGCGGAAGAGCCAGCCCTGTTCGACGTCACCTTCCATGCGGGCCTCGACAAGTCCCGGTTCGCCGACCTGGCCGCGGCCGGCGACGAGGTGGCCAGACTCCTGCTGCCAGTGTCAGGCCGACTGGCTCCGGGCCAGGACAACGCCTTCGACTTGCTGCTGCGCGTGGCAAGCGCCGCCCACGGACTTGCCGTGTTCCTTCGTCAGGGCCTGTTCGGCACGAACGACGGAGCCCTCACCGACGCGGAGAAGAAGGCTGCCCGTACGGCCCGAGACATCGCGCAGCGTTACAACGGCTGAATTCTTCATGGCGCGGATGCTTCTGTCGTTCGTGCCGAGGGACTGGACCTCAGCACGACCGAGGTATTCGGACCGAAGCCTGGAGTGCACAGTCACAGGATCGGCGAACGAGACGACCTCAGGGACACTGCGGGGTGAGGAGCTCGACGAAGCAGCGAGAGAGAGGAACCAGCTCTTGGACGCCGGGTGCTCGTCGGTGAGGACGAACCGCGAGCACTCTAGCGACTCGACGTACGGGCGCTTCTGCGTACCGGAACAGCTCGTCGCAGCAGTTCACGGCATGCTTAACCTGTGGGTGTAAGGGCTGACTCACTGGCACGTTGGCAGTCCGCGACCTGGCCCAGCGACGTCGAACCTGACTCCGCGCGACGAGACGCAGGGGCAAGCCCTTCGCTGGATTCGATGCCTTGCGTGCGAAATATGCCCCCACCCGGTATCTCCCGGGCAGGGGCACGGCACGGCCGGACCACATCACGGTCCGCGATCGTCGACGGTTACCGCGTTGCAGTGGCCAGTGCCGCGCGGATGGCGTCCTCGCCGACCGGCTGGCCCTTCTCGTTCGAGTACGGCCCGTACGGTGTTCCCCACACCGGCGTGCCCGTCGCCTGCCGCCAACTGTCGGCCAGCGTTCCCGCGTCTACCACGCTGTAGCCGATGGAGTCGATGAATTCGGTCACCGCCGCCTTCGCCGAGGCGGAGTCTCCGGCGATCGGCAGGCAGGAGCGGTCGGCCGCCCCTGCCGGGCGGGCGAGTGACATCAGGTGCTTGAAGAAGATGTTGTTGAACGCCTTTACGAGCAGGGCGTCGGGGACGTACCGCAGGAGCAGCTCGCTTGAGGTTAGGGATTTGCTGTCGAGCTCGGGGATGCGCCCGTCACGCTCGGGGCCGTAGTTGCAGGTGTCGATGACCGTCTTCCCGGCCAGTGGCGCGGCGGGCACGTGGGGGAAGGCGCTGACCGGTACTGTGACCACGACAATGTCACCGGCCGCCGCGGCCTCTTCGCTCGCCGCGGCGGACGCCCGCGGCCCCAGTTCCGCGGCCGTGTCCACGAGCGTTTCGGGACCGCGCGAGTTGCTGAGCACCACCTGGTGCCCGGCCCCGACAGCGAGTCGCGCGAGGGACCTGCCGATGCTTCCACTCCCGATGAATCCCACAGTCGTCATAATCTCAACGTCCTTCAGAAGAGTTGAACTTGCCGGTTGCCGGGCTCGCTAGGATCCGGGTCCCAGCCGTCAGTCGGCGGGGAAATAGTGGCCGTTGTCCATATCGGCGAGCAGGCCGGGCTGGGCGGGTTCCCAGCCGAGGGTCCGGCGGGTGATGAGGTTGGACGCTGGGTAGCTCTGCGTGACGATATTCGTGAGGAACCCGAAGTACCCTGGCGTCATCAGGGCATCGTTGGGAACGCTCACGGCGGGCAGGCCCAGACGGCTGGCGATGCCCTCGGCGATCTCGCGGAACGCGATGGCCCCGTCCCCAACCGCGTGCCAGTATCTGCCAGCTGACCCCTTCTCCAGCGCCAGGCGGAACAAGGTGGCGGCATCGCGGATGTGCACGGCGTTCCACAGGTTCGCGCCGTCGCCGGGGTAGCCGACGAACCCCTTCTGCTTCGCGAGCGCGATCAGCGTGGGGAGGAAGCCTGCACGATCGGTCGTGCCGTGCGCGATGTTGGCGATCCGCACGACCGAAGACCGCACCCCCTGCTCGGCGAGGTCGACAACGGCCCTTTCCACGACGTTGCGGATCCGCAGAGTGCCTTTGTGCTCCTCGCCGGCGGGGAGGGCCGGGTCCTCCTCGGTGACCGGCCGCTCCAGGTTCCCGGGCGAGCCGATGCTTCCCGCCGTGACCAGCGGCTTTCCGGTTCCCGCCAGTGCCTCGCCGTAGGCGAGCATGATCGGGACCTCCGCAGCGGCCACGGCGTCCATCCCGCCGGAGGGAAGCAGATCCTGCCTGTGCGCGACGTGGATGACGCCGTCGGAGTCCGAGGCTGCCTCCTTGAGCCCGTCGAGATCCTGGACGTCGCCGCGACGCACCTTCGCGCCGAGCGCGGACAGGGCCGCCGCGGAAGCGTCCGACCGGGCCAGGCCGGTGACCTCGTGCCCGGCGGCGATGAGCTCGGGAATGATATACGAACCGGAATGGCCGGTCCCTCCAGCGACGAATACGCGCATCTATCTGTCCTTGTGAGGTAGGTGCAGGGTCTTTTCGTGCCGCGAGTGAACTGGCGTGACGCGGCACGAAAAGTAGGGGTAAGGGGTGTGCTCAGCCGAGAAGGGCGATGCCTAGGGAGAAATTGGCGTGCTTGACGGAGTGGTTCATGAGGCCCAGCTCCAGCAGGCCGACGTTCTCCAGTGCCCGCGCCATGGACAGTTCCCCGGTGTCCCAGGGGCGCAGCCCCAGGCTCTCGACGAACGCCGACACGCGTGCCTTCGCCTGTGCGTCGTCGCCGGCGATGAACACGTCCAGAGGGCGATCCTCGGCTGGGCCGACCGCCAAAACGTGGGAGAACACAGTGTTGAACGCCTTGACAACATGCGCGTCGCCGGGAGCCGTCTTGGCGATCTCCTGTGCGCCGGAACTGTCGTCGGGGACGACGAAGCCCTGCAGGTCGGGGGCTACGGGGTTAGTGAGGTCGACGATGACCTTGCCGCGCAGTGTGTCCCCGTACTCCCTCACCACCGCCGCCGCGCCGGCGTACGGCACGGCGAGGACAACGATGTCCCCGGCCGGGGCGGTGCCGGCCGTCCCGACCGTGGCGCCGCCGAGCGCAGCGGCCAATTCCTTGGCCTTGGCCGGGTCGCGGCCGATGATCTCGACTGCGTTGCCTCCGGCGAGCGCCCGGGCGGCCAGGGCGTGGGCTACGTTCCCCAGGCCGATAATGCTGATGCTGCTCATGGAGTTCCTGCTTTCTGGAGCTGGATAGAACGCCATGCCCACCCCGTCGTTGTTAACGGTTGTGTCGTCGACGCCGTCGAATGACGCGATGGGGGGCGTTAAATTCCGGATGTACTCATTCTGGGCCTGGGTCCTCCGATGTCGAATTCTTGTGCCGAATTCGCTCGGACCATTAGGTACCTATTCAGGTTGCCATTGGCCTGAGTGGGTGTCCAAGACTTCTTTTAGGCATGGTGATACCTTGGAGGCATCACCGGCTGGAGGCGCCATGGATCTGGACCTGCGCAAACTGCGTTACTTCGTCGCTGTGGCCGACCAGTTGCACTTCGGCCGCGCCGCCGATGAGCTGCACATCGCGCAGCCCGTGCTCAGCCGGCAGATCCGTGCGCTTGAGCAGGATCTCGGCGCCTCGCTGTTCAGCAGGGATCGCCACGGCGTGGAGCTGACAGATGCGGGCCGGCAACTGCTGGCCGACGCCGGTCCGCTGCTCGCCTCAACCCGTGCGGTCCGCCGCCGGGTGTCCGCGGCCGCCGGCGGCAAGCGGCGGCTGGTGGTCGGTTTCCGGGCCGGCGTTGCCGTTACCCCGGCGGCCCGTGCGTTCGAAGACCGGCACCCGGACGTGGTCGTGGACGTGCAGCGGATCGAGGGGGTCGACCAGGCTGCGATGCTACTCGAAGGCCGTATCGATGTCGGCTACGTGCGGCTGCCCATCGACGAGGCCGGCCTGCGCGTCACCCCGCTGTATACCGAGCCTCGGGTAGCGGTACTGCCCGCCGGACACCGGTTTGCTGGCAAGGAGGAGGTCACCGAGGCCGACCTGGCCGGGGAACCGCTGATCTGGCTCGGTGACCGGAGCACGCAGCCCACCAAGCGCCCGTTCCCCAATGCCGGGTACCGGGTGCGCGGGGTGGACGAGACGCTCGAGCATGTCGCGGCCGGACGGGGCATCTCGTTCCTGGCCCGTTCGGCGTCCGTGTTCTACTCGCATCCGGACGTCGTCTATGTGCCCATCCCGGATCTGGTGCCCGACCAGGTGTGCCTCGCGGTGGCGGCGTCTCACACCTCGCCGGTAGTAGATGACTTCGTCACTGCGGCTCGGTCGACGGCCGAGATCACGGCAGAATGTGGGAACTACGAGATGTGGCAGCGTGGAGGCGACGTCGTCTCAAGGTCAAGGCACGCTTGAGTAGTTCGACTGTCCCCCGTTCATCAGGCGCTGGGGAGTACCGGTGAGGCCTCTCCGGAGCGTTGGAGGGGCCTCACCTGGTCATACGGTCAGATCCGTACCGACTCCGTCCGCCAGGTTCGAGGCTGCCGGCGGTGCGGGTCAGAGGTCGGTCGGCTGCAGGCTTCTCAAGGGCCCGGCGGCTTGCGGGCAGTTGCGGCTGTTCGGGTTGGTTCTGGAGCATCTGCGGCGATCAGCCGGCTGTTCTCGATCATCAGCCGCTGGTTGACGTTGCGGAGTGCCTGCATGGCGGTCTCTGCTTGGCGGCTGGCTGCGAGTGCGGCGTCTCGTTGCTCGCGCAGTTCCTCCATCTCCGTGTCGCGCAGCGAGCGGGCGTCCAGGCCGTCGCGGAGGCGGGCGCCCAGTTCGTGGGCGCGTAGCGTGCGCAGCTCGTTCTGGACTTCGTGAAGGGTCCGTTGCAGGGCGGCGTTCTGTTCCAGGAGCATGCGGTTCTCGACTTCGAGGGCCGCCTCTTTGCGGGCGGTCGCTGCTGCCGCCGCCCGCGGCCCGTCTTGGGCGAGCTGGGCGCGGACAGTCTCAGCTTCCGCTTTGAGGTCGCGGTGGCGTTGAAGGTACTGCGGGTTGACGGCGGCCCGCCGGGTGATCTCCGCGTCGGAGAGGGCCTGGCGGCTCTTGCGCATCGCGGCCAGGACGTTAAGGACTCGCTGTCGGCACTGTTCGCTGTCGGCACGGCGCCGCTGAACGGCAGCCGCCCTGCCGGCATCGAGGATCTCGACTCGACCGGCGGGGATAGTTGCCTGGCCTGGCTGCTTGAGCGGGGCGGTCGGGCGTGTCATCCGGTCGTCGTTTCGGTGAGGATCGGGTCGACGGTTGGTTGGTCTAGGCTCTGCCGTCCGGCCAGGACCGCCGCTACGGGGATGACGGTGAGGAACCGGTCCCGGGTGTGGAGCCAGGACTCCACGGTGGTGCGTTCCTCGGGGGTGAGGGAGCCGATGTCGGCTTCGCATTTGCCGACGAGTTCGTCGATCTGCTGGATCTCTTGGCGCAGCAGCTCCAGGTTAGCCGCGCTCAGGGGGCCCGCGGTGAGCACGCTGCCGTAGGCGCTTTCCAACGCGGCGAGCTGCTCGGCCTTCCCGGCGCGTAGTTGGCGCAGTTCGGGCAGGTGGGTGAAGTCGGTGGTGTAGAAGGTGCAGGAGAAGCAGCGGTTGTATACCGGGCAGCCGTGTCCGTCGGCGCGGACGTTGTTCATTTCGTGGCAGCGTCCCGCGGGGACGGGCACCGAGCCGACGCCTGCGCGGATCCGGTCGGCCATATCGTCGTCGGGGGTGCGGGTGCGGAGCCGGCCTCCGGTGAGGTCGAACTGGTACTTGGCGGCGATGGCGCGCACGGCCTCTACCCGCCGGGGATGCGAGGGCCGGTAGTAAACCTGGGTGGTGGAGGGGTCCTGGTGGGCCATGAGGACTTGCAGGATGTCGAGCGGGACGCCGGCGTCGGCGCGCAGCTGCGCGTAGGTGTGCCGGAAGGCGTAGGGGAACACCCGCGCTGGGTCGAAGGGCTTGCCGTGCTCGTCGGTCACCGCGAACTGGTCGAGCCAGGTCTGAAGCCAGTAGCCGATCGTGCTGTTGTCGTACGGACGCTCACCGAGCGCGTTGGCACGCGAGCGGCGAGGGGTGGGGAAGAGCACCATGCGGGTGGAGCGGGGCTGGCCGTCTTCATGGAACAGGTGCGGGGATTCGCGTCGTAGGTGCTCCTGCTGGCGGGTGATGACCTCGGCGTCGCTGGGATGGAGCGGGAGTTTGTGCCGCCGGCGGACCTTCTGCATCCAGTACACGAGGAACGGGTAGGACCGGCGGCGCACCGTACCGTCCGGGTCCTCCACGTCGATGTCGTGCCACTGAAGGCAGTCGAACTCCAGGTGGCGGACCTCCCAGGGCCGCCGCCCCACGCGCATGGCCAGCTCGACGCAGTTGCGGCGGGTCCCGGCCGGCAGCAGGGCGAGCCGGCGCTCGTCCATGAGCTGGAGGAAGACCTGCTCGGGCAACGCGTCTTGAGAGCGGCCCTCCAGCTCGCTGGCCGTGTCATCCTTCTCTGGATAGGGCGGCACGTCCATCTCCAGCAGATGGACGCCCGCGGCATGATTGTCCGCGAGCCAGGCCCGGCCGTGTTCGAGGACCTCACGCAGCGTCTTCACCAGCTCGTAGTGCCGCACCGGGGTGACCAGCAACGGTCCAGCGCTGCGGCGGGAGGGCAGGAGGCGTTCGGCGACGATCTGCCGGACCGGATCGTCGTCGTTGAGAAGCTGGTAGTCGCTGGTGTCGCGGGCTCGGTGCGTCATCCAGCGCAGATAGGCGAGCATGCCGTCGCGGCCGACGTCGCCCGGCCGTCGGCCCTCGCCGGGCAGGGTGCGAAGGAACATCGCGAACCACCGGGCGGCGAAGCCGACGAGCGTCAGCCGTGCCGGGGAGGCGCCGCCGGCGGCGAGGTGAAGGAGGTACTGCTGGGCGAGGTGCGTGACCCAGGGGGCGTGGACGTCCCGCAGATCGACGCTTCCGCCCTTGTAGCGGGGGTTGAGGATGTGCAGTCGGACCAGGGCCCGGGTGTGCTCGGTGGCCGGGTCGGCCTCCAGGAGCGGCAGGGTTCGCTGCCACAGCCGCAGGTACGTCGTCTTCGCGCCCTTGGCCGGCAGTTCCACGGCGGCCAGGTCATCGACTGCGTTGTCGCACAGCCAGCGCACCGCCGACTTGACCTGGCCGGGGTTGATCCGGCCGCCCTGACGCAGCTGGGCCTCGTACCCACACAGCACCTGCTGCACGACCGCCGGCGCAAGATCGACGAGCGGGACCACGTCGATGGACGTGTAGACCGCTGCTGCCGTCAGCGCCCACGCCTCGCGGTCTGGCCTCCCCGCGGTGGACCACTGCTTCTGGTGGGGCAGGCACAGCCGGCTCCGCCGCACTACGGCCATGCGCGGGCACACGCGGACCAGGCACTTCCCGAAGCCCGGACGAGGAGCGCGACCCCGGGCGAGGTAATCCTCGACGGTCAGCCGGAGCATCCGGCGCTCGGAGGCGCAGCTCTTGCACAGGCCGTGAACTTCGGCGGCACGGTCGCAGCCCACCCGGCACCGGTGCTCGGCGTAGATGCGGCGGGCGAGCGGCACGGACGCGCTCGCACACCAGTTGTCGATGTCGCTGGGGGCGCCGGCCTCCCGCCAGTCGGACGCGCAGCGGTGGCACAGCCACGGCCAGCTCGTAGCCGGCCGGTCGCACCGGGTGTGCCGGCAGCGGCGCAGCGAGTGCCAGTCGGCGCCCAGAGGGAAGCGCAGCTGGAGCGGGGAGCGGTCGAGGCCGTGCCGGGCCAGGTAGTCCCAGTCCGGTTCCGACCCGCCCACGGGGACTGTGGCGGGCAGAGATGCGGAAGTCTTCATGCTGGTCCGAAGATCTTGTCGTTCACAGCACGGGCGGCGTGGGCGACCCGGGCGTCGGAGGGATTGCGGTAGACGTTCTGGCTGGCCACATCGCGGTGGCCGAGCAGGCTCTGGAGGACGTCACGCGCGACGTCGAGGTCGGCTGCGGTCTCGCCGAAGGTATGCCGCAGCATGTGCGGATGGATGTGCCGAATGCCCGCGTCCCGGGCAAGATCCGACACAAGATCCTGCACCCGCCGTGCGCCGAGGACCTGCCCGCCCGGCTCTCCCGTGGGACCCGGGAACGACACAAAGGCCCAAGAGGCCTTACCCCCACCGGTGATGGTGAGGCGTTCGCGCATCCAGTCGGCGTAGAGCATCACCACAGGCTCAGGCACGGGAACAACCACGGTGCCGCGGTTCTTGTTCGCCGCCCCGCGCGGATGACCGTCCCGCTTCTCCAGGTGCAGGTGGGGACCCAGGCTGTAGGGACAGCCCGGGACGGTACTGCCGACCGGGACGAGGTGAATGTCCTCGCGCAGCAGGCCGACGAGCTGGCCGACGCGCAGCGCGCACGCCCCGAGCAGAGCGACCATGCAGCGGTCGCGGGCGGTCCTCGTGGCACGTAGGAGGGCGGCGAACTCGTCGTGGCTGGCGGCCGGTGCCCGGCCGGAAGCATGACTCGGCCGTGGATCGACGCGGATACGCGGCTCAAGTACCAGTCTTCCTAACGTCGGGTGCGGAGCGGTGACGAACAGGGCGTCGACCGCATGCGCGCTGATCCGGCGGAGGTCGGCCAAGTGCTGGTAGAAGCCGTGGATTGCCGCCAGGGCGGGGGCGAGTGTGGAGTCCTGTGGCGGCCGCCCCCGGCTGCGACCGCTCGTCAGCCGGGGCGTGGTCCGTAGCTTCATCAGGTAGCGCGGGAACTCGACGGCCGCGTGCTCCCGCGACAGACCTTGTTCGTTGCACCAGATGTGGAACCGCTTGAGGTGACCTGCGTACGTCTTCGTGGTCGATTCCGCGCGGGTCCTGCCGAAGCGAAGGTGGCAGAGGAAACCGTCCATGTCCTCAACGACCCGCAAGGTGGGTCCGGCGAGAACCGTCCAGTAGGCCAGCGTGTCAGTTACCTCGACCCGCAGGATCTCGGCGGTCGGCCTGTCCGCAGCGAACACAAGCGGAATGTAGCAGCTCAATCACGCAACGACATAACTGCTGTTGGAACTGAGCGCCAGTGCACCAATGGGCTCATGGATGATTCGACTCACTGGACCGCCTGTCCACGAACGGTACGAGTCAGTCGAGGCGTCAGGGCGCTTCGCAGAAGGCTCAAGGTCGAGCAGCGGCCAGGCGCCCGTTGTCGTGCTGCCAAGTCGACGAAGGGAAAGGTGCCTTGGCTGGCAGTCAACTGCTGCAAGCCCGTCGCGCTGGTAGTGTCTTCGGCCAAGCGGCAACACACCACAACCGTCCGCAGAAGCGGTGCGCACCGCGGTGCCGGATGTTGCGGGCACCGACCGCGACCAGGGCGTCACGCAGCCACACGGCGGGATCGCAGCCGGGCCGCGACCGCGGAGCTCCGAGCGCCACGAACTGCGCGGCGGCGTACTCGTGGCCCTGCTCCCGGCGACGGATCTTCTGAGCCGTCCGGTCGGAAGCGCGCGAGTTCGCGGAATCCTGAAGGGTTCGACCGCTGAACCCGCGCGTCGTCGCCGGGTTAGAGACGAGAACGAGGGCGGGTTCATCTGCGACTGCAGGTGATGTGGCGGTTGTCAAAGCCGAGAGGATTCGAAGGCGCACGGCACCACTGGCGTCCACGATGCGATGAGCGCGGCGGTCGCGGAGACAGTGGCCAGGAGGACGAAGAGTGGTCCGTAGCCGCCGAGGGGCACGGCGAGGGCGGCACCGGCGAAGGGCGCGAGGGCAGCCGCGGTGGTGGCCGGTGCCGCGAGGAGCCCGGAGAGGCGGCCGTAGTGGGTGGCGCCCCATCGGTCGGTGATGGCGGTGGCCTGGAGCAGGGTGAGGTTGCCTCGGACCATGCCGGCCAACACCGAGACGGCGATGAGCAGGGCATACGGGCCGGGGACGGCGGCGAAGGCGGCGGTGGTCAGTCCGCCGAGTGCTGTCAGGACCGTTGTGCGGGCTGTTGCGGTGGTGCGGCGGGCGAGCGCGGCGTACAGGGTGCGGCCGAGGGTTTGTCCGGCGCCGCCGATGCCGAGGGCCCAGGCGGCTTGGCTGGTGGTGTACCCACGTTCCAGGAGGAGCGGGACGAGGGCGACGACGACGGCATACATCGCGAAGCCCGACAGAGTGAAGGCGGTGGCGAGCAGGAGGAACGGTCGGCTGCGCCTGATCTCGGCAGCACCTTCGGCGGTGTGCGCCGGGCTGGTTGGGGCGTCGGGCCAGGGTGCGCGCAGGGCCAGGGCGTGGGCGGGGATGGTGACGGTGGCGAGGATGGCGGCGAGCACGAGGTAGGTGTGGCGCCAGGAGAGATGGGCGGCGAGGGCCGCGGTCAGGGGTGCGAAGACGGTGGAGGCCAGCCCGCCGGCGAGGGTGACGATGGTCAGGGCGCGCACGTGGTCGGGTGCCCACCAGCGGGTGAGGGCGGCGAAGGCGGGCTGGTAGAAGGTGGCCGCCATTGCAAGTCCGGCCAGCGCCCAACCGGCGATGAAGACCGGCACGTTCGGGGCCGCAGCCACGATTAGCAGGCTGACTACGCCGAGAACAGACCCTGTGGTCATGACGGTGCGCGGGCCGCGGCGGTCGAGGATGCGTCCGACGCGGATCCCGGCGAGGGCGGAGACGACGAGAGCGAGCGAGAACGCCGCGGTGGTGGCCCCGGCCGGCCAGCCGGTCGCAACGGTGATCTGCGGGTTGAGGACGGGGAAGGCGTAGTAGACGATGCCCCAGCTCGCGATCTGCGTGGCGCAGAGGGCGGGCAGGGCGGCGCGGGCCCGCGACCGGTCCCCTGTTCCGGTCGCGGCCCCGCGCGCGGCAGTGCCCAGGTCGGTCACGAGCCGCAGCAGCCGCCAGCCGGGGCCTGCTCGGCAGCCGCCCCGACCGTGGCGGGGGTGCCGAGCTGGACGAGCTGCGGCGCGGGCGCACAGCAGCCGCCGTCGCCCTGAGCGGCATCGGGGGCGTCGAACAGGCCGGCGCCGCCGCAGACTCCGGTCTCGGGCAGGGTGAGCTCCACACGGTCGGCGGACTCGAGGTCGTCGGCGATCGCCGCGGCGACGGAGCGGACCTGCTCATAGCCGGTCATCGCCAGGAAGGTCGGGGCGCGGCCGTAAGACTTCATGCCGACCAGGTAGACGCCCTGCTCGGGGTGGGAGAGCTCGCGGTGGCCGTGCGGGTAGACGGTGCCGCAGGAGTGCTGGTTGGGGTCGATCAGCGGAGCCAGCGCGACCGGCGCCTGGAGGCGCTCGTCGAGGCCCAGGCGCAGCTCCTCCAGGAAGGACAGGTCGGGGCGGAAGCCGGTCAGCACGATCACCTCGTCGACCGGGTCCAGGCGGCGGCCGTCCTCGCCGACCAGGACCAGGCGGCCGTCGGTGTCGCGCTCGATCGCCTCGGTGCGGAAGCCGGTGACCGCGTCCGCGTGGCCCTCGTCGACGGCGGCCTTCGCCGCCAGGCCCAGGGCGCCGCGCGCCGGGAGCTGGTCGGCGGTGCCGCCGCCGAAGGTGGAGCCGGAGATGCCGCGGCGCAGGATCCACATTCCCTTCGTGCCCGCGCCGTCGTCGGACTTGGCGAGGTCGGCGAGGTAGGCGAGGGCGGTGAAGGCGGAGGCGCCGGAGCCGATGACAGCGGTGCGCTTGCCCGCGTACCGGGCGCGGACGGCCGGGTCCTTCAGGTCCGGGACGCGGTAGGTGATCCGGTCCGCGGCGGCCTTCTCGCCGAGGGCGGCAAGGCCGCTGCTGCCGGCCGGGGACGGCGTGTTCCAGGTGCCGGAGGCGTCGATGACGGCGCGGGCGGAGACGCGCTCCTCGCGGCCGTCGGCGTGGGCGACGTGCACGACGAAGGGCTGCTGCTCGCGGTCGGCGTCAACGATCCGGTCCCGGCCCGCCCGGGAGACGCCGGTGACTGTCGCACCGAGGCGGACCCGGTGGCCGAGGACGTCGGTGAGCGGCTGCAGGTACAGCTCGGCCCAGTCCCCGCCGGAGGGGTAGGTGGCCGGGTCGGGCCTCGTCCAGCCGGTGGGAGCGAGGAGCTTCTCTGCGGCCGGGTCGACGACCTCGCCCCAGGTGGAGAACAGCCGCACGTGTGACCACTCGCGCACCGCGGCACCAGCCCTTTGGCCGGCCTCCAGGACCAGGGGCTCGATGCCCTGGTTGACCAGGTGGGCGGCGGCGGCCAGACCGGCGGGTCCAGCCCCGATCACGACGACGGGCAGCTCGGTGGTAGCGGGCGCGTTCACGGCGACTCCTTGCGTGTTTCGACATCTGTCGATGGCTTGCGCGGCCCAGCATGGCACCTGTATTGATGAGCGTCAACATAGACACTCATCGAAATCAGGGGAGATTGCTCATGGAGCACATCGATGTGCCGTGATCGGTGGCGGCCAGTCTGGTCTCGCCACCGCCCACGCGCTGTTGCGGAACGGGCTGCAGCCGGTGGTGCTGGAGGCGTCCGACCGCCCGGTCGGGTCGTGGCCGCACTACTACGACAGCCTCACGCTGTTCTCACCCGCCCGGTACAGCTCCCTGCCCGGGATGCCGTTCCCCGGCGCCGACCGCGACCGCTACCCGCACCGCGACGAGGTCGTCGCCTACCTCGCCGCCTACGCCGACCGCCTGGACGCCAACATCCGAACGGGCTGCCGCGTCAGCGCAGTTCACCGCACCGGCGACGTCTTCGCAGTGGAGCTGGAGGGCGGTGACCGGCTGTCCGCGCGGGCCGTCGTGGCGGCCTCGGGGACGTTCGGGCGCCCGCACCGGCCGGCACTGCCGGCCCTGGAGGACTTCACCGGGCAGGTGCTGCACGCCGCCGACTACCGCAGCCCGGCCCCCTTCACCGACCGCCGGGTGGTCGTGGTCGGGGCCGGAAACTCCGCTGTGCAGATCGCCGCTGAGCTCGCCGCCACCGCACGGGTCACGCTCGCCACCCGCGGGCCGGTGAAGTTCGCGGCACAGCGCGTCCTCGGCCACGACCTGCACTTCTGGCTGACCCTAACCCGCCTGGACACCGCACCCCTCGGCCGGCTCCTGCCGCGCCCGCCGGCGCAGCCGGTCCTCGACGACGGCCGCTACCGATCCGCCCTGGCCGCCGGACAGCCCGAGCGGCGGGCGATGTTCACCGGAGCCGACGGAACTAAGCTCATCTGGCCGGACGGACAGCGGGAGGAGGCCGACGCGATCCTGCTCGCCACCGGCTACCGCCCCGACCTGCCCTACCTCGCCCGCCTGGACGGCGCCCTGGACGCCGGGGGGAACCCCCGGCACCGCGAGGGCCTGGCCACCAACGTGCCGGGACTGGCGTTTGTCGGGCTGGAATGGCAGCGCAGCCTGTCGTCGAACTCGCTGCGCGGTGTAGGCAGGGATGCGGACCGTGTCGCCCGACGCCTGGCCGTCCATCTCGCGCGCCGGTGACGGCCTCCCCGCCCTGGTTCGACGTGTGTCAACATAGACGTATGTCTAATGCGAAGGTGCTGCCGCTCCTCGAGCCCGCCGACGGTCAGGGTGTGGCGCCGTGCTGCCCGCCGCTGACCGAACGCCCGATGACCGCCGAGGAGGCCGAGACAGCCGCGCGGATGTTCAAGGCGCTCGGTGACCCGGTCCGCCTGCGGCTGTTCTCCGCGGTGGCATCGCACGAGGGCGGGGAGGCCTGCGTGTGCGACATCTCTGACGTCGGCGTTTCCCAACCCACGGTGTCCCACCATCTGAAGAAGCTCAAGGAAGCCGGGCTGCTCACCTCCGAGCGGCGCGGCACCTGGGTGTACTACCGCGTCGAGCCGTCCGTGCTCGCCGCCATGGGCCAGCTGCTGGTAGGTGCCTCGGCTGCGGCATGACCACACCCGGGCGCCGCTGGGAACGCCCAGGGACGCTGTACCGGCGGGCAGTTGCCAAAAGCGGTAGTGGACGAGGCGGGCGGTTGCCATCCTGACGGGATGGAGGAAGCAGAAGACCGGTTGAGCCTGCCCCGGCCCCGCTGGGCGAACGCCGAGATCGCCGTCTGGGGCGGTGCCAGCGAGGACGATCTCGCCCTCGCTGGCGGCTATCTGCGAGTGGCCGAGACCGCCGCCCGGCACTGGATCGCCCACGGCCCGGACGACCTGCTGCCCCTCCCGATCCTCTACAACTACCGGCACAGCATCGAGCTGTCGCTGAAGTGGCTGATCCGCAAGGCCGCCCAGTGCGCGCTGCGCGAGGGTTACACAGGAGAGGAAGACCTCAGCCCCGACCAGTTGGACAAGCGTCTGCGCACGCACAACATCAGGAGACTGGCGGACTGCCTCAACCGGTACCTGGCCCTGCTGGACCTTCCCAAGGTGGAACAGCGCATCGATCCGGAGTCCTGGAGCCAGCTGAACTGGCTGGACAGCGAAGATACGACAGGGGAGACCTACCGCTACGCCGTAGTCGGCCACGGCGCCGGCCGGGCCCCCGCACGGCCCGTGCAGCAGAACGTCAACTTCTACGAGCAGGTGAACGAGCTGCACAAGCTCGCGCACCTGCTGTGGGGCGGCTACTCGGCTCATCTCGGTGAGTACGAGAACTGGCAGATCGAGTACCTGGAGGCCATGGACACGGCCGGCTACTGAAGCGCTGGTCGCTACGGTGTCGGCTTCTTGTGGCGAGTGAGAAGCTCGGTGAAGAAGTCGGAGATGATCTGCGGGCTGTCGGGCCGGGTGAGTTCACAGCCGCCGAAGCGGTAGATCTCGTAACCGGCCAGCCGCAAGCGGCGGTCCTCGGCGACCATCTCCGAGTACAGCCTGGGCGAGGCGGTGTACGTGGTGCGGCCGTCCGGCCCAGTGGGGTTCTTGACGCCGTAGTGATGGGCGCCGTCGACCTCGATCACGATGCGGGAGCGGTCGGGGGCCAGCAGCAGGAAGTCCATGCGCTCGCGGTGCAGGGCCCCGCTGTGTCCGCCGCTCTTGCGGGTGTAGGGGTCGTAGTGCAGGTAGACCTGCGGAATGAGGGCGGGCAGGTCGAACCCGTCGGGTTCGGCGTAGCGGGCGCAGTACGTGCGCAGGACCGTCTGCTCCGGCAGGGAATCCAGGGAGCGGTACAGCCGCCGGTAGAGGGCATCGGCGGCCTCCGGCTCCTCGGCGTCCGGCATGTGGTTCGTCTGCCACCAGGTGACCATCTGCCGCCAGGTCAGGCCATGTACCGGCAGCGGGTCCTTGCACACGAGGCAGTTCTCGGCGTTCCGGACGATCTCCACCTCGTTGCTCACCGCGTCCCGCAGCACGATCTGCGGCTTCGGGCCGACGGCCGCGAAGATGAGGTTCTTGAAGGTGCCACGGGGGCCGTTCTTGAAACGCTGCTCGTATTCGGCCTCCTGCAGGTCCTCCAGGGCCTGCCGGGTCGGCCCGAGCAGCTCTTCGATGCACTCGCGGCGTGCCTGCCAGCCGCCGCCCCCGGACATGTCGTTCTTGCGCCAGTAGTCGTAGAAGCCACTGTGATGGCGGAACGGCAGCTGCGGCGCCTCCAGGCCCAAGCGTTCAAGGACCGCCCGGTGCGCTTTCACGGCGAGGACGACTTCCTCGTCATTCATGCGTTCGTCGTGGCGTGTGCCCCTGGCGACGAAGTCCTCGTGCAGCAGCCGGGTCAGGGCCACGGCTACGTCCAGGTCCGGGTGGGCGGGCATGGGACCGAACCGCAGGGACTCCATCAGCTCGACATCCAGCTCCCACAGCTGGCACACCCATTCGCCCGGCCTGTGGTCAGGCCAGTCCGCGTGCTCATCGGGCCTGCCGCGGAAGAAGTCATCTGTCTGCATGCTCGCGCATCCTCCTGCCCCACAGCGCTGTCGTAAGGAATTGTCGGGGGTGTCACTGACAAGGGGGAGCTGTACGCAACCGGTGAACAGGGCGGTGACAGCGAGGCGGCCGCTCCGGCGCCTACGACAGCAAGCCGGTGACCTCGCGGGCGGCTTCATGGGCGGTGCGGCCAACGCCGATAAGGGTGGCTGAGGCCGGGCCGGTCCAGTCGCCGTAGCCGAGCAGGTGCAGCCGGGGTTCGCCGAGGGCGCGGGTGCCGTCGGTGGGGATGCGACCGCGCGGGCCGCGCAGGTTCAGCGGGGCGAGGTGGGACAGAGCCGGGCCGAAGCCGGTGCACCAGATCATCGCTTCCGCGCCGGCCTCGCTGCCGTCGGCCCACCGAACGCCGCCGACGGTGAGCTGGGAGAACATCGGCCTCGCCTGCAGGCGTCCGGCGTCGCGGGCGGCGCGGACGGGCGGCACAGCGACGATGTCGCCGAGTGAGGCAACGCCACCGGTGTCGCTGCGGCCGGCGTCGAGGGCGCGGCGGCGGGCGGTGGCGACGTCGAACAGGGCGCGGCCGTCGATGTCGTCGGGGAGATAACGGGGCGGGCGCTGGGTCACCCACGTGACATCGACGTGGCCGTCCAGGGTGAGGTCGGCGGCGATCTGGGCGCCGGAGTTGCCGCCGCCGACCACGATGACGCGCCGGCCGGCGAAGTCGACCGGACAGCGGTAATTCACTGTGTGCAGTTGCCGACCGGTGAAGACGGATCGGCCCGGGACGGCGGGGAGGAAGGGCCGCGACCAGCTGCCGGTGGCGCTGATGACCGCACGGGCCTGCCAGGTGCCGGAGTCGGCCTCGACCAGGAGCCTGTCGCCGTCACGGCATACCGCCTGCACACGGGTGCCGTGCTGGACGGGCAGGTCGTAGCGCTTTTCGTAGTCGGCGAGGTAGTCCACCACGTGCCCGGCGCCCGGGTACGTCTCACCGGGCTGGGTGGGCATGAGGAGGCCGGGCAGCGAGGAGTGCTCCGCCGGGGAGAACAGGTGCAGCGAGTCCCACATGTACTGCCAGGACCCGCCCGGTGCCGCCTCGGCGTCCAGGATCACGAAGTCGAGGCCCTTGCGGCGCAGGTGGTAACCGGCGGCGAGCCCGGCCTGACCCCCGCCGATCACCACCACCTGGGACGTGCGTGTCACCCGGCGGCTTTCCGGCCGGGCATGAAGATGAGCGCCACCAGCGCGAGTCCGACCACGGCACCGACGAGCTGCATGCCGATGAAGCCCGCAACCGAGCCGGGGGCGATGCCCGCGAAGGTGTCGGTGAAGGCACGGCCGATGGTCACGGCCGGGTTGGCGAACGACGTCGACGAGGTGAACCAGTACGCCGCACCGATGTACGAGGCGACCGCGACGGGGGCGAACCGAAGCCGATCGGTGCGGGCCAAGCCGAAGATGAGCAGGATCAGGCCGGCGGTGGCGACGACCTCGCCGAGCAGCAGGTGCCCGGCGGACCGGTCGTGAGTGGACCACTTCACCAGCGGTTCGCCGAACATTGCATCGGCCAGGATCGCGCCCGCGATGGCCCCGACGATCTGGGCCGGAACGTAGGCGGCGGCTTCGCGGACCGATACGCCCGCGCCTCCGCGGCGGGCGGTGAACCACTCGGCCAGGGTGACGACGGGGTTGAAGTGCGCGCCGGAGACCGGGCCGAGCAGGGTGATCAGCACGCCAAGGCCGAAGACGGTGGCCGTGGAGTTGGCCAGCAGCTGCAGGCCGACATCCTTGGTCAGCTCGGTGGCCTGGATACCGGAGCCGACCACCACCGCGACGAGCGCCGCCGTGCCGACCAGTTCAGCGGCGGCCTTGGCCAGCAGCGGAGGAGTCTGGGGCGGGGTGGCCCCCGGGGCGGGCTGCGGCTCGATGTCCGCCGCTATGGCGGACTCCTCGGCTCTCTCCTCGGCTCTGTCGTGCTTGGTGACCTCGGTAGCGGTCAACGGGACTCCTCGGTGCGTGCGGATGGCGACGGGATGCGGCGATGGACGGGCGCCGGGGAATTCAGGGGCAGGACCGCTTGACGTTGTTCTCGGCAGTGGCGCGCGCGGTCTCCGCGAGGTCGGCGAACTGACCAGCAAGCGAGGCGAGGACGTCGGCCTTGAGCCGGTAGTAGGTGAACCGGCCGCAGGGCTCCGTCTCCACGACCCCGGCCTCACGCAGCACCTTCAGATGGTTGGAGAGGTTGGTCTGTCTGGCCCCCGTCTCCTCGATCAGATGCGTGGAGCAGAGCGTCTCCTTGGCGAGCAGGGTGACGATCTGGAGGCGGAGCGGGTCGGCCAGAACCCGCAACAGATCAGTGTCGACTGACGTCAGCATGGACTGATACTCTCACATCACTCCGGGCTGATACCAGCCTGAGCTGATCCTTGGGACCCGTATCCCCACACCAGCGGGGACCCATGCCCCGAAGGGGTTCCCATGACCGCATCCCCGCCCCCTGTCCTGCCCGACGAGCGCCTGCGGCCGGTATCGCCCGCCTCGCCCTGCGCTACCGCGGGCACTTCTCGCCGGAGACCATTCAGCGTCGCCTGGTCACCGACTCCTACGAGCGCCTCGCCGCCGAGGCCCGCATACGCACCCACCTCGTGGTGCTCACCGAGCACCTGGCCACCGAGCGACTGGACGCGCTCGCCCACATCGAGGGCGCCCCGGGCAGCGGTCTACCGCGGGTGCTGTTCGTGTGCAGGCACAACGCCGGCCGCTCCCAGATGGCCGCCGCACTCCTCGCCCATCGCGCCGGCGGGCATGTGGTCGTCTCCTCCGCGGGCACGCGCCCGGCCGCTGAAGTTGAGCCGGTCGTCGCCCAGGTCCTCACCGAGGCCGGAATCGACCTGACCGAGGCATTTCCCAAGCCACTGACCGACGAGGTCGTCCAGGCCGCCGACATCGTGATCACCATGGGCTGCGGCGACGCCTGCCCCATCGTGCCCGGCCGCCGCTACCTGGACTGGCCCGTGACCGACCCCGAGGGTGCGCCGATCGCCGTCGTCCGCGGCATCCGCGACGAGATCGACGCCCACATCACCGAACTGCTCGCCTCCCTGCCGAGCACCTGAACCCCGTATCCGATCCCGCACCACCTGCTTGATCCACTGACGAAGGAAAAACCGATGTCCTCCAGCCCGCTCGCCTCCGTGCTGTTCGTCTGCGTCCACAACGCCGGCCGCTCGCAGATGGCCGCCGGATTCCTCAGCCACCTCGCGGGCGACCGGATCGAGGTCCGCTCCGCCGGCTCCATCCCGGGCGACCAGGTCAACCCCGCCGCGGTCGAGGCTATGAAGGAAGTCGGCATCGACATCTCCGCGGCCAAGCCGAAGATCCTCACCACCGAGGCCGTGCAGGCGTCCGACTACGTCATCACGATGGGCTGCGGCGACGCCTGCCCCATCTTCCCGGGCAAGAAGTACCTCGACTGGGCCCTGGAGGACCCGGCCGGCAAGGGCGTCGAGGCCGTCCGCCCCATCCGCGACGAGATCAAGACCCGTATCGAGGCCCTGATCGCCGAGATCGACGCCCAGCAGGAGGCGTGACCAACGTGATACGCGAGGTCATCGTCATCGGCTCCGGCCCCGCTGGATACACCGCCGCCCTCTACACCGCCCGCGCCCAGCTGAGGCCCCTGCTCTTCGGCAGCTCCATCTTCGTCGGCGGCTCGCTGACCACCACGACCGAGGTCGAGAACTTCCCCGGCTTCCCCGACGGCATCGACGGCCCCGAACTGATGGCCAACATGCGGGCCCAGGCCGAGAAGTTCGGCGCCGAGATGATCGACGACGACATCGTGTCCGTCGATCTCGCCGGCGACATCAAGCTGCTGACCGACTCGGCCGGCACCGTCCACCGCGCGAAGACCGTGATCATCGCGACCGGATCCGGCTACCGCAAGCTCGGCCTGCCGAACGAGGACGAGCTGTCCGGACGGGGCGTCTCATGGTGCGCGACCTGCGACGGGTTCTTCTTCCGTGACCGCGACATCGCCGTGGTCGGCGGTGGCGACACCGCCATGGAAGAAGCCACCTTCCTCACCCGCTTCGCGAAGTCGGTCACCGTCGTCCACCGCCGCTCCACCCTGCGCGCCTCCAAGGTCATGCAGGACCGGGCCTTCGCAGACGACAAGATCTCCTTCTCCTTCGACAGCGAGATCGCCGAGATCAAGGAGACGAACGGCATGCTCGGCGGCGTCGTTCTGCGCGACGTCCTCACCGGCGCCACCCGCGACCTGGACGTCACGGGCCTGTTCATTGCCATCGGCCACGACCCGCGCACCGAGCTGTTCACCGGGCAGCTCGACCTCGACGCCGAGGGCTACATCACCGTCGCCGCCCCGACGACGCGTACGAGTCTGCCCGGGGTGTTCGCCGCCGGCGACGTCGTCGACCACACCTACCGCCAGGCCATCACCGCCGCCGGCACCGGCGCAGCCGCAGCCCTGGACGCAGAGCGCTACCTCGCCGCCCGCACCGCGGCGCAGGCCGAGCCGCAGCCCGCCGCGGTCTCCGCCTGACCCACGCAGGGCCGCGGGCCGGTCCGGGAGCTCCTGGGACCGGCCCGCGCCTTGCCACTACCGGGGCAGCTTGGCAGTGCTTTCGGGGTGCGCGGCGGTGACGTAGCGCATGGCGGTCTGCTCGGTGATGCCGAACAAGCGCATCAGGCGGAGGGGATCGGCGCTCTCGGCAGCTTCGTTGAGGATGCGGTCTTGCCGCAGGCCGCTCAGTGTCAGCCCTCGGGGGAGGTGTCCACTCAGCAGGCCGGCGCTGACGGGCGGATGGTCGGGATCGGCTGCGGTCTTCTGGCTGACGAGGAGATGAGGGTTGGTCGAGACGGGCCAGCGCCGATGACGGTAGACGGTCCAATCGACGGCGAGCTGGTGGGTGAGCTCCTCCAGGTACAGGGTGTGGCGCAGCAGGCCGCGTCGGACTTCAAGGGTGCCGCGGGAGAGGTCCAGGCCGGTCGTGTGCAGGGTCCGGATCTCGTGTCCGGGCAGAGCGTGGATTGCGCTCAGGGCGACGACGAAGCGTCCGAGTGGCGTTCCGGCGTGGTCGATCCGAGTGGCGTTCCGGCGTGGTCGAGCAGTCCCATCAAGCGGTCGGAGGGAATGGACTTCGGGATGCCCTTGAGGTCACCGACCGGGAGATTGCGGGCGGGGTTGCGGAAGATCGTCCCCTCGCGCTTCAACGCGCGGAACAGGCTCCGCAGCGCGATCGCGGTGCCTCGGCGGGCGTAGCCGGACAGGTCTTTTACAGCATTCTCGACCTGGTCTTTCGTAATTTCCCTGAGTGAGGTGACGCCCCCGGCGGCGGCCCAGGCGGTGAGCACGGGCTGCAGTGTGAAGAGGTAGCGGCGGATGCCGTCGTAACCGCGGGGTTCGCCTTCACGGCGGCCTTGTTCGCGCATGACTTTCACCCAGGTGCCCACCTCGCCTGCCATGGCAGCTTGGAGGCGATGTCGTCTCAAGGCACGCCTGAGTAGTTCGGCTGACCCCCGCTCACCATGCGCTGGAGAGTGAAGTGGCCTGACGGAGTGGTGCCGTTGCGGCTGACCTCTGAACCGGTTCCGTTCTTCGGCCAGCAGTTGCTCTGAGGGGCCCGAAGCACCTGAGACCGACTGGAAGTACGTACTGCGGACGCGGCTCAAGCCGGCTGATCGCCGGCGGTCCGCCGTTCGTAGTGTCGGGAGTCCGCCCGTGGGATCCAGACCCCGACGGCGGGTTCCAGCCGGACGTGTTGGCTGCTCGCCTGTTGGCCTTCGTTTCGGGCTGGCGTGGCCCAGATGGACCGCCCACTGATGATCAGCGTTAATGGTTCGGCTGGCTCGGTCCAGAAGTCAACGCCGTGCTGCCCCGCGAGGAGAGCGCCGCGGTGGAGTGGACGAGAGGGGTGGCAAGTCTCCGGCTCGTTGAGGTTGTGTGGTTTGGGGGGGGGGGGGGGGGGGCGCGCCCCCGGGGGGGGGGGGCGGGGGGGGGGGGGGGTGGGGGGTGGGGGGGGGGTTTTTTTTTTTTGAGTTGATTATGGGACAAAAAC